>CAYXUT010000031.1:0-20814 GCA_964468005.1 uncultured Magnetovibrio sp. | reverse complement strand
GGCCGCGTGCAGCTTCAACTTCAATCTATTTGAAGTTGGCATGCGCTTGCCAGAAGCTCTTCATTACCCGCTGCTGTCAAGGACCAAAAAATCACTGGGGCCTTTACTAAAGCCTTACGGCACTCACGCGGTCAGTGCATCCGTCGGCGTTTTTCCTGTGAAGTATTCATCCAGGTTATCGAGCGCGCGGAAACCCATGGCGTTTCGTGTCTCCACCGTAGCGCTGCCGATATGCGGCGTCATGAAGACGTTGTCAAGATCCCAATAGCCTTGGTTCACGTTTGGCTCGCCATCAAACACATCTAGGCCTGCGGCGAACAACCGTCCCGACTTAAGCGCCTGGATCATCGCCTCGTCATCAATAAGACCGCCACGCGCCGAATTGACCACCACCGCGTTACTCGGCATTAGTTCAATACGCTCAGCATTGATGAAACCCCTCATTTCCTCAGTCATCGGACAATTCAGGGACAAGAACTCAGATACTTTAAGCAGTTCCTCCGGGGTCTCGTGGTAAACCGCGCCCAGCTCCAGATCGGCCGTAAGTCTGGAGCGGTTGTGATAATGGATCTCCATACCGAAGGCACGGGCGCGGGCTGCCACTTCGCCGCCGATGCTGCCCATGCCAAGAATGCCGAGGCTTTTACCCTGCAAGCCACGCCCCAAGAGCTGCGTCGGCGTCCAGCCTGTCCATTGGCCGGTTCGCACCATGCGCTCGGACTCCATGGCGCGACGAGATGCACAAAGTAACAGCATGAAGGCTATATCCGCCGTTGCTGCCGACAACACATCTGGCGTATTGGTCACGGTAATGCGCCTCGCCTTGAAAGCGTCGATATCTATGTGCTCGTATCCGACCGAAAAGGTGGCGACAATCTGGACGCTATCTGGAAGTGCTGCCACCACAGCGGCGGTGAACTCGTTAGAAGACGAGCACATGATGGCCTCGTGACCCTTAGCCCGAGCAATAAGCTCGTCGCTATTCCAATTCACGTCTTCCGGATTGAGTGTGGCGCTGTAATCCCGGTCCGCTCGTGCAAGCACGTCTTTGGGAAAGGCCCGGGTCACCAACAATTTCTTGTTCTTGGTCGTCATATGCAGCGTCCTCCGTCGACCTCCATGCAAAGCCCGGTGATCAGTTCGGCTTCATCGGAAGCCAGAAACAGAGTGGCGTTGGCAATATCCAGTGGCGTCGAGGCCCGGCCCAAGGGAATGGTGTCTAAAAATTTCGCGTAGGTTTCGGGCTCGTTGGAGCCTCCCATAAAAGTTTCAGTCAGGCCCGTGTCACCGAACACCGGATTGACGGCATTGACCCGCACCTTATGGGGAGCCAGTTCCATGGCCATGGATTGCGTTAGCGTCGTTACCGTGCCCTTGGCGCCTTCTTCCGTAAAGCGTTGGGCGATGCCTTCACCGAAACCCGAACCGGAGCCAGTGACAATGGCGACCTTATCTTTAAGGCGCATGCTGTTTCCCCCATCGTATGATTGAAGTCGACGCGATTATGCAGGGCGTGTGCACAAAAGCAAACCGCCCGGGGAAGACCCCGGGCGGCGGAATTGGTTATCTTTCGGTCCGCGGTTATTCGCGGCTGCCAAACAGATGCAACAGGAAGATGAACATGTTGATGAAGTCCAGATAGAGCGTCAGCGCGCCCATGATGGCTTTCTTCTCGGCCACTTCCGTACCGTCGCCTTCATAGTAGATGGCCTTGATGCGCTGTGTGTCATATGCCGTAAGACCGGCGAAGATCAGCACACCCAATACCGAAATAGCAAACTGCATGGCGGTGCTTTCAAGGAATATATTGACCACGCTGGCAATCAAGAGCCCGATAACCCCCATGATCAGGAAGGAGCCCATGCCAGACAGGTCCTTCTTGGTGGTGTAGCCATAGAGACTAAGCCCTGCGAAAGCACCGGCGGTGATAAAAAACACGCGTGTCACGCTGGCGCCGGTATAGGCGAGGAAGATATACGATAGTGATAGCCCCATAAGGCCGGCATAAACCCAGAACACAGCCTGCGCGGTAGAGGCCTTCATAGCGTGCACCCGGGCCGCCAGGAAGAACACCATGCCAATGGGCACCAGCATCACCACCCATTGTAGCGGCGTGCCGTAGATCGCCTGCAACATCGTTGGCGAGGTTGAGGTGGCAAAAGCCACAGCACCCGTCAGCGCCAAGCCGATACACATGTAGTTGTAGACCTTAAGCATGTAGGCGCGGAGACCCGCGTCGATACCAGCCGCGTGGGCCTGGGCGCCGGTCATCCGTTCGGCTTGGCTACCGGTGTTCAGGGAAAACCGTTTGTTAGGTCCGAGAGCCATGTTTGAACTCCTTGCTTGTCATCACTCCTGCCGCCCGAATAGCCCGGACGGCTGTTGAAACCATCGTCCCGACTAAAATAAGCACGCGCGCTTTCCAAATCAATAGGAACCAGCAGGCGGCCGTACAAATTTCATCGCCGTTAGCAGGCAGAAGAACCCTTTGCGTGACCCTTGAATTTTGATCCTCTAATTCATGGGCAGATAATGACCATAAAAAAGACGCGGCCAGGGAAAACAGGACGGGAAAGTACAAGGACAATACGAAAACCACCATATTCACGCCGGTCCACGCCGGACAGTTTCTTTTGGTCCACATCGATATCAATGCCGGCATCCATGACGTTAACGAGGGCGGTGCCTAGGCCCATATTGAAACCTCAGTGACGACTATAAAAAGCTCGCCACTTAAACCTTATGAGCTAAGACCCCGAACCCATCGAACCGTAACGCGTTATTCGTTGCGCAAGAAAGGTGCCGCTGAATGGCCAAGTGCGCGCCAGGTACCGAGGAATCCGACCGCCAGCGTTACCAAAACACAGGTGACAAGGGTTAAGGCTAAGGTGCCCGGCAGGAAGATCCAGTCCATCTTCATCAAGAACTTAACGACCGCCCAAGCGATCAGCGTGCCAACGCCGGCGGCCAACAAACCTGTCACCAGCCCGAGCAGGCTGTATTCAACCATGAAAATCAGTGCCAGGCGCCGGCGCGTCGCGCCCAGAACTTTGAAAACGACGGACTCGTAAAGCCTTCGGCGCCGGCCAGCCGCCAGCGTCCCAGCCAGCACGATGGCGCCGGCCAAGACGGTCAGGGCGGCTGTTCCCCGGACCGCGCCACCGACACCGGCCAGCATATCCGCTGCTGCCTGAAGCGCATCGCGCACCCGGATTGCCGAAATATTCGGGAAATTGTCCGTGGCTGCCGCCTCAACGGCGTTCTCCTGAATCTCAAGTGCTTCGATGGCGGCAATATGTGTCTGCGGCGCTGAATCGAGCGTGCCCGGCGCGAAGATGATAGCGAAATCGAAACGCAAGCTGCGCCAGTCAATTTCACGCAAGCTCGTGACCTTGGCCGTTACCTGGCGGCCCAGGATGTTGACGCTAAGCGTATCGCCAACATCGATGCCGAAACCACGTGCCAGACCGGCATCCAAGGAGATGATCGGCGGCCCGGCATAATCGACCGGCCACCACTCACCCTTGACAATTCTGGCGTCCGAGCGCTTCTCGGCGGCGTAGGTCAGAGCCCGGTCTCCGCGTATCGCCCATTGCGATTCCGGCGCGACCTCAGCGTTTTCCACCGGCACGCCGGCGATCTTAACGATGCGCCCGCGCAACGTGGGAACACGCTGGTATCCGCTCGTGCCCTTGATTTTCGTTACCGCGGTGTCGAAAGCTGTCACCTGGTTCGGCTGGATATCCATAAAAAAGAAAGCCGGCGCGCGTTCGGGTAGGCGCTTGTTGATCTGCGCCGCCAAATTCCCTTCTATCAGGGTAATGGCAGCTAAAACAGACAATCCCAAACCCAGGGACAATACCACACCGAGCGTCGCCGCGCCCGGCCGGTACAGGTTGCCGAGAGCCATCTTTATTGTCGCGTCGGTTGTTATTCGATGGTTTTGAGCGCAGCGCATGACCAATCTGGCGCCGAGCGCTAATAGCCCGAAGGTGGCCACGGCGCCACCGACGAACCACAAAGCAAAATAACGGTCCGACGACGACCAGAGCGTCAGCGCCGCGAGAAGCGTGATGCCGAGAAGTGCGGCGCCGACATAACGGCGTTTCGGCCGCGTTAGTATCGGCTGCACGGCGTCACGGAATAGCGCCGCTGCCGGCACCTCGCGCGCCCGAGCGACCGGCCAAATGGCGAAGGTCGCGGCTGTTGCCAACCCAAAGATCGCTGCGAGCATCAAGGGCTCAGCATAAAAGCCGGCGACGGGCCGCACCGGCAATTGTACGCTGGCGAAAGTTTCGAAGGCGAAGGGCAGTGCACCGCCAGCCAAACATCCAAGCATAACGCCGGCTAGGGCCAACACCATTACTTGCCCCATATAAAGCCGGAATACCAGCCAACCGGGCGCGCCGAGGCACTTCAACGTGGCGATGGTTGCCGTCTTTGTGGCCAGAAAGCTTGATACCGTGCCGGCGACGCCGATGCCACCGACCAGTAAAACCGTCAATCCGACGAAGCCCAGAAACAGGTTCATGCGATCCATGAAGCGCTGCACCCCAGGCGCGGCTTCGGCGGCCCCCCGGACACGCCAGCCAGCCTCGGGAAAGACTTTGTTCAACCGTTCGGTCCAGGCCTCATAACCAAACCCGTCCGGCAATAGCGCGCGCAAGTGATAACGGACCTGGCTCCCCGGTTGTATCAATCCGGTATCCGCCAATGAAGCGCGAGCCACCATCAAACGTGGCCCGAAACTGAACAGCGAGGCAATCCGGTCAGGCTCCTGGGTTACCGTGGCACGCACTTGATAGATAGCATCGCCAACCTTAATCCGTCCGTTCAGTTCCAGCCCGAGGCGCGTCAACAGATTGGCGTCGACCACTGCGCCCCACGCACCGCCACGTTTAATTAGTAGCTCCGGCAAGAGCCGGTTCGGTTCCACAATGAACTGACCAGCGAGCGGATAGGCGCCATCCACCGCCTTCATCTCGACGAGTGATCGGCTGTCACTGCGCCCGACGGGCCTTGCCATGGCGCGCATCTTGACGACCTCCGAAAGCGCGGCGGTATTGGCTTGGAGCCAAGTTCGTTGCGCATCCGTAGCGTCACGGTGCAATAGCCGAAGATCAGCATCGCCCCCAAGTAATCTCTGGCCGTCAGCCTTAAGCCCGGCGGTTACGGAGGAACCGACGCTCCCCACCCCGGCAATGGTTGCAACGCCTAGGAAGAGGCTTGATAAAAAAACGTAAAACCCCCGAAGGCCGCCCCTGAGCTCTCGCCTGAGCAGCGTGACGACGAGGCTCCAGTCAGTCAACGCCGACAATCCGGTCCGGCTCGGCGCTTGAATTACCGACCACCTGGCCGTCGGCAAGGTGCACGATGCGCCCACAGCGGTTTGCAAGTTCCGGCGCATGGGTGACCAGTACCAACGTCGTCCCATGCTCGGCCCGCAGTCGGAACAGCGCCTCCACCACCGCCTCGCCGGTACCCTGGTCCAGGCTGCCTGTCGGCTCATCCGCCAAAAGGATCGTCGGTTGACCAACGAAAGCGCGGGCCAAGGCAACACGCTGTTGCTCGCCGCCAGAGAGCTGTCCGGGGTAGTGACCAAACCTCTCGCCCAGACCAACCAGTTCCAATTGCTCGCGCGCTTTCTCAAGCGCATTACTACGTCCGGCAAACTCAAGCGGCAGAGAGGCGTTCTCCAATGCCGTCATAGTCGGCACCAGATGGAAACTTTGAAAGACGATCCCCACATGATCGCGGCGGAACCGCGCCAGGGCGTCCTCATCGAGGCCTTTGAATGGCGTGCCGGCAACAGCGACATGACCGGTAGTCGTCCCTTCCAGCCCGGCGACGACCATTAGAAGCGACGTCTTCCCCGAGCCTGAAGGTCCAACGATGCCGACGGTCTCACCACGCGTGATCTCAAGATTGACGCCGCGCAGTACATGCACCGGTCCGGCGTCAGAGGTCAGTGTCAGATGAAGATCGATAATTTCAATTGCCGGAGGCATAGTCGGGTTGCTATCCATCGCAAATGAATGTGTGGCGCAACATCCTCCGGCGCAAGGGATTTCGGAGCGTTAATCTAGGTTTGGTCGGCGTGGCCGTTTGGCTTGGCGCTGGTGTGGCGGTGGCGGAACCGGTTAAGATTCTAGCGCTCGGCGATAGCCTGACCGCGGGCTACGGGCTGGTAAAGGCGGACGCTTTTACCTCTCAATTGCAGCGCGCGCTCAAGGCCGATGGTCTCGATGTGACAGTGATCAACGCAGGTGTCTCGGGCGACACCTCCGCCGGCGGCCGAACGAGGCTAGGCTGGGCGCTCGCCGATAAGCCCGAAGCGATTATCATCGAGCTCGGCGCCAATGACGGGTTGCGCGGCCTTGAACCGGCAGAGACCGAGCGTAATCTCGATGCCATTGTCGGCGACGTGAAAGCCCGGGGCTTAGCCGTACTGCTTTCAGGCATGAAGGCGCCGCCCAACCTGGGCAAGGAATATGGTGCTAAGTTTAACGCCATCTATCCAAAATTGGCGAAAAAGCATGGCGTGCTGTTTGATCCGTTCTTTCTGGAAGGCGTTGCCGCCGATCCCGCTCTCAACCAAGCTGACCGCGTCCACCCCAACGTCGAAGGTGTCCAGGTGATCGTCAACAGGCTTGTCCCGGTGGTTCGCGAACTCGTTGCACGGGCGCAAAAACAGTGACAAGGCCATGGGCAATCTACGTCCTTTCATTGCCGCCGACAGTGAAGCCGAAAACTGGTCCGCCGCAGCTAAGCTGTTAGAGAACGCCGTGCTTGAGGTGCCGGACTTTTTGGTTGGCGGGGTGACTTCGTCTGCCTGTGCGCACTACCAGTTGGCGGACGAAGTGGTCGGCAACGTCCTTGATTTCTTCCGCTCGGTTTCAGCGCGCTTACGGGAAAGCATCTTGACGACGGAACCGGGCCCTCCTGGCGCCGCGCGTTGTTCCCGCAGTTCATGCGCGTTCGTTCTTTGACCACTATGACGCCTGCGCAATTGGCTGTTAACCTGCCTTGAGAAGCCCTGGTGTTGACCGGTGACGTAGTGCAACGTATCTAGGATATTCAAGATGCCCATTGGAGTGCCGCGCCGTGAAGCGTGAATAGAGGTTCAGCCATGCGTCTATTTGTTGGCATTGCGCTTCCGCCGGATATCCGCCTGGTCCTTGGCATGCTCTGTTCCGGCATTTCTGGCGCGCGCTGGGTTAACACCGAGAATATGCATATGACGCTCAGATTCATTGGCGAAACCGACGGCAGGGGCGCGAGTGATCTCAATACGGCACTCGATGACATCCAAATGCCCGCTTTCAATATTGCCTTTTTCGGCATCGGGCATTTCTCCAACAAATCGCGTTTGCGGGCCATTTGGGCCGGTGTCGAGGCGAACGAGGCCTTGCTACAACTCCAAGCCAAGGTACAGAAGGCCGCCTTGCGCGCCGGGTTCAAGCCCGAGGGGCGAAAGTTCAAACCGCATGTAACCTTGGCCAGGTTCAGGAGACAGCAGATTGATCTCCGTGATTATTTCGGTGCCAATGGCGCTTTCTCCACCGCGCCTTTTTCAGTGGAAGCCGTGACGCTGTTCCAAAGCCATCTCGGCCGTGGCGGCGCCCATTACGTGGCGCTCAAGGATTACCCGCTTTTTGGAAAAAGCCCATGACAAACTATCCACACCTGTTCGAGCCGATCCGCGTCGGCCACTTGACATTATCGAACCGCATACTCATGGGCTCCATGCACACAGGCCTGGAAGACAAGGATAGGTTCGAGCGCCTGGCAGTGTTTTTGGGCTCGCGTGCCGAGGGCGGTTGCCAGCTAATGGTTACCGGCGGCTTCTCGCCCAACGCGGAGGGGCGTTTGAAGAATGGCGCGGCGGTCTTTGACGACAAAAGCCAGATCGTCGAACATCGGCGCGTCACCGGTGCGGTGCATGCGGGCGGCGGCCATGTGCTATTGCAGGTCCTGCATTCAGGTCGGTATGGCAACCACGCCGATAACGTCGGGCCATCGCCGATCCAGGCCCCCATCAACCGCCACACGCCGCGTGAGATGACTTCGGATGACATTGTTGCCACCATCGATGCTTACGGCAACACCGCAAAGTTGGCGAAAGAAGCCGGCTACGATGGCATAGAGGTCATGGGTTCGGAAGGTTATCTGCTAACCGAGTTCCTCGCACCTCGCACCAACCGGCGTGAAGACGAATGGGGTGGTTCATCCGAGAATCGCATGCGTCTACCCTTAGAGGTGGTGCACCGCACCCGCGCCGAAGTCGGGGATGATTTTGTTATCATGTTCCGCTTGTCGGTACTTGATCTCGTTGACAACGCGCAGCCTGCCGACGAGGCCTTGGTATTCGCGCGTGAGCTCGAGGCGGCCGGGGTCGACATTATCAATAGCGGCATCGGTTGGCACGAAGCACCGATCCCAACCATCGCCCAGGCCGTGCCACGCGCCGCCTTTGTCGCCGACACCCTTCGCATTAAGGACGCTGTTGATATTCCCGTGGTCGTTTCCAACCGCCTCAATACGCCAGAAGTTGCCGAAAGCGTTTTGGCGCAAGGTTTCGGTGACATGGTGTCATTGGCGAGACCATTCCTGGCCGATGCCGATTTCGTCGCGAAGGCTAAGGCCGGCGCAGCCGCCGCCATCAACACCTGCATCGCTTGCAACCAAGCCTGCCTGGACAACTACTTCGTCGGCAAGGTGTCGAGTTGCCTGGTAAATCCACGTGCCTGTTTCGAGACGGAAATAACCTGGGGTCCGGCGGATGAAACTAAGCGCATCGCCGTTGTCGGTGCGGGACCGGCGGGGCTGGCGGCGGCGGATGTCCTGGCGAGACGCGGCCATGATGTAACACTGATCGAGGCGGCAGACAGAATAGGCGGGCAGCTCAACCTAGCCCGGCGAATTCCCGGCAAGAACGAATTCGACGAGACGTTGCGCTACTTTCGCTACCATCTTGATGAAGGCGGTGTTGAAATGCGACTGGGGGTGCGCGCCGAGGCGGATAAGTTGATCGAGGCGAGGTATGACGACGTCGTGTTGGCAAGCGGCGTAACTCCTCGCCGACCCGATCTCGCTGGGCTCGATGGTGAAAACCACTCTAATTATGCCGACGTGCTTTCCGGAAACGTCGAGGTGGGTAAGCGGGTAGTAATCATCGGCGGTGGCGGTATTGCTTTCGATGTGGCGCTATATTTGTTGGAATCCGGTGACGCCAGTTTCACGGAACCCGAAGCCTTCCGCGCGCACTGGGTCGATACGGATGGAGGACCGTTGGAAAGCCGCCATGCAATTACCATGGTTCAGCGCTCCGATGGACCCATGGGCCGAAGCCTAGGCAAGACAACCGGATGGATCCACCGCGCCACGCTGAAACGCCATGGCGTCAAACAGATCTGCGGCGCGACCTATGAAAAAATCAGTGCCGATGGGCTGCACATCACCTTGGATAGCGAGCCGCGCCTGCTTGAGGCCGACACGGTGATCCTGTGCGCCGGCCAGGAGCCACTTTTTGATCTGGAAGCGCCGCTGATTGATGCCGGTATTAACGTGCACCGCATCGGCGGTGCCACCGAGGCCATCGGACTTGATGCCGAACGCGCCATTCGCGAGGGCATGAAATTAGCGGCGCGCTTGTAGAGCATTGAAAATAAATTATTAATTTCCTTGACTTTTTACAAGGGCGGGGGCATATCCGGCACGCAGATTGTCTCGCGATAGCGCGAAGTGCCGTTTTTCCGGCGCCATTTCCCGGGAACAATAATCAAAAAAACTACCACTCCGGCCGCGCCCGGAGCCAGGTAGACCGCAAGGCTGTGCCGATGGTTCGGCTTGTCTCGCGGCTGACTTTAGGAAACACTTTAGTGACCATTCAAAATTTCTCGGAGTTCGGCCTCGCCGATCCGATCAAGCGCGCCTTGCTGGCGCGCAAGCACACTACGCCGACGCCAATCCAGGCCCAGGCCATTCCACAACTTTTGAAGGGCCGTGACGTCTTGGGCATTGCCCAGACCGGCACCGGCAAGACCGGTGCCTTTGCGCTGCCAATCCTCGACCGGCTGTTCAAAATTGACAGCAAGACCCGCCGGCGTGATCCGCGGGCCCTGATCCTGGCGCCGACGCGCGAACTAGCGATCCAAATCGGCGACGACTTTCGCACCTACGCCAAACACCTACACCTGCGCCATGCCGTGATCTTTGGCGGCGTCAGCCAGAAACCGCAGGTCAATGCGCTCATGCGCGGCGTCGACATCGTAATCGCCACACCAGGCCGCCTGCTCGACCTCATGGGGCAACGCCGCGTTAAGTTAAACAGCGTCGAATACTTCGTTCTCGACGAGGCCGATCGTATGCTCGACATGGGCTTCGTGCGCGACGTGCGCAAGATTACCCAGGCTTTGCCTAAGCGCCGTCAGGCGCTTTTGTTCTCGGCCACCATGCCGGGTGACATTGCCAAGCTTGCCGGCGAGATTTTGAGCGACCCTATGCGCATTGAAGTTACTAAGCAAGCGACCCCGGTTGAGCGTATCGACCAGCGCGTCCATCACGTTGAGGCCAAGGCCAAGATTCCGCTTTTGGCCGATGTCCTGGGAGCGCCGGACATGTCCAGGGTCATCGTTTTCGTGCGGACCAAGCACCGCGCCAATCGCGTCGCCGACCAGCTGGAAAAGCGCGGCATCGAAGTTGACGCCATCCACGGCAACAAGTCGCAGGGTGCGCGCCAGCGCGCCTTGAAACGCTTCCGTGCCGGGCAATCCCGTGTCCTGGTCGCCACCGATATCGCGGCGCGCGGCATCGACGTCGATGCGGTCAGTCACGTTGTCAACTTCGAGCTACCCAACGATCCCGAAAGTTATGTACATCGAATTGGGCGGACGGCACGCGCCGGCGCCGACGGCACGGCGGTATCTTTTTGTGATGCGGCGGAGCGGGGGTATCTCCGTGATATAGAGCGCTTGATCGGCATGCGGCTCGCGGTAATCGGAGACGAGCCGGCGGGGCCAGCGCGGAAGCAGGGCCACAAAGCGAGGCGGCTCAACAACAAGAACAACGGTCACAACAAGAACACCCGGAGGCCCAGGGACAAGAAGTCTAGAATCAATGGCGAAGGCAGACAAAAACGCGCCGCCTAGGCGGGTCGCCTTCTCAGGACCTTGAACAACCGCCCGTCGACCGTGGCAGGGCCGAGACCGATCATCGCGTAGCGGCGAGGTGCTTGGATAAAGAGACTTTGTCCGAGACCACAATGCCAAGCACCTCAGCACTCGCCAGCACCGGGAAAGTCACCAGCGACAGATTGGTGGCGCCTACCGTGACCAAAAACCGAAAGTAGAGGATATAGGCCCAGGTCGTCGATACGCCGGCGAACGCCAGTTGCGCCGACATGCCAGAACCGAGTGTCTCGAAGGCTTCAGTGCCGATTATCACCGCAGCTCCGCCGGGTCCGGCGAAAAACTAAAATCTTGAGAAGCGAAGTTTTCTCGTCGCTGGCGGAAATGTGCGACATAAAGACGGTGAACATGAACGTCGTGGCGTTAAGAATAGCAGTGAGGCCGGAACCGATCTCCGCTCGGTCCCAGACGGTCAGGCTGAAGGAGATGGCTTTGTTCAACAGGGCCGTGTCCACAAACGCGCTGGAGACGCTCCAACCGGCCAGCATCCGAATGTCCATAACCATCATGTCGCCATACAGAATCACCACAGCGAGCTCGACGCGCGCGACTACTATGGTCAACGTCGGCCGTTTCTTGGCGGCGACACCGGAAACCTGCGGACACCTGAGATATGATTACGGTGCGTTTTGATGGTATAAGACCAGGGTAGCTCAAGTCCGCAGGCAGTGAGTCGAAACGGTGTGTGCCATGATTTTTAAACCCCGAAGCGCGAGGGAGAATTATGGAACAAACGAAAACACGAAAACGCCGGCGGCGCGCACGGCCACCCCATCTTGAAGACCAACCCATCCAGCCAACGGCTTTTCAGGAAGCGGGCCCGCTCACCCGTCCGGCCTTCGGCATGCTCGACGAGGCTAATCTCGAAAAGTTAAAAACCCGCGCGCGTGAACTAGTGCGCGATTACGGCGTCGTCGTCGTCCACAAGGAAGCCTACAAGGCACTGGTCAAGGCCGGTGCCAAGCCCGGCGCAACCAGCGACCGGCTCAGGTTTTTTGACGAGCAGATCGACGAGGCGCTTGCGGCAACGCCGAAATCAACTGTGCTTTGCGGCAAACGTCCGGAACGCGATTTGCACCTTCCACGAGGTGATGGTGGTTTCGTCATGCGCACCGGCACTGGCGGGCACGGCTTTGTTGAGCCCGAAACATCGAACTATCGCAACATGATGCTCGACGACGTGAAGACCATCGCCAAGGTTGCCAATGGCCTGGACCAAGTCGGCTTCATTGCGCATCCGTTCGTTTTCGGAGTATCGGAGTTGACCTCCGACATCCACGGCTTCGCCTCGATGGTTGGACGCACCGATAAGCACTGTTGGATCCAGCCCTACAATAAGGAGAACGTCGAGTTCCTGATGCGCATCGCCACCATCGCCGCAGGCGGCGAAGATGTTTTGCGCAAAAGGCCTGTGGCAAGCTGCATCGTCTGTTCGTTCTCGCCATTGGAATTCAAAGTGATGGACCTGGAAGCGATGATCCAAGCGGGCCACCATGGCATGCCTATCCACGCCTGCAGTCTACCGACCGCCGGTGGCACCGCCCCCCTTTCGCCATCCGGCTTGGCCATGATGGCCGCGGCCGAGGTCCTAGCAATGGTCACCATGGCCCATATCCTGGCACCCGGCACGCCGGTGATCGCGACACCATTGATGTTCACCCTTGACATGCGCACCGGCAGCTCACTGCAATCCTGTGTCGAATCGCTACAGAGTGCCGCCATGGCCATCCAGACGGTCAAACGGGGTTTTGGGCTGATGGCCCATACATACGGTGCCGGCTCCGATACGCCCGACGTCGACAGCCAGTCCTTGGCCGAGCGGTCGCTCATCTGCCAGACGGTGGCGTTGGCCGGCGCTGATATACTGGGCGGCGTCGGGCAATTGGAATGCGCCACCGTATTCAGCCCTGTGCAGGCGGTGCTCGATAACGAACTTGGCGCCATGTTGCGGCGTTTCATCCGCGTCAACGACATTGATGACGAAGAGCTCAACTGGGCCGAAGCTTCACAGATCCGAACCGGCGGTCATTTTCTCGACAGCGCCCATACCCTGAACCGTTGCCGTCAACAGCACAGCCCTGATGTCTTCATGCGCGAGGACCGCGACAATTACGAGAAAATCAACCGCCGCACTGCCATTGACCAGGCCCGGGACAAATGCATGGAACTCATCAAGGCTCCCGACCCGGATGGCCTGCCGAGTACCGATGCGCTGGCCGAGATTGCCAAGGTGGTTGCCGATGCCGACCGGCTCATCCTGGAAGCAGCGGCGGCGAACAAAGGACCGAGGGATGAGATCTGAACGGGCGGGTCGCGCTATCCGATCTGGCGCCGACGGGTTAACGTTTCTGCCAACAGTGTTTGGTACCGCGTTTGGACGGTTGACATACCATGCTGATACGCTGATCTGGGCTATCGCCCACCGTGCCAAAAAGTCATCGTCACAGATTGTTACTGATCCGCAAAGTTGGAAATACCGCAACAGTATCGTAAGAAAACGCAAATAAACTCACTCCACCGCGTCGTTCCAAGTGCAGGCTAGCGCGAAGAAAAACGTGTTCGCCTTTCGGCGGAACCAGACGACTAACCCGCATCCTCGATGATCATATCGGCGGCCTTTTCCGCGACCATCAATACCGGCGCGTTGGTATTGCCCGACGGCATGGTCGGCATCACCGAGGCATCGACAATACGAAGGCCTTCGAGGCCATGTACGCGCAAGCGTTCGTCGACCACAGCCATGGCATCATCGCGGATACCCATGCGACAGGTGCCGATGGGGTGATAGACCGTGGCGCCCGTCATGCGCACGTAATCGAGCAGTGCCGCGTTGGTTTGGCAATCCGCGCCGGGTTTCATTTCGTGAACGGTATATTTAGCGAGGGCCGGCGCTTCACCGATCTGCCGCGCGATCTTGAGACCGGCAACCAATGTGTCTCGGTCGATTTGATCGGCCAGAAAATTCGGTCGGATGATCGGGTCAGCTAACGGATCAACTGAGCCGATGTGGATCGAGCCTCGACTTTCCGGCCGCAACTGACAGACGCCAATCGTCATGCCAGGCTTTTTTTCAAGCGCGCGGGTATTGATATCGCCGAAGCTGGCATGGGCGAAAAAGAACTGGCAGTCGGGCGTTTCCAACTCTGGGCGCGTGCGCACGAAACCATGACCGATGCCAGCGGTGAAAGTGAGAACCCCGCGACCCGCGAGGAAATACTTCAATATCTCACGCGCGAGGCTTAACCCTCGGGCCTGTTGGTTGAGTGTTATCGGCTGTTTGACTCGCCAGTTTATCCTGGCGGTATAGTGGTCGCGGTAGTTCTCACCAACGCCCGCCAAGGCATGCTTGACCTTGATGCCATAACCCTGCAGTAATTTGGGTTGGCCTATCCCGGAAAGTTCGAGCAATTGCGGTGACTGAACCGTGCCCGCCGAGACTATCACGGAGCGCCCCGCGTGGGCCTCGAACTCCTTGTCGTCGGCATCATAAACGATGCCAAAGACGCGCCTGCCATCAATAACTAGGCGTTTGGTCCGAGCATTGGCAATAACTTTGAGGTTGGCCCGGGTCCGGACCGGCGTCAGGTAGGCATCGGCGGCGCTGACGCGTTGACCCTTCTTTTGTGTCACCTGGTAATAGCCGAACCCGTCCTGGCGCGCGCCGTTGTAGTCGGGGTTGCGCTCAAAGCCGCACTCGACACCGGCTTCAATGAAGGCGTCGATCATCTCATGGCGCTCACGCATGTCGGCGACATTGAGGGGCCCGCTTACTCCGCGCAATTCGTCGCCGCCACGTTCGAAGTTTTCAATCCTACTAAAAAATGGCCTTACATTCGCGTACGACCAACCCCGGTTACCAAGCTGTGCCCATTGGTCGTAGTCAAGCGTCTGTCCGCGCACAAAAAGCATGCCGTTGATTGACGATGAACCGCCGATCGCCTTGCCACGAGGGATCGGGATTGAGCGGCCGCCAACACCGGCTTCTGGCTCAGTCTTAAAGTTCCAATTGAGCGTTGGATGGTTCAGAAGCTTCTGAAAACCCGCCGGTACCTTGATCCAGAAGTTTTTATCCTCATCACCAGCCTCGATCACCAGAACCTTGTTATTCGGATTGGCGCTTAGACGGTTGGCTAGGACACAGCCGGCCGATCCAGCGCCGATGATGATGTAATCGAAGGTTTCCATGATATTCAGGCTCCGAAATTTAACCGGCTATTCAGAAAATCATCCGTTCGGCTCGCTGCGCAAGCTAGGTAAACCGATCCCCGATGCCGCGAAACCGCCATCCACGTTCAGTATGGCACCGTTAATGTAGCTAGCTCTGTCGGAACTTAGAAAGAAGATGGCTTCTGCTAGTTCGTGTTCCTCACCATATCGGTTGAGCGGTATGGCGTCATGATAGTCGGCGCGGATGTCCGGCGTGTGAACCTGCTTGGCCATGGCGGTGTCAACCGGCCCAGGCGAGACGGCATTGACCCGGATCCTCTGGTTCCCAAGTTCCGCAGCCAATTGTTTGGTCAAATGCATCAAGGCGGCCTTGGAAGTACCATAGGCAACCCTGAGCGTCGAGGCCCGAACACCCGAGATCGAGGTGATATTGATAATGTTGCCGCCGCCGCCTTCCAGCATGATCGGCACGCAGGCCTGGGTGCAGATGAAAGGCCCCGAAAGGTTAGTCGCTATAACATCCGACCATTCATCGTAAGTGGTCTCCATGACTGGCTTGAAGACGGCAATGCCGGCGTTGTTCACCAGCGTATCAATGCGGCCAAACTCGGCCACAGTTTTTTCAACGGCGTCGGCAACTTGCCCTGGTTTGGAGACGTCACAATGGATGGAGAGCGCCCCCTTGCGGTGTTTGAGCGCTGCAAAGGCCTTATCTTGGCATTCGCCGTCGACGTCTAACATGGTGACCCGCCAGCCCTCGGCAAGGAATTTGATAGCGGTGGCGAGACCTATGCCACGCGCAGCCCCGGTAATGACGACAACTTTGCTCATGCGATGTAGCCTTTTTGTGCGTATATCCTAGAAGTTTTCGGGCGTTAATGCTGTCCAATTAAATCCATCTTCTGAGTTTAAACAAGCCAGGTGCAGCGGAGATACATCACCAATTGATGGAGGATGCCGAAGGCGCCTACGATATTTTTTCTGGACTTCCCGACATTCAGTTTCCCAGTTCGCTTAGGGCTGGCGCAATCGGCATGTTCCCCGCGCCGGGCCTGTTTGATCCGGAGGTCACGATCTATGAGCTAATGATGGTAGGAATGCCGGAAGTCATCGTCGAGACCGAGCGCATCTGCCGCGGGCGATTGCCTTTCATCATCTTCATGATGAGCTCGGTTGAGAATTTCATTGCCTACGGCACGCGCTTGCTTGCCAAGCGCCTGGGGCTCAAACTCGGCGGCGCGCGCCAGCCCTCGATCCCGGGCAGAGACTTCGGCATGGAGATTATGTCGCACAGGGCGGAGCATCTTGGGCCCTTGCCCGATGGTGAGTAAAAGAAGGAAACAAATAAACTATGAGTGGGGGATTCGACTATATCGTTGTTGGTGCGGGCTCCGGGGGATGTCCGGTAGCCAACCGCCTGTCGGCAGATCCAAGCAATCGGGTGCTCTTGCTAGAGGCCGGGCCGAAAGATCGGAATATCTGGATCCATATCCCAATCGGTTATTACCGCAACATGATCTCGCCCTTGTCTTGGGGCTACAAAACGGAACCCGAAGAGGGCGTTGCTGGTCGTTCCATTCTCTGGCCGCGTGGCAAGGTACTTGGCGGCTCAAGCGCCATTAACGGCCTTGTCTACATTCGTGGCCAAAAGGAGGACTATGACCACTGGCGCCAGCTAGGAAACAAGGGCTGGAGCTTTGAGGAGGTCCTGCCCTATTTTCGCAAATCCGAGAACCAGGAACGTGGCTTAGACGAATTCCACGGTACCGGCGGGCCGTTACAGGTCTCCGATATCCGTGATGAACGCGAGATCTGCAGGGCTTTCATTGAAGCGGCGGTTGAGACCGGCATTCCACCCAACGATGATTTCAACGGCGCCAATCAGGAAGGTGTCGGCAACTTTCAGACCACGTCGATCGAGGGAAGGCGTTGTTCTTCGGCTGTCGGATACTTGAAGCCCATTCGCCACCGCCAGAACCTGAGCATTGAGACGGATGCCATGGTGATGAGGCTGGAGTTTTACGGAAAGCGCGCGACAGGGGTCACTTATAGCCATCATGGCCAGATAAAGACGGTTAAGGTCAATAGTGAGGTCATTCTAGCTAGCGGCGCGGTTAATTCGCCGCAACTCCTGCAACTCTCAGGTGTCGGACCGGCAGAGCATCTCAGTTCACTCGGCATCAATGTGGTCCATGACAGCCCCGGCGTGGGCGCAGACTTGCAGGACCACTATCAGGCGCGGCTAGTTATGGAGTTGAACAAGCGTATCTCAGTTAATGATGACATCAACAATCTCGTCCGTCGCGCCTGGACCGGGTTGCAATATGCGCTATTCAGGCGCGGGCCCATGACCTTTAGTGCCGGCCACGTGGGTATTTTTACCAAAGTCCTACCGAGTTCGGCGACACCCGATGCGCAAGTTCATTTCATTCCGTTCTCCGCAACCAAGATTGGCGGTGATCTGCACCCGTTTTCGGGCGTCACCATATCTGTCTGTCAACTCAGGCCTGAAAGCCGGGGCGAGATCATGATCAAGTCCAATGATCCGCTCAAGCATCCAAAGATCACGCCCAACTACCTTTCCACCGATTATGATCGGCGGATCATGATTGAAGGCTTGAAGATGCTGAGACACGTCACCAAGTCACCGGCCTTCGAGAGATATGTAACACGGGAGTATGAGCCCGGCGCCGAATGCGTCACCGACGAGGCACTTCTTCAATACGCTCGCGAGAAGGGTAACACCATCTTCCACCCGACCTCGACCTGCCGCATGGGCAATGATCCGCGCGCCGTGGTTGACGCCAGGCTGCGGGTTCACGGCGTTGAAGGAGTAAGGGTTGCCGACTGCTCGGTCATGCCAAGCGTTGTTTCCGGAAACACTAACGCACCCGCTATCATGATCGGTGAGAAATGCGCGGCAATGATCTTGGAGGATGCGGGCTGAAATTAGGTCAGGGTGGCCAAGAGGCCGCCACCAACGATGCGCTCAAGCCGATGCAGGCTCAGGTCACGAAAAACCTTAAAGCATTCAATGTCAAAGCTGCCTAACGCCGCTTTGACGTTGTGAAACGACAGCGCTCCGGTCCTCCCCCGGGGCGTTTTTCATGTCTGCCCTTGATTGACTGCAGGAAGCCCCTACCTTGTTGGCCATGGCCATCGAAAAACTAATTGAAGGGTTCAGGTCCTTCCGCAAGATTTATTACGAAGATCAGCCGAAATTCTACCGCGCACTAGTGGAGAAAGGGCAAAGTCCGGACATCATGGTCATTGCGTGTTCCGACAGTCGGGTCAATCCATCGATCATTGCCAATGCTGAACCGGGTGAGTTGTTTGTCGTACGCAACGTCGCCAATCTCGTGCCGCCTTACCAGCCCGATAGCCACTACCACGGCACCAGTGCAGCCATCGAGTTTGGCGTCCGCGACCTCGCCGTCAAACACATCATCGTGCTTGGCCACTCCCATTGCGGCGGCATCAAATGCTTGTGCGAGGGCTATGCCAACACCAATCAACACGAGTTCATCGAGGACTGGATGCAGATCGTTGCACCGGCGCTCGATGAGAGCCTCACGGGCGAGGACCAGTTGCGCCGGGTCGAGCGTCAGGCGGTTAATGTTTCGCTTAGCAATTTAATAACCTTCCCCTGGGTCAAACGTCGGGTCGAAGAAGGCGGTCTGACATTGCACGGCTGGCTGTTCGATCTGGAAGCTGGTGCACTATTGGGTTACGAGGCCGATTTCGGCTGGCAGACGCTGACGGGTTAAGGTGCCGGAGTTTTAATTCTCATCCACAATCGTGTTGGCTAAGACGCCGAGACCCGCGATTTCGACCTCAACGTAATCGCCAGCCTTCATCCAGACCGGTGGTCGGCGCGCATGGCCAACGCCCTCAGGCGTGCCAGTGGCGACGACGTCGCCCGGTTCCAGCGTCATGATTTCGCTAAGGATGGCGACCAAGCGCCTGACCGGGAAAATCAGGTCAGATGTGCTGGCATCCTGCATGGTCTCGCCATTGAGACGCGTCTGAATACGTACGCCGTGCATGGCCTCTGGCAGGCCGTCCGGTGTCACCAGGGCCGGGCCAAAAGCACCGGTCTTATCGAAGTTCTTACCTGGCGTCCACTGTGTCGCCTTGCGCTGGTAATTGCGGATCGAACCTTCGTTGAACATGGAATAGCCGGCGATGGCATCAAGCGCGTTTTCTTCCGTCGCATGCCGGGTTTTCTGGCCAATGACAAAAACTAGCTCGGCTTCGTAATCCAGCGTCTCGGAACACTGAGGACGGATGATCGGCTTGTTATGCGCGACGAGTGAAGTTGCGGCTCGCATGAAAATATCAGGATATTCCAATGGCTCTGCACCACCTTCGCGGGCATGTGCGGCATAATTTCGGCCGATGCAGATTATTTT
This sequence comes from uncultured Magnetovibrio sp., assembly GCA_964468005.1. GTDB lineage: Bacteria > Pseudomonadota > Alphaproteobacteria > Rhodospirillales > Casp-alpha2 > TMED8. Next base: position 1,046 of record CAYXUT010000031.1, on the reverse strand, counting down.
ATTTGGATCTGGCAAGACGGGTAGTAAATCGACTTTATCCAAAGGCACCGGCGCCACGTCGCGCTTGGTGCGCACAACAGCCGAAAGATCGGTTCCATATTTGACTAAGAGTTCTTTCATGGATCTGGGCAGGCGCGGCGCGGCTTGGGAAAGGTCAACAACGCCTTCAGGAGTGAGGAGGCCAACGGTCGGGCCGTCCGAGGTTAGGAAGCTGACGAATTTCATATGGAAAAGATCCTCGTAAGTAGATAAGCGGGTCAGTCGTGGAATTTACGCAGCATCGGGTCGCGTTCGAGCCAATAAGCATAAAGTGCGATTGGAGCAAGCGTGATTTCAATGCCGTGCATGGATGCGGGCCGCGCTACAGAGCGGGTCAGGATATAGTTCTGGGCTTGGCGATTGTTGCCCTCGACGAATCGCACTAACTTCTCCGGCCCCTTGCCAGATGACGGATATGAATTGTTCCAGTCCATTTCATAGACATGGTCCGGGCGGTCAGTTTCTGGGTGCAAGGCAAGCAAATCGATCTTTCCACCGCGCCAACTGGCATAAACGAGATTAGCCATGGCCGGTGAGCCCAACCACTGCGCGACAAGCGCGGTTTCGGCCAGGCGTTGGAACTGCGGTTCGGTGGCTAGCACCGGCGCGAACAGTGAAGAGTAGAGGCAGGGCGCAGTCAAATAGACCTTAAAGGAAACCTGGCGCTGAAAACGCCTGGCATTCTTGTCGACCCTGGGCATTCGGCGGATTAGGAAGGCAGATTCCAGATAATCCAGATATTTCCGTAGCGTGTTTTTGGCGACACCGGCTGCCTTGGCGAGATCGTCCATGGTGACCTCGCGGGCCGTATTGAAGGCCAAGAGCCCAAACAGGCGGTTCAATTCCTGCGCGTCGGAAATGCCACTAAGGTTGGCCAGGTCTTTGTGTAGGACACGGTCGGCAACGCCATCGCGGATAAAGGTTGGCGCCGGCATTCCTTCCTTCAACGTGGTGATACCTTCCAGGAAGCCGCCAAAATTGACATACCGGTGAAACTCAATGTTCAG
>CAYXUT010000030.1:0-21098 GCA_964468005.1 uncultured Magnetovibrio sp. | reverse complement strand
TTATAAAGACGGGCTGAATTGGGAAACCGGTTGATGATTTTTTTCGCCACGGTCAAAGACTGATCTAGCTTTCCGAGAATATAGAGGTTAATCAGCTTCTCTAGCATTTTCTGTGGCGGGTCTTCGCTCTTTATGATACCGCCAGAGGGTTCTTTGGTTGACGTTCTCATTTTGATGCTCAGTTCACCATTCCATTTGATTTTCTATAGCGACAGTTAACATATGCATCTGCAGCGGCAGCTATCTCACTTATACAATTTATACCATAACTTCTGTGATCTTACAGATCACCTTAGTCCATTTTCAACTGGCAACAGTTCATCAGCACTATTCTGAACCTACGTTGTAAAAATATCTTTAAGGTGATTGATATCATTTATCGATAACAATCCTTTTTGGAATCCGATTGAGGAAGTTGACTATATCCAATCGTTGTTTAATTGAAATTTTTCTGATTATGACGGCTGACCTAATGACACTATCATCGGCTTCAAGTGCCGTTCATATTGCTTCCACTACTCTACCGAACCTTGATAGATAGAGCAGAGCACCTGCGCTACGCTAGCAGTACTAACGGTACGGTATGTATTGTAGAACTCTATATCCGGCATCTTTCCTCTCCATGTCACAGAATCGCAGGGGATCGGCGGTTTCTCGTTTTTGATCCGCTATCACATCCTCGTATTCGAACTCACAAACGATCCCCGGAAGAACCTCGCGCCAATGCGCAGTTAATTTCTCATAGAGTTTATAATAAGTTCCAAGACGAAGTATACCGAACGATATTTCGAACGCTGCCATGTCATTGAGGCGGCATACCTCAGTCTAGCTCTGTCTTGCGGAGGTTTTCGCCGCTGCGATAGAGAAAAGCCCTCTTCGTATCCACGGCTCTTTTCTACCTATATCGGTATGCGTTTGGTTGCGCTATAATGTATTCATGTCGACGGTCGCAACCAGATATTGGTCCAAGCTCGATGACGGACGGGTGCAATGTGATATCTGCCCGCGTCAATGCCGCATGCGTGAAGGGCAGCGGGGGCTTTGCTATGTGCGTGCGGTCGAGAATGGAGAGGTAGTGCTGACCACTTATGGCCGCTCAAGCGGCTTTTGCATTGATCCGATTGAGAAGAAACCCCTAAACCATTTTCTACCCGGCACGCCAGTCCTCAGTTTTGGCACTGCCGGATGTAATCTAACTTGCAAATTTTGCCAAAATTGGAGCATCTCCAAGGCGCGCGAATTTGACAAGTTGCAGGTTCAGGCTTCGCCCGAGCAGATTGCCGCTGCCGCGGCCCAGACTAACTGCCGATCCGTCGCCTATACATACAATGATCCAGTGATTTTTTTGGAATACGTAATGGATACGGCAAGGGCCTGCCGGGAGCGTGGGATCAAGAATGTTGCGGTGACGGCAGGCTACATCTGCCCCGATCCAAGGGCTGAGTTCTACAGCGTCATAGATGCCGCTAATGTCGATCTCAAAGCATTCACCGAACATTTCTATAAGGAACTCTGTACGGCTAAACTCGACGCTGTGCTCGATACATTGAAATACCTGAAGCATGAGACGGATGTCTGGTTTGAGATCACAGATCTATTGATCCCCGGCGAGAACGATTCCGACCGAGAACTTGATGAACTAACTAGTTGGGTGGTAAAGCACTTGGGGCCAGACGTCCCATTGCATTTCTCAGCCTTCCATCCTGACTGGAAGATGATGAACAAGCCGCGCACGCCACCCGAAACACTACTGCGCGCCAGGTACATAGCCAAAGAGAATGGTGTGCAATACGCGTACGTTGGCAATGTTCATGATCACGACGCGCAGAGCACCTACTGTCACAAATGCGGGGGTATACTAATCGGGCGCGATTGGTACTTATTATCCGAATGGAATATCAGTTTTGAGGGCAACCATACGGGCAACTGTGCCGATTGTGGAACGCCTGTGGCGGGGGTATTTGATGGCCCCGCCGGTGACTGGGGACGCAAGCGGGTGCCGCTCCGCTTCAGCCAGCCGAATAACGCTATCGCATCGCCGTGACTTGCTGGTGGTAAGGTGTTAAGGGTTGGCCCAACCCGGCCCGTTGGAAAAATTGATGTTTAAAAAATGGTTGGCAATTGGCCTCAAGACCGCCGTATCTGGAGGGCTGATCTGGTATCTGCTTTCCGGTATCGACATGGCGTCGATGGTGGGCCATTTGGCCGAAGTTGACATCGGATTGCTGATACTGTCATGTCTCGTCCTTATTTTCCAGCCGATCATAGGCGGGCTGCGCTGGAATAGCGTTCTCTTCGGTCTGGGATCGCTTTTGCCCAACTGGATCTCTATTCGGCTATTCTATATTGGTGCTTTCTTCAATCAGGCGCTTCCAGGCGGTAATGGCGGTGACGCGGCGCGAATGTATCTCTCATACAAGTACGGGCTCACGTTACGACATGCGCTCAATGGTGTGATTATTGAACGGGTAGCAACCGTATTGACGTTGGTTGTTTTGGTTGATGTCACTCAGCCTCTATTCTTGAAACATCTAGACGATGAGATGGCGAGGCTCAGCGTCACCGGCATTGTCACCATCACGGTTTTGGCGTTGGCTGGCGTCGGTGTTGTGGCCTTTCTCGACAGACTGCCGGAAGGTATGCGCCGGTGGCGAGTAGTGCGAGGATTGGGAAATTTGGGTGTGGATACGCGCCAAATCATGTTCAACGTTTCGCGTTTATGGAAACCGATTTGTTGGAGCGCGATCGGCCACCTCAACATATCACTGGTGGTGTTTATCCTTGCCGCTGGGCTTGGCCTTGAGGTGTCTTTGCTTGATTGTATCGTGTTGATCCCGCCGATCTTGCTGGTTCTTAGCATTCCGATTTCTATCGGCGGGTGGGGCGTGCGTGAGGGCGCTATTGTCTGGGGGTTTGCTCTGGTCGGCGTGCCCAATGATGCGGCGTTGGCCCTGTCCTTGCTTTTCGGCGTAGCCGGTTTGGTAGTCTCACTTCCGGGCGGTATCGTATGGTTGACGACGCGCGCGCAGCAAGGAGACAAGATTCTTCCGAGTGACGGGCTCGCCGTTCTGAGCAGGGGGCAGGAAAACGCTTGAAACGCGGAACGCGAACCCCTTTTCTTCTACATAGAATTTACTAACACCTTCAAGGGAGTTCCACATGAAGATCATTTTTGCCAATTCGTCTTTACCCGGTTCAGGCGTAGCCGTTGTTTTTGCCACCGAGGGTGGACGGTTGACACTCTCTGCCACTGCTCTCGACAAGCAAACCAAGGGAACCTTGAGCCGTGCGATCAAGGGTAGTCGATTCAAGGGCAAGAAAGGTCAGTCACTGACCGTTATGGCGCCGGTTGGCTCCAAGCTTAGCCGCATCCTTCTTGTCGGGCTCGGCAAGGCCAAGGACATTGACGACCTGGGTATGCAAGCGGCCGGTGGTAGGATTTATGCTAAGGTTGCCAAGACTGGCCAGGTTGTGGCTAGTGTTGTTCTCGATACCATTGATCAAAGCGGGCTCTTTGTAACCGATATGGCGGCACATATAGCCTACGGTGCACGTCTGCGTGCCTACAGGTTTGACAAATACCGAACAAAGGAAGAGGTGGATGCCAAACCGAGCCTCAGAACACTTCGTGTGCTGTGTCCGCGGAGTGCGCGAGCCAAGGCCGCGTTCCAGCCAATGGACAAGGTTGCTGATGGCGTATTCATGACCCGTGATCTGGTGTCGGAACCGCCGAACGTGATTTATCCGCAAACGCTTGCCAAGCAAGCCCGTGCCTTGACCAAACTCGGTGTCAAGTTTGAAGTGTTGGGCGAGGCACAGATGAAGAAACTCGGCATGGGCGCGCTACTTGGTGTTGGCCAGGGTTCGGCGCGTGAGTCGCAGCTCGTTGTCATGCGCTGGAATGGCGGCGGGAGAGGAAAGGGCTCAGAGCCCATTGCTTTCGTGGGCAAGGGCGTGACCTTCGACACTGGTGGTATTTCCTTGAAGCCCGGCGCCGGTATGGAAGACATGAAATGGGACATGGGTGGATCTGGCGTGGTCATTGGTTTGATGAAAGCCTTGGCCGGGCGCAAGGCCAAGGCTAATGTCGTCGGCGTCGTCGGCCTTGTTGAAAACATGCCGGACGGCAACGCCCAGCGTCCGGGTGACATCGTCACCTCCATGTCGGGACAGACCATTGAGATAATCAATACCGATGCTGAAGGCCGACTAGTCCTTGCCGATGCGCTTTATTACACGATTGATAAGTTTAAACCGAAATTTGTCGTCGATTTGGCAACACTGACCGGCGCGATCATCATTTCTCTGGGTAATGAATACGCCGGGATGTTCTCCAACAATGATCGTCTGTCAGAGCGACTTTCCAAAGCTGGCGAGGCTGTCGAAGAGAAAGTCTGGCGGATGCCATTGAACGAAGTCTTCGACAAAATGATCAACTGTGATGCGGCCGATATGAAAAACATTGGCGGCCGTGCCGGCGGATCGATTACGGCGGCGCAACTCTTGCAACGCTTCGTTGGCAAGACCCCGTGGGCGCACCTCGATATTGCAGGTGTTACTTGGTCTAATAAGGATGCGCCGACCGTGCCGAAGGGCGGCACGGCATTCGGCGTACGCCTGCTCGACCGGCTGGTCGAGAATCATTACGAACGCAAGTAGAACTGGAGAGGCGCTGGGTTGTTTATGACCGACGTCGCCTTCTATCAGCTGGAACGTTCACCACTGGAACAAGTGCTGCCGAAGCTTCTGGAAAAAACATTGGATGCTGGCAAACGCGCGCTCGTAGTTGCTGGTTCGGAGGCTCGGATTGAAGCGCTGAATGGTGCACTTTGGAGCTATTATCAGGACTCATGGTTGCCGCACGGATCGGCGAAAGATGGCGATCCGATGGATCAACCCATCTGGTTGGCGGCGTCTGACAAAAATGTAAATGGCGCAGACTTCCTGTTCTTGACCGATGGCACGGCGTCCGATCGACTGGCGGATTTCGAGCGTTGTTTTGATCTGTTCGATGGCAACGACGAGGTCATGGTCGCTGCTGCGCGTGAACGCTGGAAGCGATGCAAGGACGCAGGGAATTCGTTGACCTATTGGCAACAGACCGGTTCCGGCGGCTGGGAGAAAAAGGCCGGGACATAGATTGGGTTGGCTTGGTCATCTGATGGAGGGGATATGAACAACCGATGGGTCAACAGACCGGAAGGTTCTACATGGGGCGACTGGGGCGAAGACGATCAACTCGGGCGCATGAATCTTGTCACGCCGCAGGTACGCAAAAGAGCCGCCAGGGAAATCCAGGAAGGGTTATGTTTTTGTCTATCCATGCCCCTTGATCTACCTGGGGGCAACAGCGTTAATCCAAAGCGCCTGCCACCTAAATTTGGGACCGTGTTCCATCCGCCGGATAGCGACCATCCCTATTACAACATGGATTGGAGTGCCGTTCAGGAAGGCAACATGGATGTATCCTCCGATGAATGCGTTACCCTTTATTCGCAATATTCCACTCAATGGGACAGCTTCGCCCATGTTGGTAGCCGTTTCGATGCCGATGGAGACGGTGATGCGGAGATGGTTTACTACAACGGCTTCAAGCCGGGAGAACATATCAAAGGACCTCATGATCGCGACGGTATGGGCGCGGGGGCGCTCGGCGTTGAGAACATGGCGATGAGCGGCATGCAGGGACGTGGCGTACTGGTCGATTTTCACCGCCATTTTGGTGACGAAAGGGTCGCCGTTGGCTACGACCTGTTGATGGAGATATTCGAGAAGGATGGTATTGTCGTAGATGAGGGTGATTTTTGTCTATTCCATACCGGCTGGGACGACATGATTCTCGACATGGCTGGCGATCCGGACGCCAAAAAATTACATGCTTCCGGTGCCGTGCTTGATGGATATGATGTCAAGATCCTGAAATGGATTACGGAATCCGGCGTTGTCGCTCTTATATCCGACAATATGGCAGTCGAGGATTCCAGGGGGTATGGCGATACCCAGGGTGGGGGCTCGCGTCTGCCACTGCATCGCCATTGCTTATTCCGTTTGGGTATTCATTTGGGTGAAATCTGGTATTTGTCGGAATTGGCAGGCGCATTACGAAAACGTGGCCGGTCCCGGTTTTTCCTGACCGCGCCTCCGCTGCGTATGCCGGGTGCAGTTGGCTCCCCGACCGCGCCGATTGCAACAATTTAGGGGATTGATCAATAACCTGTAAGCATCAAAAAAGTGATGCCATCACAGTCCCGGTATAGATAGGCTTTAGCTGCCGCCGCGCGCCAGTGTGATGCCTCCGCAAATATAAAGCAGTTGGCCGTTGATGAAGCCGCTGCGCTCATCCATAAAAAAAGCGACGCCCTGTGCGATATCGTCCGGCGACCCTAATCGTCCTGCTGGAATGGTGCCGATGATCTCCTGCGTGCGCGGCATGTCGGGTGGATTAGCGTGGGCGAACATCTCGGTGGCGATAGGGCCGGGAGCAATGGTGTTGACCGTGATCCCGTGCTCGGCCAGTTCGAGCGCCCAGACGCGGGTCATGGCGGCGATGCCGCCTTTCGATGCGCCATAGGCTGTGCGGTGCGTCTTTCCCATCATGGCGCGGCTGGCAATGTTTACGATGCGTCCGAACTGTTCCTGTTTCATATCCTCCAGCACCTCTTGGGCGCAAAGCATAGGTGCGCGAAGGTTGATGGCCATAGTGCGCTCGAAGTCATTCAGTGATGAGTTCTCCAACCGGTCGACCAATGCCACGCCGGCATTGTTTACGAGCCCGGTTATCGGGCCGTTTTCCCGGAGCATTTCGAATGCATTGGAAATTGACACGGGGTTCGTAAGGTCGGTTGCGATCCAACTCCCTTCGTGGTCTTCCGGTACTAGGATGTCGAGGTTGATTGTTTTCCAACCCTCGTATGAAAGGCGGTTGAAAATGGCTTTGCCGATCCCTCGGCTGGCGCCAGTTACGACGGCGGTTCTGGTCATAACAGGTCTCCTTTGTTTGTTAAAGATCCGTTGCACATTTGCTGTCGACGCTCAAGAGGCAGGCTTGAAATGCCAATCGGCTTGATCGATGATCTCCTGGAAGGGGAGGGCCGAATTGGAATTCGATCAAAAGAATGTAGGGCCGCTTGAGGGTGTCCGCGTTCTCGACCTGACGCGGCTGGTCGCTGGCAATATGCTGTCATTGCAGTTGGCCGACATGGGTGCTGACGTGATCAAGATTGAGCCTGCTGGCAAGGGCGATCCGCTGCGTGCCTGGACTGAGGCCGGCATCGAGGCGTTTTGGAAAGTCTATTGCCGAAATAAGAAGAGCCTGGCCATCGATTTTCGTGCCGAGGGCGCGACGGATGTCTTGCTGAAACTTGTCGAAAGCGCGGATGTACTAGTTGAGAATTTCCGCCCTGGCCGCATGGAAGAAATGGGGCTCGGGCCAGAGGAATTGCTGGGTCAAAATGAAAAGCTCGTCATGGTACGAATTTCCGGTTTCGGACAGACCGGACCATACCGCGAGCGGCCAGGATTCGGGTCTCTGGTGGAGGCCATGTCGGGCTTTGCTAGCCGCAACGGTTTTCCCGACAGGCCACCCCTACTGCCGCCGCTGGCTTTGGCAGATATGATTGCTGGCCTGCAGGGAGCCTACGCAACGATGGTGGCGTTGCGGGAGGTTGAGTTAAAGGGCGGCAAAGGGCAGGTCGTCGACCTCTCACTGCTGGAGCCGATATTGGCGGCTCTCGGGCCGGAAGCCTATACCTACGAGTTGACAGGCCAGATTAAGGAACGCCTGGGCAACCGCTCAAACACCAGTGCGCCAAGAGATGTCTATGCGACCCGCAACGGTGGTGCCATCGCGCTATCAGCATCTATTCAGGCAATGGCGGAGCGGGTCTTCAAGGCTATAGGGCGCGAGGACATGATCACGGATCCTAAGTTCTGCACCAATACCAACCGGGTCCAGAATCGCGACGAGGTTAACGATATCGTGGCAGCCTGGGTGGCCGAGCGCGACCGTGATGAGGTGTTGAGGGTTTTCACGAAAGCCGGGGTGACGGCCGGTCCTGTATACAATGTACCGGACATTATTGCCGATGAGCATGTCAAAGGCCGGGAAGTGCTGATCGATTTGCCGGACGATCAAACGGGCTGGGCTACGCACCATAATATCCACCCGCGCCTATCGGCGACACCGGGAACGTTCCGTCACCCTGCACCCAAGCTCGGTTGTAATACCGAGGAGGTTCTCAGCGAGGTAGGGTTTGACGGTGATGAGATCGCGTCACTCCGCAAACGTGGGGTGATATGAGGGATAGTCCTACCGTATGGCGTTCTCAGCTGTATGTTCCAGCCAATAATTCGCGTTTCATCGCAAAAGCTCATATGCGCGGTGCCGACGTCATCATTCTCGACCTTGAAGACAGTGTTCCGGTAGCCAATCGTGAGGAGGCAAGAAAAGGTTTGGCAGAAACCATTGCCAGTGTTGGTCAATCCGGTGCGGACGTGACGGTACGTATCAATTCGCCCGAAGAGGAAGCGATGCTGGACCTAGATGCAGCGGTTGTTGCCGGGGTACGGGGACTGTTTGTCACCAAGGTGCGCGATGCCGATTACATCCAGGTGGTCTCCGAGCGCGTCGGCGAATTGGAGCGTACGCGCGGACTTACCCAGGGCGGGACTGTTCTGGTGGTAATGATTGAGACAGCGGCTGCCTACATGCAGGCCTATGATATCGCCCGAGCTGACGGGCGCATCTTCGCCTTGGTATTGGGCGGCGAGGATATTGCATTGGATATCGGTGCAGTGCCCGACGAGGACACGCTGTCGATGCCAAAGCAGCAGATGGCAATTACGGCGCGCGCGGCGGGTCTGGTTCCGTTTGGCATTTTGGGCACGATAGCGGATTACAATGACTTGAGTGTCGTTCGGGAAGTTGCCGAGCGTTCCCGAAAATTTGGTTTCGAAGGTGCGGCTTGTATCCACCCGAGCGTTGTGCCGGTGTTGAACAAAGCCTTCACGCCCAGTGAAACAGAGGTCGACCACGCCCGCCGGGTCGTCGCTGCATATGCGGAAGCGGAAGTCGCAGGAAAAGGGGCGACCAAGGTTGATGACAAAATGATTGATGTGCCGGTAGTGCGCCGTGCGAAAAACCTTTTGCTTCGAATGGAAGCGATCAAACAGCGCAGTAATTAGACTGTGTTGGCGTTGGCAGCTCTGACATAACATCGCTTATGTCGAAATTAAGATGTCGGTGTAGGCAAGCTCAATAAAACACGACATCGCCGAGTTTGTGCCTCTAGGCCGTTGTTTTGATCTTGTCTTCTCGACCCTGTTTCTTGACCACGTCCACGGCGTCATCGGAATCACCGGCTAACTCTAAGGCCAGATAGGCGAGGACTTTCTCCGGGACATCCGTGACAGAAAGCTAGTATTGGGTCCCCTGAGCTCAATCAGCGAAATCGCTAAGTTCTATTATTCGTTCTTTCCATTGACTAACTTCGCTGGCGCAAAGCATACGCAATCATCCCGCCCAGGCCAGCCATGACGGCCATCAGATAGTAGGCCTGGCTACCGAACCCGCTATAGAGTTTCCCGGAAACCCAGGCAGACACCCCCATGGCGAGGCCCATGACGGTGGCTGAATAGACGCTTTGTGCTGTAGCAGAAACGGAAGGGGCCATGCGGCGGGCGATAAAATGAATGGCACCAAGATGTGCTGCACCAAACGTGAGTGCATGGAACAACTGTAGGGTCATTAGGGCGGGCAGGGCATCGGTGACACCGGTCAAAGCCCAGCGGATCAAGCCGGCAATACCAGCGAGCGCAATCAACCGCGTCGCGCCGAAGCGTTTGACGATCCTGTCACCCCACATGAACAGCAAGACTTCCGCGATCACACCTTCTGCCCAGAGCCAGCCGATGATTGCTTCCGAATGTCCGACGCTCTGCCAGTGGATGGTGCCGAATGTGTAATATACGCCGTGGCTGGATTGGATCAACGCTGTGGCGACGACGAATGTGACAAAGGTTCGATCGCTCAATACGTCACGGATCGGGCGTTTCTTGCCCGCCGGTTTGGCAATACGGGTGTCGGGTAACGTTAGTGTGCTCAAAAAAGTTAAGATCAGCGCGCCTAACGTCACCCAATAAACCAGGTCGACTGACCCTTTGCTGAGTAATTCTCCCATCCCCCACGCGCCGATAATGAAAGTTACCGAACCCCACAATCTGATCCGGCCGTAATTGAGAGGCTCTATTTTCGTCGTTTGCATGGTAAGCGTTTCCATCAGCGGCAAGGCCGGTGACCAAAATGCTTGGAAGACGAGAATTACGATAACGATGGACCAGAAATCATGTGCCCAATAAAAAAGAGAGAACACAAGAGTTGCCACCAGGAGTAGAGCGATCATTAATCTCTTGCGTTCACCGTGGCGGTCGGCGGCGACTGCAATCAGCGGGTTGGCGAAGATTTTGACAGCAATACCGAGCGCCATGGCAAGTCCGATATCTTCCGGCCCGAGACCGCGTGACTTCAGCCATAGCGGCCAAAATGGCGTGGAAATACCGATCACCGCGAAAGCGGTTGCGTAAAATCCCGCCAGCCGGAACGTCATCATGATGAGATCCCATCCGCGAACTCAGTCAAAAATCGCAATCCGGTGATCGCTCGACTGCCGTACCAAGACACCATTTCGGCGTCAATCAGTTTTGCTTTACTGCCGTGATCGGGAAAATCTTGGCGGAATTGATCGATATGTTTTTCGGTAAACGGGAAGGGCTCAGTGGAAAACAGTACCAGATCAACTTGCTCGATCAACGTGTTGTCTAGGGTAATTTTCGGATAGCGTTCTTTGCTTGGATAATTGATGATTTGCCAGTTGGCTTCGGCCAGCATGGACGCGATGTAGGTTTCGGCGGAGATGCTCATCCAGGGCTTTTTCCAGATGAGATAAAGTATGCGACGTTTTGGCCAGGTTTTCGCACACCCTCGAAGGTTCGCAAGAGCAGTATCGAAGGCGTCAGTCATCTTCTCCGCCGTTGGAAAAGCTCCAAACACGCCGCCGACTAAACGAAAGAGTTTACGGTTGTCGGTAACGCTTATCGGATGTGTGACAATGACCTCTATTCCCAGGTCTTTCAGCTCTTGGGCCAACGGCTTGGGCGTTTCATCGATATTGACCAACGCATAGCTTGGATTGAGTTCAAGAACTTTTTCCAAATTGATCTGTTTGGTGCCGCCGACGCTGGGAATTTTGGATACGGCGGGGGCTGGATGGACACAGAAATTCGTGCGCCCGACGACCTGAGCGCCAAGGCCAATGTCGAATAGGAGTTCAGTCAAGCTAGGCACTAGCGATAGAATGCGGGCGCTTGGAGGTGCCGGTCCATGGATCTGCCCCGCATCGTCAAAGTAGCTTTTCGCCATCGAAACTCATCTCAACAACTATCAATTGGCATCATAATCGAGCTGTCCGAAATTACTTAGCCTATTGTTCCAAGACGATGAAGATGGAGGAATCGGAGTAGATCGTTCGCATCGACGTGAAAGGCACGAACCGTTAGGCCTATACAGCAATTGGCGGCATGCCCTATTGGGTGATCTCAAGGCGTTCGTTTAAGTCCAGCCAAGTCTCTTCCATTTCGGTTAGTGCGGCTTTGACATCCGCGTGACGGACCTGTAATTCCATTAATTTTGCAGTTGGTCCATCATAAATCTCCGGGTTAGCGAGTTGTGCTTCCAGGGACGCACGTTCTTTGATGAGCTTTTCCATCTGTTTTTCACGATCTTTAATAGCCTTGCGAAGTGCCGCGGTGGTTTCGCGTTGCTGTGCGCGTTCACGCCTTGCGTCCTTGCGGTTGCCTGGCGCGACTGCCGAACCACCACGCCCTTCTTTTCTCGCGTGCCTGCGTTCCGCGCGGCTCAGCTCAGCCAATTGTTTGCGGTAATCTTCAAGATCGCCGTCGAAAGGCAGGCAAGTGCCGTCTGCAACCTGCCATAGATGGTCGCATACCAGATCAACCAAGTGGGCATCGTGGCTCACTAGAACCACGGCACCGTCATAGGTGTTGAGCGCTTGTATCAAGGCCTCACGAGCATCGACGTCGAGATGGTTCGTCGGCTCATCCAATAGCAGGATATGCGGTGCCTCGGTGCTAGTCATGGCGAATAACAGACGCGCCTTCTCGCCACCCGATAGGTTGCCGCATTTGACATCGGCGCGTTCGCCTGAGAATCCGAAACGAGCCAAGTGTGCACGGACCTTGGCTTCAGTTCCCATCGGCATGAGCCTAGCCAATTGCTGGTAGGGTGTTTCGAAAAGTGTCAGTTCTTCAGCTTGGTGCTGTGCGAAGTATCCAACTTTTAATTTTGACGATTTGACCAGTTTGCCGGCCATTGGTTTCAATCGCCCAGCCAGCAACTTCACCAGAGTCGATTTGCCGTTGCCATTGGCGCCGATCAAGGCAATACGGTCATCCATGTCGATGCGGAGATCCAAATTGCGTAGCACGGGTGTCTCGTCGTACCCCACGTCGGTGCCGTTCAAGGCCACCAATGGTGGCGACAGCGGATAAGGGTCCGGAAAATCGAAGGCTACGGTCCGTTCCTCGACGACCGAGGCGATGGGAGCCATCTTCTCCAGCATCTTCAAACGGCTTTGTGCTTGCCGTGCCTTTGAGGCCTTGTAACGGAAGCGCTCGACGAAAGCTTCGATATGCCGGCGCTGAGCCTGCTGTTTGGAGCGAAGCTTGGCGTCTAGTTCCTGGCGTTCATGCCTAGTACGCTCAAAGCGATCATAGCCGCCGGCGTACCGAGTTAGTTTAAGGTTTTCCAGATGAGCGATCTCATTAACCACGGTGTTCAAAAGCGTGCGGTCATGGCTGATGACTACAAGTGTTCCCTGCCAGGACGCTAGGTAGGTCTCAAGCCAAAGGGTCGCTTCAAGATCCAAGTGGTTGGTGGGTTCATCGAGCAAAAGCAGATCTGGCGCGGCAAACAACGTTGCGGCGAGAGCCACGCGCATACGCCAGCCGCCGGAAAACTCTTTGCAGGGTCGTGCCTGTTGCTCTTCATCGAAGCCGAGGCCGGCAAGGATGCGGGCCGCGCGCGCCGGCGCGGAATCGGCTCCGATATCGGCCAGGCGCATGTGAACATGGGCGATGTCGTAGGAATCCTCGGCCGTTTCGGCGCGTACCAAAAGATCGGTAAGCTCCTTATCGGCCGCCAGAACATGCTCGATCAGACTCTCATCACTGCCGGGCGCCTCCTGCGCTACGGTGCCAACGCGCATGCCTTTACGCACCCAAAGCGCGCCGTCATCGGTTGTAGCCTCACCTAGTATTAGTCGGAAAAGCGTTGTCTTTCCGGTGCCATTGCGTCCGACCAGGCCAATTTTATGGCCCCCCGGCACATGGAGCGTGGCGCCATCGAACAAAGTGCGCCCGCCAATGCGGTAAACGAGGTCGTTGATATGTAACATTGGCGGCGGTTTAGCACGGCCGGGCCATCGGCTCTAGCGCCGACCGTGGGCTAGTTTCTCTGATTCTGGTCGAGCCCGGAGCCGACCCATGGCGAAAACACCTAAGAATGGCCCAATGGCGAGAACCATAAAGGCTTGATCCCAGCCCCACCAGGCAACCGCGTACGGCATCAGGTGGACTGTAGCTAAGGTCAGCAGGAAACCGGCACAGGTCTGAACCGTCAGCATGGTGCCGATGCGTTCGGGTGGTGACAGTTCGGTGACGCTGGAGGAGAACTGCGCCGAATCGGCAACGATGCTGATGCCCCAAATGAAACAAAGCATCGTCAGCAACCATGGATTGCCGCCGAATAGCAGTCCGACCGTCAAGGCACACGATCCGCTGACAGCCATGGCGCCCATGGTAAATGCAGTGCGGCCGATACGATCGGCTATATACCCCCCGGCCACGCAGCCGATGGCGCCACCAACACCAATCACGAGAAAAGTCGCAGTCCGTGCCGCGATGGTGGTGGTGCCCTCTTCGGCTACAAGCCGAAAACTGGCGTCCAGAAACACTCCGATCCAGGCCCACATGGCATAGAGCTCCCACATGTGGCCGAGATAGCCAAAATTTGCTAGCCTGAGGGCCGGGTCGCGGAAGGCTTGAAGTGCGGCTTTCCGGTTAAACGCCGGAGTAGAGCGGAGGTTGGGGCCGAGTTTCACCAAATTGATCCCCAGTGCACCGCAGATCGCGATTAGGGACCCGGTGGCAATGGTAATGCGCCAATCGACCCCACCGAAGGCATTGAACAGGTGCGGCGAAGCCGATCCTAGCGTCACCGCGCCCACTAAAACACCGACCAAAAAACCAAGATCCTTGTTGGCCCAGGATGCTGCCATCTTCATGCTGACAGGATAGACGCCAGCCATGCATGCGCCTGTGATAAAGCGGCAAACTATTACCCAGTCCGAAGTGGGGTGAATGCTTAATAGGAGGCCGTTGGCAATCGCCGCGATCAGCGTTGAAATCATGAAAAAGCGCCTAGGGTCTAGTCGATCCGCCAGACCTAGCACAGCGCTCAACAACGTGCCGCAAACGAAGCCGACCTGAACGGCGCTAGTAAAAAAGGAAATCCGATCCGGTGAAATATCGTGGAGTAACACAAGCGACGGTACGACAGCGGTGGTTGAAAACCAGAGCCCGAGCGAAATAACGACGCATATGGTCAGCACAGCAAAGGAGCGGTATTTCTCGGTCATCAACGGGTTGTCTCGGTCAAGGCCGCAGAACAGGGTTAAACTTTCAATCCAATGCCACAATGGTTAAGTGGCAAAGGCATGGCTTTGTCAACTGATGCTTTTCCTTGCCAGTCTGATCCCAGGCAGTTATAACCCGGGCCCGTTTCCGCAGCGCACCATTTGATTTTTCGTAAACGAGACGTCTTTTATAGTTAATCACCCAGGGGACAAGACTAATGGCTGTCGAACGTACGCTTTCGATTATCAAACCGGATGCCACGCGCCGCAACCTGACGGGTAAGATCAATGCTCGTTTCGAGGAGGCCGGACTCCGGATCGTCGCCCAGAAACGCCTTTATCTGACCCAGACCCAGGCCGAAGGGTTCTATTACGTGCACAAGGAGCGCGCTTTTTTTGATGATCTGGTCGAGTTCATGACTTCCGGCCCCATTGTCGTTCAGGTCCTGGAAGGTGACGACGCTATCCAACGTAACCGTGACATCATGGGTGCTACCAATCCCGCAAATGCTGACGATGGGACCATCCGTAAGGATTTTGCAGAGGATATCGAGGCCAATTCCGTACATGGTTCGGATGCTTTGGAAACGGCAGCGGAAGAGATCGCTTACTTTTTTTCACAATTAGAAATTGCCGGATAAAAACGGTCTAGCTCACTCAAGAGATTAAGAGGAATAACCGCCTTCAGGCGGCCGTTTTATTTTGGCGTGGGATTGAGCAGCATCTCTTTCGGTGGCCCAAGTCCGGAGACGATCGCTCGCGCGCCCTCGATGCGTACCCGATTTTCGGCGATCCAGCGCACGACGATGGGGTAAATGCGGTGTTCCTGCTCAAGGATGCGCGTGCTCAAGGTGTCCGGATCATCAGCGTTGTGGACCGGTACGACAGCTTGCGCGATGATTGGACCGACGTCCATCTCGTGACGCACGTAATGCACTGTGCAGCCTGAAAAACGGGTGCCGGCTTCGATGGCGCGGGATTGAACGTTAAGCCCCTTGAAGGCTGGTAACAGCGAGGGGTGAATATTGATCAGGCGGTCGCGCCAGTACTCAACGAAAGTTTCGGACAAAAGTCGCATGAAACCGGCCAGGCAGACCAACTGAACCTTCGCTTCGTCCAAAGCCCGGGTCATTTCGGAATCGAAGGACGCGCGTTGGTCGTAGTCCTTGTGGTTGACAACCACACAGGGAATATCTGCGCGCTTTGCGCGTTTCAATCCCAGTGCGTCGGGTGTGTTCGAGATGACAATAACGATCTCGGCGGGGAAGGTAAGATCTCTACAGGCGTCAATCAATGCTTGCAGGTTCGAGCCGCGACCAGAAATCAATACGCCGAGCCTGAGTTTATCGCTCATTCGTTAAACGGGACCTCCATATGTTTGATGGATATCAGATCGGACTGTTTACCTGCGGCTGTAATCTCGCCAATGACATGCACCTTCTCGCCCATAGCCACCATGATCTTGGTCAATAATTTTACTTCGTTAGCGGCGACCACCAACACCATACCGATACCGCAATTGAAGGTGCGGTACATCTCTGGCGTAGCGACGTTGCCGGCTTGCTTTAGCCAAGAAAATATCGGCGGTGCAGACCAATTTGCTGCGTCGACCCTGGCCTCGGTACCTTCGGGCAATACGCGTGGCAGGTTCTCAAGCAGGCCGCCGCCAGTGATATGCGCCAGCGCGTGGACGCCGCCGCTCCTGATGGCTGCCAGACAGGATTTCACGTAAATGCGGGTTGGTTGAAGCAATATTTTTCCCAGGGTTGTTTGCCCATCAAAAAGCGCGATATCCTCAAAACTGACACCCGCCGATTCTACAATCAATCGAACCAGCGAAAACCCATTGGAGTGCACACCACTGGAAGCCAGTCCGAGGATGACATCGCCAACCTTGACGTCCTTGCCGGTAATAACCTGGTCACGTTCCACTGCACCGACACAAAATCCCGCCAAATCGTAGTCGCCATTACCGTACATGCCTGGCATTTCGGCTGTTTCGCCGCCGATTAACGCGCAGCCTGCACGTTTACAACCCTCGGCAATGCCTTCTACGACGTTACGGCCAGCCTCGACCGAGAGCTTGCCGGTGGCAAAGTAGTCGAGGAACAACAAAGGTTCGGCCCCTTGCACGACGAGATCGTTGGCGCACATGGCAACCAGATCAATTCCTACCGTATCGTGCTGGCCAGCGGCGATGGCGATCATTAACTTGGTACCAACACCATCCGTGCCGGCAACTAAAATGGGGTCGTCATAGCTGGCGGCCTTGAGGTCAAACAAAGCGCCAAATCCACCAAGATCAGAGACCACGCCAGATCTTACTGTTGACTTGGCGAGCGGGCCTATGGCATCGACGAGGTCGTTTCCGGCATCAATATCGACGCCGGCACGCTTATAGCTGAGACCGCTGTTTTTAGCGATGTCATCCGTGGGTACGCTAATGGCTTTTTCCTTCGCCGGGGTCTTGTTAGATTAAAGCCTAATAAGGGTATTAAGGCTAATTTGAACATAAACCAACGCAAAGGCTTTGCAATGTTCCAGAGGCGACTTTTTGGCCACATTGTTGGCTGGATTGTATTGATCGCTGCCATGTTTGGCGGCCCCGCCTCCGCGAATATTTTCGAGGTGCGCGATGTGGCCGTTGACGTCACCGCGAAAACCGCCGCCGAGGCCCGTAAGGTGGCGCTTGCCGATGGTGGAGCTATAGCATTCAGACAGCTTTTGCAGCGCCTTACCCTGACTGAAGATCATGCCCGCCTGCCGGAGCTGGCGTCTGGTGATGTCGCAGCTTATGTCAGCGATTTTTCCATTTCTGACGAGAAGACCTCAGCCGTTCGATATCTGGCCAAGTTGCATTTTCGTTTTAAACCGGGTGAGGTTAGAAACCTACTCCGCGGTGCCGCACTACTGTTTGCCGAAACGCCGAGTAAACCGGTCTTGGTTTTGCCGGTGTTTCAGGCGGCGAGCGGTTTGGTGTTGTGGGAAGATCCCAACCCTTGGCACGAGGCTTGGAACCAACGCGATTCCGTGAATGGTCTCGTGCGCCTGGCTTTACCGTTGGGGGATTTGGCGGATATCAATGCTTTGAAGGTGCAGCAAGCCGTGCGGGGCGATGTGGCGGCGCTTAGTAAGCTTGCGGAGCGCTACAAGGCCGGAGATGCGGTTGTCGCCTACGCGCGAATTGGGCTTGATCCTGTTGGCAACGGGGCCCGCCGGATCGATATTTCGATGACGCGGTTCAACGTGCAGCGTGAGCCCGAGACGGTCTTTCTAGCTTTTGGCCAGGAAGAAGGCGAGGAAGTTATAGATCTTCTGGTTCGAGGTGCCGATGCCGTTGCCAACCGGCTTGAGGATTCTTGGAAGCGCGAGAACCTTCTGGTAGGTGGCGAGGCCGGCATTGCCTCCGTCGCGGTACCTATTGCCGGACTGCGCGATTGGCTGAACGTACAGAAACGGCTGAAAAAAGTTACAGTGGTACTTGATCTAGAAACCGTTCTGATGTCGCTTGATGAGGTGCGTGTTAACTTGCATTACGTCGGCACCGCAGCCCAGTTGCAAACTGCGCTTGGGCAATCCGACTTAGCGCTTGTGCAGGAAGACAACGAATGGGTGCTCTATCCCTCGGGGGCCGCGCCGGAAAGAAAACAGTGACTATTGCAGGGAGGATATCACTGTGAATTTGCCAAACTCCATTACGCTCGCGCGTTTGTTTTGTGTGCCGGTTGTTGTGTGGCTAATCCTGGTCGACCGCATGGGTGCGGCATTCTGGGTTTCCTTCGCGGCAGCTATAAGCGACGCCATAGACGGAATTATCGCCAAACGGTTTCGGATGGAGACGGTACTCGGTGGCTTTCTTGATCCAATTGCCGACAAGGCGCTTTTGGTATGCGTTTATATCGCGCTCGGCTACGAGGGATATTTACCGGAATGGTTAGTTATTCTTGTCGTTTTCCGTGATGCTTTGATCATCGGTGGTGCACTTTTGTTTCATACGTTGACGCAGTCGTTGTCGATGAAACCACTGATGATCTCCAAGATAAACACAACTGCTCAGTTGCTTCTGGCCATGCTGGTTCTGGCGTCGGAAGCATTCGCGCTCAATGATTCACCCGGGCGGGAGATCATGGTCTATATTGTTGCGGCGACGACCTTTGCGTCCGGATTCGCTTATGTGGTTGGATGGACGCGGCTGGCGTCTGAAATGGAACAGGCCGACGGCCACTTGGAGGATCAGAATTGACCATCGAGAAACGGACCATGTTTTGGGTGGGGGGATTCGCCGTTTGTGTGCTGTTGGTACATCTCCTAAGCTCTATATTACTGCCTTTCGTAGCTGGCATGCTAATCGCCTATTTTCTCGACCCCGTGGCCGACCGGCTTGAGGCGCTTAGCATTTCTCGAGGTGTCTCGACAGCTTTGATTTTACTTGCATTTTTCTTTATTGGCGTTGGAGTTTTGACACTACTGTTCCCAATAATGCAGCGCCAGGTTACGGAACTGGCAACGCTGGTTCCCGGCATGATTGAGGCCGTGCGATTACATGTAGAGCCGTTATTGCGGGATCTCGTTGCGGGCTTGCCTCCCGATGCATTAGCTGAGATCAAGACCAATGTTGGCGGTTTCGCCGGTAAAGCTGCCAAATGGTTTGCCGAATTTCTAGCCGGCATTTGGAGTGGAGGCGTCGCACTGTTCAATCTCTTATCGTTGCTACTGATTACGCCAGTGGTGGCGTTTTATCTATTGCGTGATTGGGATTTGATCACGACAAAAATAAGTTCCTGGTTACCGCGTGGCGCCCGGCTAACGATCCATGAGCAATTGCGGGAAATTGACACGACGCTTGCTTCTTTCGTGCGCGGGCAGGCCACTGTTTGTCTGCTACTTGCCGTAATATACTGTGTGGGGCTGACGCTTGTTGGATTAAAATCAGGATTGTTGGTCGGCCTCGGCGCGGGATTGATTTCGTTCATTCCATATCTTGGCGCAGCCACGGGCATGACCATCGGTATGGGCATCGCACTTTTCCAATTCTCTGATTGGCTGCCCATGGTCATAGTTGCCGGCATATTCCTCTTTGGCCAAAACATGGAAAGCTATGTGTTGACACCGATGCTAGTTGGCGAGCGCGTCGGGCTGCATCCGGTATGGATTATCTTTGCTTTGATGGCTGGAGGTGCGGTGTTTGGCTTTACTGGCGTGCTATTGGCGGTACCGGTAGCCGCCGTGATTGGTGTTTTGCTGCGGTTCGGCATTTCGCGTTATCTTGATAGCCCGCTCTATCACGGTGGCACGCTGGACAATCCCGAGTGAACGGACCGGCACAACTGCCATTTGAATTTGAGCACCGTTCGGCACTAAGCGGAGAGAGCTTCTTTGTTGCGGATAGCAACCGCGAGGCAGTTCAGTGGATTGACCGTTGGCCCGCTTGGCCGGCGCCGGTTCTCGCTGTACATGGGTCTGCCGGCGCTGGCAAGAGCCACCTTGGTGCCGTTTTCATTGAGAAGACCGGTGCTTCGGTCATCGAAACCTTAGCTCCTGAAGTTTGGACGAAAAATGTCGGGGGCGCGTGGATATTAGATGGCGCGATGCAATTCGTCAGTGCGACCGATGAGAAAGCCTTGCTGCACTTCTACAATGCCGTCATTGAGGTGCGAGGTAGCTTGTTGCTGATTGATCGAGATCCACCATCCCATTGGCCAATTGAGCTCCCCGATCTCCGTTCGCGGGTAGCAGCGGTTCTGGCGGTGGAAATCCTGCCGCCGGACGATACTTTACTTGCCGCCGTGCTGGGAAAATTGCTGTCCGATCGACAGCTCCGAGTAGGCGCGTCGGTGATTGATTACATCTTGCCGCGCATGGAGCGTTCTTTCGTTGCGGCTGGCGAACTGGTGGAACAGCTAGACCGATTGGCATTGGTGGAAAAACGCGAGATTACCATCCCCCTGGCAAGGCGGGTGATTGACGAGATTCTGGGCGAGTGATTATATTCGTCAGCAATGAGGAAGGGGAAGGGTGATCATTGATCCTAGAATAGTGGGAAAGAAGACCTGCATCTGCGTGGCAAGCAAGGAGATGGAGCGTGAATGAAACCATTTGCGTGCGCTCAGATGAACCGCTTGAGAAAACCGCCGAAGCATCCTCCTGATCAAGGCGACGCTTGATGGCATGAACCTGGCGAGCACGCCCTGGTTGTCGAAAATCTAGGGCCGCATCCGCATGGTATCTTGCATGCTGAGCGACATCGTTTGGTCTGAACATCCTGATTACCGGGTCGAACATACTTTTCTGCGCGTGCTTCGGTTGCTATTCGTCAGACTGAAGCACCGTGACCGTGTCTTGCTCGCCTTGATGATTTTCGTTCGCTACAAGGGAAATTCCGATAGTTCC
>CAYXUT010000029.1:16778-21328 GCA_964468005.1 uncultured Magnetovibrio sp. | reverse complement strand
CCAGCGTTCTCCGCCATGACCTTACCGACGACCGCCAGGTCCATGTCACCATAGCCGCGGCCCAGCGCGGTGAGGAAGTTGTTGCGCATGTGCGCCGCGATGGGCATGGGGACGTCGGCGCTGTTGGCGGCTTCGATCAATTGGCCGAGGTCCTTGATGACGAGGCCAGGCGGCGCGCCGACGGCCTCGTAACTCTCATCGGCGATGATCCGGCCGTAGGTTTCGTAGATGGGGCCGGGAAGCGCGGTTCCGGTAATGACGTCGATGAAATCATGCGGCTCGATCCCGAATTTGCGTGTGAGGGCAACCACCTCGGCCATGGCGTTGACGGCGGACGACAACAACATATTCATGCTGAGCTTGATCAGGTTGGCCTGCGACGGCTGCTCGCCAATCACGAAAGTGCGCTTGCCCATGGCATCAAACAAAGGCTGAACGGTCGCCATTGCGTCGGACGGCCCAGCCGCCATGATGGACATCTCCGCTGCCTTGGCGGCTTCCGGCCGGCCCATGACCGGCGCCGATATATAGCCCTGGCCGGCATCGGCGTGAGCGGCGGTGACGTCCTCCGCTGTTGGAATGGAGATGGTACTCATGCAGACATGTATGGCGCTCGGCTTCATGGCGGCCAAGATGCCGTCTTCACTGAACACCACTTGCTTTACGTCGTTGTCGCCAAAGGGGATCGAGATTACCACTTCAGCGTCGGTCACGCCGGCCGGGTTGTTAGCTACGGTGGCACCTTTGGTGGCCAGAAGTTCGGCCTTTGAAGCGGTGCGGTTGTAGACCGTAAGTTCATGTCCCGCGTCGATGAGATTGCTGGCCATAGGCACGCCCATTTTGCCCAATCCGATAAATCCGACTTTCATTAATCCGGCTCCCTATTGATTAGTCATTATTTTCCTCTAGGCCGCCCCTGGCGAGTGCGTCCCGCGATCCGGAAATGTACGCCGAATCTGACGGTTTTGATAGGATGTGCTCACAACCCGAAAAATAGAACTTCCATTCAAACGAGATTGACCTTAGTTTTCTGTCCAAATAATTGATTGATTGTTAGATAATGAACGGGGTCGAACTCCGGGGGAGAACGTGCGAGACGTTGATAAAATAAAGATCACCGATGCGGTCATTACCAGCGTCGCGAAGTCCGATGATCCGCGCACGCAGGAAATACTGACCGCCGTGATCCGCCATCTCCACGACTTCGTTCGCGATGTCAATCTAACATCCGAGGAATGGCAGACGGCCATGGGCATGTTCCTCAAGGCG
Organism: uncultured Magnetovibrio sp.; assembly: GCA_964468005.1. GTDB lineage: Bacteria > Pseudomonadota > Alphaproteobacteria > Rhodospirillales > Casp-alpha2 > TMED8. The sequence goes on along the minus strand of CAYXUT010000029.1, from coordinate 20,059 downwards.
TCGAAAATATCGGATGATATCCGCAATGAGTTCATTTTGTTTTCAGACACCTTGGGGGTGTCGTCACTGGTTGACCTGATGGCCGAGGACTTCAGCGAGGGAACGGAAACCAGCTTGCTCGGCCCGTTCTATGTTGAAGGGGCACCGGTGCTGGGTTACGGGGCGAACGTCATCAAGGACAACGACGGCATCCGGACCATCATGCAAGGCAAGATCACTGACCTCGACGGTGCGCCAATTCCGGGCGCGGTCCTGGATATCTGGCAAAACGCGGCGAGTGGCCTTTATCAGGTTTACGATGACAGCCAGGACGACGACAATCTACGGTTTCGCACCGTTAGCAACGAAAACGGCGAGTATTTATTTGCCACCATCAAGCCGGTGCCCTATCCGGTGCCTGATGACGGCCCGGTGGGCGACATGCTGCGTGCTACCAATCGCCATCCGCTGCGCTCCTCTCACATTCATTTCAAGATCTCGAAGGACGGGTTTAAGACGTTGATCACCGAAGTGTTTCCCGACGATGATCCCTATTTGGATGAAGATGCGGTGTTTGGCGTGCGCGAGTCGTTGATTACGGAGTTTTCGGAAGCGCCTCGCGATGAGATCCCGGCAGTAACGGGTGTCGAAAGGCCCTACTGCAACGTGCACTTTGATTTCCGCCTGGCGCCGACGTAGCTATACAGTCAGAAAAAAGAAATTGGAGCCTGGGCACTGTGTTAGGCGCCCAGATAGTACTGCTTGATCATCTCATTATTTTCCAGTTCGGCGGTACTCTTACCTTCGAATTCGATCTGGCCGTGAACGATAATGTAGCCCCTGTCGGCGATTTTGATGGCCTGGTTGAAGTTCTGCTCGGCCATCAGCACGGTTAGGTTACGGAGTTCTTTTAACTCTTTGATCTTGGCGATCATGCGGCTTACTAGAATTGGTGCTAGGCCAACGGAAGGCTCATCTATAAGAAGCAAAGTGGGGTCCGACATGAAAGCACGTGCGACGGCTACCATCTGCTGCTCTCCCCCACTCATAGAACCTGCCGTTTGTGCGCGGCGGCTGGCAAGGGCGGGAAACGCTTCAAAAACAAATTCTAGATTTTGGGAAATGTTTGTCCGAGCAGTGGCACGGAATGCTCCAAGGACAAGGTTTTCTTCTACACTAAGACTGGGGAAAAGCCGCCGCCCTTCTGGCACAAGCGCAATACCCAGATCAACGATTTCCTCAGGTTTTTTGCCGATCAAATCAATGGGTTTGCCATCTACTGTAAAAGTAACCTGGCCCGCTGATGGCGTGATTATTCCCATGATACATTTTAATAATGTGCTTTTACCATTTCCGTTTGATCCCAAGAGGACAACGGTTTCACCATCATTAGCAGTGACGGCTACGTCATGGAGGACTTGAACAGAGCCATATCCGGCACTTATTCCCTTTACGGCAATGCTACTGGCCAAGATATGCCCTCTCTACCTCTGGATTGCGGACGATTTCATCTGGTGCTCCTTCTGCGATTTTCTTTCCGGCATCCAGAACGACGATACGTTCGGAAAAGCGCATTACGGCCCGCATTATGTGCTCTATCATAATAACGGCGACGCCATTTTTGTTGAGAACCATTAGGATTTCCAAAATTTCGTCTACCTCGGAACTGGATAAGCCGGCCATTGCTTCGTCTGAAACCAATAAAGTCGGTTTGGCTGCCATGGCCCGTGCTAACTCCAATTTTCTCAGATCCACTTGAGTGAGATCATCAGACAGGTCACCGGCGCGGGCAGCAAACCCAATGGTTTCAAGGATTTCCATTCCCTGTTGCCGAAGATTAGAGCGACCAATGCGATCAGAAGCGGCGTACTCTAAGGGTACGCAAAGGTTTTCTAGAACAGTCATGCTTCGGAATGGTCTCGGAATTTGAAAACTTCGTGCAATGCCGAGCCGCGCTCTTTGGTAGGCAGGGAGATTACGGATCTCTTGACCTTTGAACAATACGGAGCCACGGTCGTTGCTGAGAGCTCCGGAGATGCAGTTGATCATAGTAGTTTTACCTGAACCATTGGGTCCAATAAGACCAAGACGCTCCCCCTGTTCTAAGTGCAGGCTGACGTTATCTAGGGCGACGAAGCCACCAAACATCTTGGTCATGCTATCGACTTGGAGGATAGGCTCGTTCATCTCCGCCTTCGCTTGTTTTTATAATCCTGGTAAAGTCCAACTATGCCTTTCGGCGCAAGTGTTATAAATGCAACAAGCATTACGCCAACAACCAGCAAGTTCATTTCTGATGAGATAGTAACGGTTATTACCTCTTGTGCACCACCAACTACCAATGCCCCAATAATGGGACCTATCCACGTGGCCGTGCCACCGATCATTGGCATTGCTATGGCATTGACGGCGATAAGTAGATTGAAGGCCGAAACGGGATCCACATAGGTGACGAAAAAAGGATAGGGGGCGCCGGCAGCACCCATCATTGCACCCATTACGGATGCTGAAATAAGCTTAAGCTTCAGGGTTGGCACTCCATTGCATTCGGCTGCCACTTCATCGTCCCGAATTGCAGCTAAACCCTGGCCAATGCGGGAGCTACTAAGATACCGAGCTATGGCGGCAGAGCCTATAGCAAGCGTAAGAATCACTATAAATAAAAGCTCGATATAACTGTCAAAAAATAGAGCATCGTCAGGTGTAAGAATGTAAGCGCCACTGGCGCCGCCAACGTACTCCCAGTTATTAGCTACTGTCTCAAGGACAATTGACATTGCCAGCGTGGCAATGGCGAAGTACACGCCTTTTAGGCGCAGCGTTAGATATCCTGCGGCTAAGCCGATAATGCCACTTGCGGCAGCACCCGCGATTATCAGAACTGGGAGGGGTAGGCCAAAAGCCTTATTAAGTGCTATCGTTGTATACGCGCCGACAGCAAAAAATCCTGCACTGCCAAAATTCACATATCCAGTAAAACCACCTAGTATATTCCACGCAGTAGCCATGATGACGGCTTGCAAGACGACATAACTTGCAAAGAAATAAAATTCATTGTCGGCAATAACCGTGAAAAGAAGGCCTCCAGCAAAGACCGCTATGGCACATGGCCAAAACGTTAGAGACGGGATTTTCATCTAAGCTCTCCCAAATAAGCCTTGGGGCCGGAATGCTAGTGTAAGAAGGAGAATCGAAAACCCAACCGCGGGTGCCCAAGAAGGTCCGTAAAACGTTGCCACTATGCTCTCGACAATGCCTATCATCAATGCGGCTATCAGAGTCCCGCTTATAGAACCCATACC
>CAYXUT010000029.1:0-16678 GCA_964468005.1 uncultured Magnetovibrio sp. | reverse complement strand
ACCAAAGAAAAAGGCAAGGCCGCTTAGACTCTCTTGTCCGGTTCGTTCAAAACTGAAGTAATAAAACCGGTATAGACCCATTCCAAATATAAAAAATAAGGGGGCAAATAGAATACCGACAAGAATTGGATCCAGCCCAAAGGTCTCATTAATTATATACGCAGTAAATGAGCCGACGATTACGAAAGCTGGGTGGGCTATATTAACAATATCGAGTTGACCAAAAGTAATCGAAAGCCCGAGCGCCACCGCCGCGTAAAAACCACCTAACAGAATACCGGCGACAACCGCGTTCAGAAAAAGTTCTAAAACCATGGTTGCCGCCAGTTCACTTGCTCGCTAGGGGCGAACGTGTCTAAGGTCGTCATACGCGAATAAATTCCGCGGTTTAATTTTTATACGGGTACTGGATATCGCCCGATTTCCATTCCTTTGGGTAGAGAACGATCCGCTTGCCAGGGCCTGCAAACTGGCTCATATCGTTAGGCTTAACGTCACGGAACTGAACTTGTAGTGTTCGGGTCTTCGCCCATTCGCCGTTAGCACCAAACTTTACGGGACCAACGACGGTGTTAAAAGTCGTGTCATGCATGAATTTAGCGATCTTTCCTTGATCAAGGCTACCCACTTCGTTCACAGCTTGGCCAAGAATTTGCAAGTACGCATAGGCGTAGGGCGGCAAGTAGTGGCCCAAAGGATCAACACCTTTGCCTTTTGCTTTCTCCTGGTACTTTTTAAGAAACGCTTCTACACCTTGGAATTTAAGGGTGGGCTCTGGCACCCAGAAATCGTAGTTTACAATGCCATTAAGCATAGGCCCCAGATTTTTCTGGATGGCTGCAAACTGAAGACCAACCATACCTCCGCCGAACATCTTAGTTTTCAATCCCAACTCTTTTGCCGACTTAACTAAGCCAACGGACCCAGGTGGGTAGGACCCAACATAGATCATATCTGCTTTTGAGGCGATGAGAGCTCGCATGATAGGAGAAAAATCAGCGGTGCCTGGTGGGTATGTTTTGTCATAAACAATTTTCAGGCCCATTTTTTGCGCATTTCGGCGGGCTCCAGCGACAGCGTTTCGGGCAAATTCCGCATCTGCAGAGAGAAGTGCAATGGTTTTTGGTTTTGGGGTCTGCTCTGCAGCAAGCGCAAAAAACCCACGGGACCAGTCATCCTTGGGCTCTGGGCCAGCAGGCATAATCTGGAAATACCTATCGTAGTTAAATTTATCGTTTACCGCTAAGCCAAATAATGACGGAAATACTAGTTTCTTTCGCATGACAATTGGCATTGCAGGAGCGATTTCATTGGTTCCATAGCTAGATACGACGAGGTCTACCTTGTCTACATTCAAGAGTTTTGTGTAGATACCGGGAACTTTTGCTGGCGAAGTTGCATCATCATAATAGACAAACTTAACTTGTCGTCCTAGGATTCCTCCAGCTTTGTTAATGTCTTCGCGCCATATTTCCATTGCGATTAATGCAGCTTTGCCTGCACCTGCGAGGCCACCCGTAAGTGCCATGCTAAAACCAATTTTCAGAGGCTCGGCAGCTCGGGTATTTGGTGAATAAACTGACATTGCCGCTATCAACGTGACCAGCAACGTGCTCATTAACCAAGCGCGAATGGTACGTTTTGTCATACGAATCATTTTAGATTCCTCCCTTAGTGACCTGTGACCCCAACAACAGATACGTTGTATATGTCGAGGGTGTTTAATTTGATCTACGCATCCTTCTCGAAAAGGCTAGCACATTACAATAATATGACAAATGCTATGCTGTATTTTGTTTGCAGGGATGTTGAGTATTTAACTTTGTCTGAATATGTCGTATCGCTTGAATGTACATGATACATTTATCACTTGTTCTTCAATAGATTCTTTTTATTATTTCATAGATTTTTTGTTGATAAGAGCAGAAATGATCTGCGCAAGGTTGTTTGCCCGGTCTGAAACCTAATATGTCAGAACTCCCCTTGATTTTGAGGGCAAAGGTCCAGAAAAGGTGAAAAAGTGAAATCTGCACCATTCAGATACATACGTGCTAATGCCATTTCGGACGTTTTCGAAGCCTATGCTCAATGTGATGGAGAGGCACGGATTATAGCAGGTGGCCAAAGTTTAATGCCTTTATTAAACATGCGCCTTGCCGCTCCAAAAGCCTTAATTGATATTAATGGCATTGATGCATTAAGCGGTGTTACTCATTCGAATGGTAGCATCCGTATAGGCGCACTTACCCGCTTTAGTGAACTAATTTCGTCACCCGAAATCGAAAAACATTTACCTCTCCTTAAGCTAGCAGCGCCGCATGTAGCCCATCCGGCCATTCGAAACCGTGGCACAATCGGAGGTAGCTTATGTCATGCGGATCCAGCCGCAGAGGTGCCGGCCTGCATTCTTGCTCTGAATGGAAACATGAATATAAGTGGTCCAGCCGGGGACCGAGTGGTTGAAGCTAAAGACTTTTTTCGGGGAATTTTTGAGACCGCATTATCGTCTGAGGAAATTGTGACCTCTATCGACCTTCCCGCAATAAAACATGGAGAAAGCGTCGCTTTCGAAGAAGTCGTTCGGCGACATGGCGATTATGCAGCAGTCGGGCTTGTTGCCACAGGACAAATGCGTAGTGGGAGTGTGTCGGCACTCAATCTGGTCTTTTTTTCTGTTTCGGATAGACCTGTTGTAGCCTCTAGAATTGCCCTACATTTAGATGCTCAACCAATAGATAGCCTCTCTTGGGACACTGATTTAGATGCGGCGCTAAATGAAGATCTGTCTAATATTACCGCGGATGTTCATACTTCTATCGAGGCGAAAAAGCATTTAGCCAAGGAGATTTTGATCCGAGTTCTGAAGAAACTTGTGATGGGATCGAAAATATGAACGACTTGTTGGAAATTAATCTAAAGGTCAATGGCGAGAAAATTACCCGGTTTGTGCCAGCAAGATTAAACCTAGTTGACTTTCTTCGCGAGGACTTGAAGTTGACCGGTTCGCATGTTGGTTGCGAGCACGGAGCCTGCGGTGCTTGTACGATCAGGGTAAACAACGACATTGTTCGTGGATGCTTGATGTTGGCGGTGCAGGCCGACGGCACAGACGTGGTGACGATCGAGGGGCTTTCTGAGAGCGGTGAAATAAAAGATCTTCAGGAAGAATTTCATAATAGAAATTCCCTTCAATGTGGGTTTTGTACTCCGGGCATGTTGATGGCTGCCGCGGAGTTGTTGACGCTAAACCCAAATGCTACCCGTCGGGAAATAAGAGAATTTTTGTCAGGAAATTATTGTAGGTGTACTGGTTACCAGGCCATTGTTGATGCGGTAGAGGCCGTTGGCCAATTACGAAATGGTGGCTCAGCATGAAAGAAAAAACGCCACTTTCCGTTCTTGATCGGCCTAATTCTTACATTGGAAAAAGTAACCCTCGAGCAGGAGCGCGACAATTGCTTGAAGGAAGAGGTGTCTTTGTTGACGATCTGAATTTACCGCGGATGCTTCATGTTGTTTTTTGTCGAAGCCCTTATGCCCATGCGAAAATCGTGTCGATCAACACGGAGCGTGCTGCCTCTGAATCCGGTGTGGTTCGCGTTGTAACGGGTGCAGAGCTGGTAGACTATTGCTCTCCATGGGTTGGTGTTTTGACCCATTTGCAAGGACTCAAGTCAGCCAGCCAGCATGCCATAGCCGTTGACCGCGCATGCTGGCAAGGTGAAGCCATTTGTGCGGTGTTGGCGGAGACCCGTGCACAGGCAGAAGATGCCGCAGCATTGGTTCAAATCGAATACGAAGAGTTACCTGTCGTTGTGGATATGGAAACGGCGTTGGACGAAACGACCCCGCTAATTCATCCTGAGCTTGGAGATAATCTCTGTTTTCAGCGAGAAGTTAATTTTGGTGAGGTGGATAAAGCATTTACTGATGCACATACTGTAATTGAGGAGACTTTCCATTTTGGCCGACATACCGGTGTTTGTCTTGAGGCCCGTGGAATAGTTGCTGATTACAATCCTGCTACATCGCAACTTACGGTCTATTTGTCGGCGCAGGCGCCACACATGATGAAAAACCTGTACGCCAAACATTTTGGTATAAGTGAAGATAACGTAAGGGTTATTTGCAAGGATGTAGGTGGATCCTTTGGTATTAAGGTGCATACTTATCCTGATGAAATGGCGACGGCAGCACTCAGCATAATGCTCAATCGACCAGTTAAATTTATCGCAGATCGATATGAGTCGTTTGTCACTGATATCCATGCCCGGGATCATAGGGTAAGTGCACGAATGGCTCTAGATAAAGACGGAAAAATCAAAGCTATTGATATGGATGACCTCACAGGAATAGGCCCTTATTCCGTTTACCCCCGGACGAGCGGCATCGAAGCTAATCAAATAGTCAATCTGACAGGTGGTCCTTATACGGTCGAAAGTTATCGTGCACGCGCGCAAGTCGTATTCACCAATAAAAATGTGATGTGCCAATACCGGGCTGTTGGCCATCCAGTCGCCTGTGCAGTCGGCGAAGGCTTGGTTGATGCCGCAGCTCGGTCAATGGGGCTGGATCCCGTGGAAATCCGGCGGCGCAATCTTATCCCTGATGATGCCTACCCTTATACCTATGTAACTGGCCTACCATTTGAAAAACTCTCCCACCATCAGTGTTTGGATAAAATTCTTGAAATGATGGATTATGAGGTTTTACGTGAAGAACAAGAAAAATGCCGGGAACAAGAAATTTATCGGGGGATCGGATTTGCTTCGATGATAGAAGTTACTAACCCGAGCCCCGCATTCTATGGTGTCGGGGGTGCATTTATTAGTTCACAGGAAGGTTGTACGATTCGCATGGATCATACGGGTGGAATAACCTGCACCGTCGGTGTGACAGAGCAAGGACAGGGGTCGGATGCGGTCGTCGCACAGGTTGCCGCTAGTGCTGTGGGTGTAACCTTGGATAAGGTTCGTGTCGTTTCTGGCGATACTGATGTCGTTCCTTATGGTGGCGGGACGTGGGCTTCTCGAGCCGCTGGTATTGGTGGCGAAGCCGCACTTCGTGCAGGGAAAGCGCTTCGCGAAAATATACTTGAGGTTGCGGCGATTATCCTACAAGCAGAAGTTGCTTCATTGGACGTCCAAAATGATGCCATTGTAGATATGGCAGACGGTACGGAGCGCTTACCATTAAGTGAACTTGGTCGGATTGTTTATTTTCGCGGCGACACTCTGCCTGACGGTGTTCAACCGGAGCTTGTTTCAACTCGACATTACGTTCCAAAGGCGTTTCCCTTCAGTTTTACCAATGGGATTGAGGCGATCCATGTGGAAGTGGATGTAGGTACCGGGATTGTGAAACTTTTAAAATGTTGGGTTGTTGACGATTGCGGCACTATCATCAATCCTTTGCTCGTCGATGAACAGATCCGAGGAGGTGTTGTTCAAGGCCTTGGGGGCGCGCTCTATGAGGAATGTCTTTATGATGAAAAGGGGCAATACCTGAACGCGACAATGGCGGATTATCTCGTTCCAATGGCAGCCGAAATGCCGGATATTGAGGTAGGACATGTGGAAACACCAACGACTGATTCAGAATTGGGGGCGAAGGGTGTCGGTGAAGCGGGTACGGCAGGCGCGCCGGCAGCTGTAATGAATGCCATCAACGATGCTCTCAGCCCATTTAATGCGCAGGTGACGGCCATGCCCTTTACACCGGAGCGCATTTTAAGGGCACTCGGAAAGATTTAGAGCGCGTCACTCACCACGCACGATAGCCGCGCCGGCGACCATGGCCTTCAGTTTTTTGAAGGCAGCGTCGCGGGGCAGGTACTTCATGCCGCAATCGGGTGCCGCCATCAACTGGTCTTTCGATACGTGGTTTAAAGCAGCGCGCAATCGCTCAGCAACCAGTTCTGGCGTTTCGATTTCATGCGTACTCAGGTCGATGACGCCGAACAAGATTTTCTTGCTCGGCAACAGCTCAAGGATGGTCGGGTCAAGGTTCGGTTGCGCCGCCTCAACCGAGATTGTTTCGGCAATGCATTGATCGAGTTGCGCCAGAAAGGAATATCCCGCCGGTTTGTCTTTCACGACATAGGCATAACCGAAACACAAGTGAACCACAGTCGGTCCAGTGACACCGTCCAGCGCCTGGTCGATGGCCTGAACGCCGTAGCGCTCAGCTTCCCCGGGATGGGCTTGCAGGTAGGGCTCATCGATCTGAATGACATCGGCGCCAGCTTTTTTGAGATCGTGGATTTCTTCGTTCAGGACCTTGGCGTAGGCGGCGATCAACGTCGCCGGATCGCCATAGAACTCATCGAGCGCTAGTTTGGCCATGGTGAAGGCGCCGGGGATGGCGATCTTGATGGCGCGCTCGGTGTGAGCGCGCAAAAACTCGACATCTCTCGTCTGCACCGGCTGGCGGCGGCGGATCTCGCCGACCACGCGCGGTACCAGGGTCTCCTTGCCGCTGCGGTTACGTACTGTCGCGGGGTTGTTCAGGTCAATGCCGTCGAGGGCGTTGGCGAAGCGGTTGAAATAGCTCTCTCGGCGTATCTCGCCGTCACTCAAAATATCGATACCGGCGCGCTCCTGATCGTGGATGGCGGTGAGCGTCGCGTCGTCCTGTGCCTCTTCGAGTTCGCGAGCGGGCACCTTCCAGACATCGCGCATGCGCACGCGCGGCGGACTGTTGCCCATCAACATGTCTTTGTCGACTAGCCAAGTGGGTTGTGGATAGCTGCCAACCAATGTTGTTGGGATTAGCTTTTCGCCCATGTTTGAACCTACCCGTCCCTCATCGCGCGTTCCCAAAAGCGGATATTCTGACCAACCGGGATGATTGACACTTGGCTAAACATGACACCGATAACCCCCCGGTAGAAGCCGCCGTGAATGGCGAGGTGGATGATGATCATGTAACGCGGCAGAGAGCCTATGATCTCGCCCATAAGCTCGTGGTCTATGACCTCCTCAAGTTCGTGGTCGCCGAGCCCTGAAATGTAGTTGTAGACTTTCTTGTCCATTTTACGCTTTGCCGCAAACAGATCATCCAGATCCTCGTGCAGGACGGTCTGTAGTATCCCGAACAGACGCGTCTTGGCCTTCTTGTACGCCAGCGAGAACTTGTCGATGACCAGCAAGTGGTTCACCGAAATTGGGATGTTTTTCACCAGCGATTGGCATTGCTTGGTCACTTCATCTGGCGACAGATCATGAGCTTGGTTGAAGTATTGCTCATTGGCCCAGACGTTGTAGTCCAACAGATCGAGCAGATATTTCTTGTCGTGCATGGTCCCGCTCCGCCCTGCATTTGCGATCAATTCTTATCATGCCGTCATTCACAAGGGATGGGCAATAGCCAAGAGATGGCATTTGCGTGTTCAAAAGCCTGGAATTTGCAAAGCCGATCAAACACTATGATAGGTGATGCCCAGGCAGGGGACAGAGATAAAAGGGAATAGAATAAATGGTGACTTTTAGGGAGCGCGTGCCCTATTCGGCGATTGTTGACCGCCCGAAGCTGAGTTTGCCGAATGACGCCAAGATGGTTGTTTGGACGATCATCAATGTTGAACAATGGGATAACGGCGGGCCGATGCCGCGTTCCGTTTTGCCGCCACCCATGGGCCAGCCGTTGCTGCCCGACCTTCCCAACTGGGCTTGGCACGAATACGGGATGCGGGTCGGATTCTGGCGTCTGCACGAATGCTTCCAGCGCTTCAACATCACGCCGACCATGGCATTGAACGGCATCGTCTGCCAGTCCTATCCCCGCATCGCCCAGGCAGGGATCGATGCCGGCTGGGAGTTCATGGGGCACGGCTTTATCCAAGGTCCCATGCACCGCGTCGAAGACCAGCGCGAAGCCATCCAACACACCAACGAAGCAATCAAGAATTTCACAGGAAAGCTGCCGACCGGCTGGGAGTGCCCGGGCCTCACGGAAACCGACGAGACCATCGATATTCTCGCTGACGAGGGGATTAAATACGTGGCCGACTGGGTCTTGGATGACCAACCGGTGCGCATCACAACCGAAAACGGCTCCATGGTCTCGGTACCCTATTCGGTGGAAACCAACGACATCCCGATCTTCGCCCTACAGAACCAACCCTCCGATGCCATGTATAAGCGGACCATCGACCAGTTCGAACGCCTTTATGCAGAAAGCGAGACGGTTACCCGGGTCATGGCGATCAGCGTCCACCCATATCTTTCGGGCGTGCCGCACCGCATCGGCTATCTCGAGAAGATTTACGAACACATTCAGGCAAAACCTGGCGTTTTGATGTGGACCGGCGAACAGATCTATGAGTGGTATGCGAGCCACAACCCGAATTAAGGGGACATCCGGTAGTAAAATGGGGAATGCGACCTAGCTTTATTGCGCAACAACGCTCGCTCTGCCAACATTATCACCATGCTCGGACGGACTATTGAGGTGCGTACGACGCGTTCGCATCTAACCCTTTACCTGATTATTTATATTCTATGGACAGTTTAGACTTACAGATAGAGAACTTCCTCGTTGGCGTAGATATCGGCGGTACTTTTACCGATTGTGTGATCATCGATGCCGATGGCAACGTCACCACCGCCAAGGCCCTTTCCACACCGGACGACTTCGCTCGCGGCATGATTGATGCATTGAGTGCCGGCGCCGAGAGTCTCGGGCTCGGCGTTGAGGAGCTTTGCCAGCGCACCCGCTTGCTGACGCACGGTACGACAGTCGGCACCAACGCCGTGGTCCAACGCCGGGGAGCCAAGGTCGGACTGATCACCACCAAGGGCCACAACGACGTCATTCACATCATGCGTGGATCGCGCGGCTTCACCGGGCGCGAGATAAACAAGGTTGTTCACTTCCCGGAAAGCAAAAAGCCCGATCCAGTGGTGCCGAAAACTCTAATCCATGGCGTGTCAGAGCGCGTTGATTGTTTTGGTAAAGTGGTGGTGCCGCTGAACGAAGGCGAAGCTACCCAGGCCATTGACGAATTGGTTGGCGCTGGGGTCGAAGCCATTGCGGTTTGTTTCCTGTGGTCATTCAAGCATCCCGAACACGAGCGCCGAATTGCGGAGATGATTTCAGAGCGCGCGCCCGATGTATTTGTCACCACGTCTTCGGAGCTGGTGCCAAAATGGGGCGAATATGAACGCACCACGGCAGTTGCACTGAACGCCTATATCGGCCCGTTGACATCGGGATATCTCGGTCGTCTCGGCGAGACCGTGGAACAATTAGGCAATCCTCAGCCGATGCAGATCACCCAGTGCGGCGGCGGCACCATTTCGCTCAACCGTGCGCGCCGCGCGCCGTTGCTCACTCTCGATTCCGGACCGGTCTCGGGCGTCACGGGGTCTCGCTATCTGGGTAACCTAATCGGCCAACCAAATATCATCACCACAGACATGGGCGGCACGTCCTTCGACGTTGGTATCATTAACGATGGTCATCCGGCGTTTTCATACGTCTCCAACGTCAACCAGTACGAATACTTTCTGCCCAAGGTCGACGTTCAGGCCATCGGCAACGGCGGCGGCAGTCTGGTGCGTGCCGACGAACGCACGCGCACGCTGCATGTCGGCCCAGACAGCGCCGGCGCCGATCCGGGGCCCGTGTGCTATAGCCGCGGTGGCACCGTGCCGACGACCACCGATGCCGCCTTGGTGTTGGGATACATAGGTGCCGATACCTTTGCCGGCGGGCGGGTCACTCTCGACCGGGCGGCGGCGGAGGCTGCAATCACGGAAATTGGCAAGAAGGTCGGGCTCGGGATGCAGGCGTGCGCATCCGGCATCGTCACCATAGCCGAACACCAGATGGCCGACCTGATTCGCCGCATGACCATCCAAAAAGGTTTCGACCCGCGCGATTTTGTACTGTTTTCCTTCGGCGGCGCAGGGCCGATGCATGCCGGTGTGTTCGCTTTCGAACTCGGCATCAAGAAAGTCATCGTGCCGCAAGGCCGAATGGCGTCGACCTGGTGTGCCTTCGGTGCCGCGTCTGCCGACATTCTGCATATCGCTGAACAGGTCAACATCATGACCTCGCCGTTCACGGCGGACGTGCTAAACGCAGAATTTTCGCAGTTGGTCGAAGGCCTACGCGAACAGTTGCTGGCCGAGAAAGCGTCGTCGGTGACGCACGTCTTCCGTTGCTCCCTGGATGTCCGCCACAAAGGTCAGATCAACGAAGTCGAAGTGCTTCTGCCGAGCGATGAACTGTCACCTGACCAGGTGACGGCAATCACCGAAGACTTTCATACCCTTTACCAGCAGATATACGGCAAAGGCTCATCATTCCTCCGTGCCAAGCTGGAGGCGGTGACGTTCCGCGTTCGTGCCAGCGCCGAAATCGCTAAGCCCAGCCTCTCATTAGCGACCCTAACGGACGAAATTCCCGAAGTGGCGAATCGCGAACCGCGGCCGATTTTTTGGCGGCAGTTGGATGATACGGTTGAGACGCCGGTGTTTCAGGGCGGGCAATTGGTGCCTGGTAACCTGGTGAACGGGCCGGCGGTCATCGAGACTCGCGATACCACCATCGTTGTCCATCCTGGCCGACGGGCGACGGTGGATGGCTATGGCAATTTCGAATTGGAGTTGGAGGCGTGACATGAGCGAGACCAAGATGAAACGCATCAGCGAGTTGCAAGACCTTGTCTTCGACGGTGTCACCAATCCCTACGTGCCGCCGGCGGAGCTCAACATCTCCGACAAGCTCAAGCTGCATTCGGAGTTTGGTAGCGACTTGGACCCGGTCACCTTCGAGGTGGTGCGTCACGGCATGTGGAACATCAACGAGGAGCATGGCGGTACCATCCAGCGGGTCTCGGGCTCGCCCATCGCCATGTATGCACTCGACCTTAATCCGACGATCATGACCGAGGACGCAGAGTTCGTGTACGTCGGGCCATACATGCAATACATGTCGGGCGTTGCCGATACACAAGTAAAGTGGACTCTAGAGAACCGTTCAGAGAACCCCGGCATCAACGACGGAGACATGTTCCTGGCCAATGACCCCTGGGTCGGTGCGGCGCATCAACAAGACGTCATGCTGCTCTGCCCGGTGTTTTGGGGAGGCAGGTTGTTCGCTTGGATCACCAATTGCCTGCACCAGTACGATATCGGGGGCATTACACCGGGTAGCTTCTGTCCGAACGCACGCGACAGCTTCGACGAAGGCATCATGCTACCGCCGGTGAAAATCCTGGAGAACATGAAAATCCGCAAGGATATCGAAGACCTGTATCTGCGCTCATCGCGCAAGCCCGATATGGTGGCGCTCGACTTCCGTGCCCAGGTGGCGGGCAACATGAACGCCCGCAAGCGCATGCTCGATTTGGTCGAACGCTACGGCCCAAAGACCGTCAAGGGTGTCATGCGCAAGGTCATCGACGATGGCGAGAAAACCTACCTGGACAAGATGGCACGTCTTCCCGATGGCGTGTGGAAGGACCGCACATACATCGAATGCGCCGAGCCCGGCGACCGCTCGACCCATCGCGTGATGCTGACGGTCAGGAAGGAAGGCCGTAAGTTGACCTTTGAGAACCATGGTACGGCGCCGCAATCTGGCGCCATGAATGCCACCTATTCCGGATGGCGCGGTTCGGTTATCGTCGCCATCAACCAACTGCTTTGTTGGGATCAGAACTTCGCGCCGGGCGGCGCGCTGCGCCACATCAATTTCGACCCAACGCTCGGCACGCTGAATTGCGCCAGGCACCCGGCCTCGGTCTCGACGGCGCCGATACAGGCGATGGAGATATCGCTTTATCCAGCCTACAACGCGATTTCCAAGATGATCTATGCTGATCCAGAAATGCGCGAGGATATCATTTGCATTGGCGGCACCAGCCAATGGCCGGCGACCATCTTCCGGGGTAAGGACCAATGGGGCGAGAACTACGGCTATATTCTGGTCGATCCCATCGGCGGCGCCATCGGCGCTTTTTCCACCGGCGACGGCATTTCGACCGGCGGCCAGGCACGCACGCCCATTTGCAAAATGCCGAATGTTGAACACACCGAGCAGGATTTTCCAGTGCTGTTTCTATACCGCAAGGAAATGACAGATTCAGGCGGTGCGGGAAAGTTTAGGGGCGGGTTGTCGGCAGAGAGTTGCTTCATACCCCACAACACCGAGAAGATCATCCACGACACCCTATCGTCAGGTAATGCCACGCCGACGGCGACCGGTATGATGGGCGGCTATCCGGGCGCTACCAACGGATATAGATTCAAGCGCTCAAGCGACGTACTGGAGCGGATGGCTGACAGCCACCTAGTTGAAGATGTGGATGATTTGAGTGGCGAGGATGTCACCTTGGGGTTACGCCAAATAGAGTTTTTGCAGACCGCGAGCGATGTTTATGCGGTTCTCTGCAGCGCGGCCGGGGGCTTCGGCGATCCTTTAGACCGCGAACCGGAAAGCGTGCGCGCCGATGTTGAGCAGTATTCCGTCACAGCTGAAGCGGCGAAGCAAATCTACGGCGTTGTGCTGGCGGAGGGCGCAATCGATATGGCGGCGACCGAAGCTTTACGGAATGAGCGCCGAGCCCAGCGCAAAGGCAACGGAAGGGTTGAACGGAGCGACGAGCCGGTGGTGGTTGAACTGACTGAAAACTTGCACCTGCGAGGCGGTAATTACTGCTGCGCCAAATGCGCGGCAAAGCTAGCACAACGCGATAGTAATTATAAAGATGGCTGTGTCTGCGAGGACCACGCGGTGTCGTCATCGAACCCGTTGATCGGCGACCCGGTGCGGTTTATCGATGACGATCCAGTGTTTCGGCAATTCTTCTGCCCCGGGTGCGGCAGCCTAATAGAAAACGAAGTGGCGATGCGTACCGATCCATATCTGATGGATCTCAGCCTCACTAGTTAGTGAGAATGGCCGCTAGCGCGCCTCAGATCATGGGATTGTCCGGCTCAAACCCGAGTGCGATGCGCCCATAGCCGACGCCATTTATATCGTTTGAGACACCAATGTGGGTGAGCCCGGCGTGCATGTCGCGGTATTTCTGTTGCAACGGGTTCTTCTTATAAATTGAACCGCCGCCTTGGCTGCGGCAAAGCTGGTCGGCATACTGCACCACATTGCTTGTGACAAAGGCGGCATCGCGCCGCCAGCGCATCTTCGCCTCGATGGACGGAATCTCGCCTAATGCGGCTATGGTCTCGGCCTCTCGGCAACTATTCAATATGACTGCCATGGCCATGTCGGCGGCGGCCATAGCGTTGGAAACCCTAAGCTGAGAGGTCGAATGGGCGGAGACGTTCGACTTGTTGTAGGTCGAAATTCTTGAACGCATGGATTCCACGCATGTGTCGTTAACGCCCCGGGCCATGCCGGTCACGGGTGCGGCAATCAGATGCGGGAAAAGCCCGGCGAGCGGCAGTTGATACAGTGGTGACGGATTGACCTCGGCCCCGGGAGTGGGCCCGCCACAAACGTCAGCGGCGGCCAGGGTGCGATGTGCCGGCACGAATACCTTTTCCACTTTCGAATCGACACTTCCCGTTGCCACGAGGCCCGTGACATCCCAATTGTCGATCAACTTGATCTCGGATTTCGGCAGCAGGAAGATGCGTGGCTCGGTTGGGTCCTTTTTGGTTTTGCCAGCTACTATGCCGCCCAGCATGATCCAGTCGCTGTGTAGGATGCCACTGCAGAAAGGCCAGCGTCCCGTCAGTTCATAGCCGTTTCTGACGCGTTTGGCTTTGCCTGCCGGATAGATCAATGACGTGCTGGTGTAGGTGTTCGGGTTCTCGCCCCAAACGTCGTTTTGTGCTTGTTCCGGGAACATGGCGATCATCCAGTGATGACTCGCCAAGTTCGAGTGAATCCAGCCAGTCGAGCCGCATGAACGCGCGATCTCCGCCGTCGTCTCGAGCATGGAGCTGAACTCAAGCTCCAGCCCGCCGACTCGTTTAGGCTGGGTGACCTGCCACAACTGAGCCTCCTCGAACTCGGCTATAGTCTCGTCGGAGAGCCGCCCGGCGGTCTCGGCGGCGGCAGAGCGCTCCTTGAGCACCGGCGCGAAGTCACGCGCCCGGCCGAGGATTGTTTCGCGCATTGTCGGCGCAGCCTTGATTTGGGGCGTTACCGAATCATCGAACACATTGGGACCATCAGTGGAGATATAGTTAAGCTCAACCGTGATGCCGTTCGGGTCCTCAAGGAAAAATTGTTCCAAGTCCATGTCCGGAACCGTGCGCTCGAGGAACTCAATGCTGCCGGCCGCGAAACGCTCACGCATGGCGTCTGGATCGTTGATTATGAAAGCCACGTGATCGAACGGGCCAGTGCCGGAATCGAGGTTCTCTTTCTGGTCGCCGAGATATTCGTAAAGGCCAGACGGGTCGTTAGGGTCGATGCCGATCAAATGCACGACCGGCGCCCCTTCCACATAGAGCCAATAGCCGGGGAAAGGAAACGGTGGACGGTTCCCGACCCGCATGCCCAAGATATGCTCGTAGAAGTTCTTCGTTTCTTCGAGCTTGTTGGTGCGGATGGAACAGTGGTGAAGTTCTTTCAGAGTCATATTCGCCCCTCTTGCGTATTTATATGAACCCGTGGTGATAGGATGGCGATGAAGCATTACTCAGACGGTTCAATTGAAACTGGGCGGCGGCCATATTTCAACAGTCAAAATCAGAATATTTAAATTAACCGATGGAATTTGGTGTCATTTTCAATTCGGTGGAATTGGTCTTCGACGATGAATTAACCAACCGATAGCACCTGAACAGGCTCCAAAACTAGCTTTGATTATCTTTCTTGTCTTAAGCTTCTGCCACCTAGAAGCTAGCAACGGGATGGCGTGGTCGTGGTGGCGGCGCTGGAGAAGAGCGTTCTGAGCGTCGTTTAGGCGGAGCCGTCGAGCCGGTAAACCCGTGTCGCCGTATCGTGATAGAGGCTAGTTTTCTCAGCGTCGCTATAGCTGGCGGTGAGCCGCTTAAAGGAGTTCCAAAGCACATTATAGCTGCAACTCACCTTGTCGACAGGAAAGTTTGATTCGAACATACAGCGCTCTACTCCGAAGTGTTCGATGGCGTGTTCGTAGTAGCCGCGCGTCGCCTGCATCAGTTCCTCGCTGCTCGGTGGGCGGTCGCCGTGTTCCCAGCCGAGCCCGTTGATCTCCATGTTGATGCCGCCCAGTTTGGCGTGGACATTGTTGCACTTGGCCAACTCGGCAACGTCTTCCTTCCACTGCGAAAAATACTCTTTCCGCTTGCCCGCGTGCGGTCCGATGCCGAGAGGGCCGCCGAAATGGTTGAGGATGATGGTGGTATCGGGGAAGGCGCGGGCCAAGTCTGCCAGTTCGCTGATCTGATTAAAGAAACACCAACCCTCGAAACTGAGGTTTCGTTTGGCCAGTTCAGCGAAACCCTCGCGGAACTTTTCCTCCATGTAAATGTGTGGCTTATCGACGAAGCGACCGTTCTTGATCTCTTCGCTGGCGTCCCAGTTGGCTTGGCGACGAACGCCACGGAACCGCCCGCCGCCGGCGGCGATATGGGCATCGAGTACGCGCCCCACATCGGGACCAAGCCGAAGTTCCGCTTGACCGACCAGGCCCGCCCCGATGCGCGTCTTGCCATAGAGACCGGACGCACTCATGGCGGCAATGCCGTTGGCAAATTCGGTCTCGCCGACCGGGCGCAACTCGTCGGAGGTCGATGCGCGGTACATGGTGCCGCATTCGATGAACACGGTGGAAACGATGTTATGACCGGACCTTACATCGGCTTGGATCTCATCCATCAGATAGCGCGATGACACGCTGTCGTCGCGGAACTCCCACAGGTGATGGTGCGGATCGCAGATTTTGAGATCGGGCTCTAATGTCTCTTCGGTTGTCAGATCCAACCATCCCTTGTTCGTCGACATTTATGTTCATCCTGTATTTTATGCGATGGTATTCGGAGAATACGAACTAGCTCTAGCAAGGGCAAATTTCAATGAAAGGAGGGCAGGAATGACACAGCCGAAAACCATTGCGTTCGCCAGAGCCAGCGGCCTTGTCGGCTTGAATATCGTCCGGGCGGCGCTGGAACGCGGCTACAGGGTCAACGGCACGCTCCGCAATGCCAATGATCCGGCCAAAGCCCCCTATCTGATGGGCCTCTCGGGGGCTGACGATCACTTGAAACTTTTTAGTGCCGAGATGGTCGACGAGGGGAGCTTCGACGAAGCGCTGCAAGGGGTCGATTGTGTTTTTATTGCCAGCCTGATCCCGACCTATTTCGGTCCGAGCGGTAAAGCAGCGAAGGAAATGGACAACGAGAAGGGTTACGCCGAAATCATCATGCCGACGGTTGATGGCTGCTTGAACATCCTCCGCTCAGTCGTTCGCCATGGCATCAAGAACGTGGTGATCTGCTCTTCTACGTCGTCCACCAACCCCATCCCCGCCGTGCCGGTGAAGAACGAGGTCGATCACTGGTCGGACGAGGCGGAGCAATGCCGGGCCAAGAAATACACCTCAGCCACCAAGACGGTGATGGAAAAGGCCGCCATCACGTTCACGAAAGAAAACGGTATCAGACTTTCAATCCTGCTGCCGACCGGCCTCTACGGACCGGTTATCTTACCCGAACAAATGAATGGCAACCCGCACGTCTGGCTGAAAAGCCTAATTGATGGAGGCGAGGGT
>CAYXUT010000028.1:0-21417 GCA_964468005.1 uncultured Magnetovibrio sp. | reverse complement strand
AGCGTGCCATATGAGCTCCAACTCCAGCCAATCAACCACGCTCAAAGGGATGGCCTGCATGGCCTCCGGTGCCATGTTGTTGGCATCCCAAGATGCTATTACCAAATGGCTGATCGTTGATTTCAATGCTGGTGAGATCTTGTTTTACCGAGGACTTTGGGCGTTCCCGGTGCTTGGCGTTATGATCTATCTGAATGGCGGATTGTCTATATTACGCCTTCATAACGCCCGTGGTGTTTGGTGGCGCGGCGTCATTGCCTTCGCCACCACCGTCTTGGTGACAATCTCATTTATCAGGTTGCCGCTTGCGGAAGCTGCGGCGTTGATTTTCATGAGCCCAATCTTTCTTACGGCATTCGCTCCGCTTTTGCTGAACGAACACGTCGGTGTTTTTCGTTGGGCAGCCGTGATTTTGGGTTTCCTCGGCGCTCTGGTGATGATCCAGCCCGGAACGGCCAGTTTCAACGCCTGGGTAGTGTTCCCGTTGGCCGCGGCTATGTGTTCCGCCTATCGCGATGTCTTAACCCGGCGGTTGGGTGCCCGCGACAGCGCTACTACGGTGATGTTCTATACGAGCGTCGTGGTGTTGATTGGCGGTGCGGTAACCATGCCGTTCAGCACGCAGTGGCCAACATTTGAGCAATGGGTGCTGTTTTCCATTGGTGGCACATTCGTGATCTTAGCTCATTGGCTAATCGTTGTTTCATTGCATCTTGCCGCCGGCGCTGTGGTTTCGCCATTGAAGTACTTATCGTTGGTGTGGTCGGCTGTGATTGGCTATGCGGTTTGGGACGATGTACCAAGTACATTGAAAATTATCGGTGCCGTGATGGTGGTTGGGGCGGGGTTCCTCATCCTTTATCGCGAAACACAGCGCAAGACTAAAAAAAAATAGAGAAATCAGAAACATCTATGGTATTCATCTTTCGTACTGGCTGGATTCGGCGCTAAGATCTGTCGGTGTACGGTTGTGCACGAGAGCCGAACAATGGTCGAAACGGAAAGCATCGTTCCAGGATGAGATGGCAACGAACCACGGTAAAACGAATGCCGCTTGAAAAACTAAAAGTGTCTTCCAACTAGAGGCAGGACGGTCGACGGCAAACCCAACTTTGCTATGTCTGCGGAGAGCGCTTTCGCCGTTTTTCGGCGGGGGCCTCATATGCCAGTTTTGCCATTCGTCGGCGGTGTGAATGGAACTCTGGTCCTGCGCTGCGGGTAAAATCTAGGGTCCGTTTAGTCTAATACCAACGTTATCAGGCCGTCGGCGAGCTTCGGTTCGAACCAGGTTGATTTTGGCGGCATGACCTGATCAGCATCGGCGACTGCCATCAGATCCGCAAGCGATGTCGGATAGATAGCGAAAGCGACGGCCATCTCGCCGCTATCGACGCGGCGCTGAAGTTCCTTCATACCGCGGATTCCACCGATGAACTCGATGCGCTTGTCGAGGCGCGGGTCCCCGATATCAAGGATCGGCTCTAGCAGCAGGTCAGTTAGGACCGAGATGTCGAGCGTCGCCACTGGGTCATCGGCCGTTACCGGCTCTTTCGGCTTAAGACCGTACCACTGGTTGGCCATGTACATCCCGAAGTAGCGCGCGGTATTTGGCTTTGCTGCATCGTCGTGGGGGATCACGGAAAAAGCTTTATCGAGCCGGGATAGGAACTCTTTACTCGACAGGCCGTTCAAATCCCTGACCACGCGATTGTAGTCGAGGATCTGTACTTCGTCGTCGGGGAAGCTGACGATTAGAAAATACTCGTAACTCTCCATACCCGTGGGTGATGAGTTGGCGGCACGCCTGTTCGCGGCGACCCGCGACGCGGACGCCGAGCGGTGATGCCCGTCCGCAATATAGATAGCATCCATGGCATCGAAAGCCGCGTTCAGTTCCGTGATTTCATCAAGCGAGTTGATGACCCAAACCGTATGTTCCACATCATCTTTACCGATGACATGGCTTGCCGGCTCCTGGACTACTGATCGGTTGATTACGGCGTCGACACGGGTATCGTGTCGATGCGTGACCATGACCGGCCCTGTATGCGCCCCGAGGGCTTCGATATTTCTTACCCGGTCGTCTTCCTTATCAGGCCGGGTCAGTTCATGGCGCCGGATACGGTTTTCATCATAGGCGGCGATGGAACCCGCGCCGACGATGCCGGTTTGCACGTGAGAACCCATTTTTAGCCGATAGACGTAGTAACAAGGCGTCGCATCTCGCGTGAGTACGCCTTCGGAAACCATATGGCTCAGGTTTTTGGAAGCCTTGGTGTAGACCGTTTCATCATGCGGGTCGATGCCCTGCGGCAGGTCGATCTCGGCACGCGATATATGAAGAAACGACCAGGGCCGCCCCTCAGCCAGAGCCCTCGCTTCAGCTTCGTTAAGCACGTCGTAGGGTGGCGCCACAACGTCGGCGGCTCGGCCCACCGCTGGTCGAAGCCCGGCGAATGGACGGACGAGTGGCTGATCTTGACCCATTGCCGTTTTTATTCAGCAGCCATCGGCGGCATTGTTGTACCAAGATTTTAAAGTGCTGCTTTCGGGAAGCAGATATTTTGTGGAGTGGCTCATAGGATCCATCCTAATTGTTTTAGAAAGTCCCATCCAAACTATCCAGATATTAATATCGCGGCTTGTTCAAGGACGCAAAAGTTGCGCGAGGCGAGGCTTTCTCGCCCGCCTCCGCGATGCTAACAATAGGTCGAAACAAACGGAGGGCCAGGGATGTCATCAGATAGAGGCATCTTTGAGATGGGGCTCGGAAAGAACCCGGCCAATTATCAACCGCTGACGCCGATCAGTTTCCTGAATTGGGCAGAAACGGTTTATCCCAACAAAATCGCCGTTATCCATGGCGATATGCGTTTCACCTACCGTGAATTTGGCGAACGCTGTCGACGGTTGGCCTCTGCACTGAGCCGGCGTGGCGTTGGCGAGGGTGATGCTGTGGCGCTAATGTCGCCCAATGCGCCGCCGATGCTTGAGGCGCACTTTGGTGTGCCGATGACAGGTGCGGTGCTGAATTCCTTGAACTTCCGACTTGATGCTTCGACCGTTGCCTTCATCTTGAGACACGGCGAGGCTAAGGTTTTGATCACCGACCGAGAGTTCTCGTTCGTCATCAAGGATGCTTTGGCGGACTCCGACTGCAACATTACCGTTATCGATATCGATGATCCCTTGGGTGACGGCGGTGAGTTGCTCGGAGAAAAAGATTACGAGGCATTCTTGGCCGAAGGTGATCCGACCTTTGATGGTTGGCCTGCTGACGAATGGGATGCCATTTGTCTCAACTATACGTCCGGGACGACCGGTAACCCGAAAGGCGTTGTCTACCACCACCGGGGGGCTTTCCTGAATGCCATGGGTAACATCGCTGTTTGGGGATTGAACAGCGAGACGGTTTATCTTTGGACGTTGCCGATGTTTCATTGCAACGGCTGGTGCTTCACTTGGGCCGTTACAGCAATGGGTGGTACTCATGTTTGCCTTCGCCAAATCGATACCAAGCAAGTGTTTCCGATGATCCGCGATCTTGGCATTAACCTTGTTTGCGGCGCGCCGGTTGTGCTCAACATGCTGGTGCACGCGCCTGGCGACCACAAGGTGCCGTTCGACCAGAAAGTCAACGTCTATACCGGTGGTGCAGCGCCGCCGTCCGCCGTCATTGCCGGGATGGAGCGCATGGGCTTCAATGTCGTCCATGCCTACGGCTTGACCGAAACGTACGGGCCGAGCACCTATTGCGCCTGGCAGGACGATTGGGCTGACCTGGACCTCGACGGAAAGGCGGAGATGATGGCGCGTCAGGGCGTCGGTGTACCGACGCTGTTTGAGCAATCTATCATGGATCCCGACACCATGATGCCAGTGCCTGCGGACGGTGAGGCCATAGGTGAGCTTATGATCCGCTCCAATACGGTGATGAAGGGCTATTTAAAGAATTCTGAAGCTACCGAACAGGCTTTTGCCGGTGGTTGGCTTCACACCGGTGATCTTGGCGTCATGCACCCGAATGGTTACGTTGAGATCAAGGATCGCTCCAAGGACATTATCATTTCCGGTGGCGAGAACATTTCCAGCTTGGAAATTGAAGAAACGCTATACAAACATCCGAGCGTCATGGAAGCGGCGGTAGTCGCCCGACCGGACGAGAAATGGGGCGAGACGCCTTGCGCCTTCATTACATTGAAACCTGATGCGAATGATGTTGGTGCGGAAGATGTGATCGCTTTCTGCCGTGACAACATGGCGCATTTTAAAGCCCCGAAGACAGTTGTGTTCGGCCCTTTGCCGAAGACCTCGACCGGCAAGATCCAGAAGTACGTTCTGCGGGATCAGGCGAAAGAGGTATGATACTATGGTCAATGTGTTTGGCTTGACCGGCAAGACCGCGCTGGTCACCGGCGCTTCAAGCGGCCTGGGGCGCCACTTTGCCCTGACGCTGGCCCGTGCCGGTGCGAGCGTCGCTGTTGCCGCGAGGCGTGAAGATAAGGTCGCTGCCGTCGTCTCCGAAATCGTCGAGCAAGGCGGTGAGGCGCTGGCTGTTTCCATGGACGTGTCCAATAGAGAAAGCGTCGCTGATGCGTTCGAAACCATGCAGAAAAACTCAGGTTTAGTCTCTATCCTGGTCAACAACGCTGGCATCGCTGGGCAGGAGATGGCCATCGAGTTGTCGGAAGAGGTCTTCGACGATGTCATCAACACCAACCTGAAGGGCGTGTGGAACGTGGCCCAGGAAGGTGCCAACCGCATGGTTGCTGCAGGTCAGCCGGGCTCGATCATCAATATAGCCTCGATCCTCGGTATTCGCGTTGCCAAAGGCGTCCTACCCTATGCCATATCGAAAGCCGGCGTCATCCAGATGACCAAGGCGTTGGCGCTTGAGTGGGCGCGTTTTAATATCCGCGTTAATGCCATCGCGCCGGGTTATGTGGCCACCGACCTCAACCGCGAGTTCCTGGAGAGTGACGGGGGCAAGGAAACCATATCGCGCATTCCGCAGCGTAGAACTGGTGAGATGGTTGATCTCGAGGGGCCGTTATTGTTGCTGGCGTCGGACGCCGGTGCCTATATGACCGGCGCTGTCATCCCCGTCGATGGCGGGCATGTCGTTAACTCGGTCTGAGTGAGGCGGACATGCCCTATGCCGAACGTAACGGCATAAAGCTTTTCTTCGAAGACACTGGCACCGGGCAGTCGATCCTGTTCCTGCACGAGTTCGGTGGCGATGCACGCACCTAGGAGTATCAGGTCCGTTACTTTACGCGCCGCTACCGCTGCATCGTAACCGCGGCGCGCGGCTATCTTCCTTCCGGCGTCCTCACTGAAGCCGGCCAATACGGCTGGGAGACCTAGCTTGGCGATGCCGTTCATTTTCTGGATTGCCTTGGTGTCGATAAGGCCGATGTGGTCGGGCTCTCCATGGGCGCGATCTCGCCATAGGTCACGCAGACGCTATTGCGAAGTCACTCGTCGTTTACACTGGTCCGCTCATGGAGAGTGGCTCCGAAGAATTGACGACAGGAATTGCCGGAGACCAAAAATACGGCTAATTTTTTCTGAAATTAAATCCTTGTCAGATAGATTGTACTATTCTTCCGGCGTTGCGTGATATTGGCCGTCGAGGCCGAAATATTCCTGGCCGCCGCCTCGATAGAAGCTATCGGCTCTGGCCTCCTTGAGAACCTGCAGCATCTTCGGTAGTGCGTGGCCTTCCGCTTCAAGCTTGGCGATCACGTTGGCCGGACCAACCTCGTCCAAAAGCTCGAATGGGCCCCAATTCCACGCATAACCCCATTTCATGGCGCGATCGACGTTGACCACGTCGTCTGCAATTTCCGGCACCAGATCGGCGGCATAGAGCAATGTGGTGCCGGTGATACTCCAGGCAAGACGGCCATGTTCATCGTTGATGAACATGGCTCTGGGTCCGGCATGCTCCTCATCAACACTAGCCTTTTTGCTGTCGCGCCAACTGCCTTGGATAAGGTCGTAGATTTCCGTCTTGCGCGAACCGTCGTCAAACTTCTGCACGCGGTAGAAGCCGGCGCCTGCCTTGCGGCCGATCTGGCCGCGCTCGAGCATGGCGCGCTCGGGTGCAGGAAGGGAGGTAAACTCAGCGCAAAGATCACCTGCCGGTAAGTTGACCCCTAGGTTTTCGCCGACCAAATCCATAACATCCAAGCCGATCAGGTCGATCAAGCCGTAAAGTCCCGTTGGCGGCAGGCCCATCGGGGCGGACATCTGTGCATCGACCTCTTCCATGGAGAGCCCAGCCTTCAGGGCTTCGCCGGCCTGGTGTAGGCCGACCATCATCCAATAGCATCCTATGCGATTGCCGATAAAGTTGACCGTGTCCTTGGCGTTGACCACGCCTTTACCCAGTGTATGTCGGCAGAAATCTGCCAACGAGGAGATTACGTCTGGCGAGGTTTTTTCATCCGGCACCAGTTCCAACAATCGCATGATCTTCACCGGATTGAAGAAGTGCGTTACCGCGATATCGCGCTTCAAGCGTTCTGGCATGCCCTTGGTTATGTCCTTGAGCGGAATGCCCGACGTGTTGGTGGAGACGATGGAGCCATCACGGCGAAGCGGTTCCAGTTTTCCCATCAGCGCACGCTTGGTCTCTAAGTCTTCGATGACCGCTTCGCAGATCCAGTCGTAATCGGCAATCTTGACGAGATCGTCATCGATGGTGCCAAGCGTGATATTGTTGGCTTTTTCCGGCGTGTCGACAGCCGGTGGGCGGCCGTTCTTGATACGGTCCATGGCCTTCTCGGCGGCGTCCTGACTGATCTCCAGGAGCAGCACTTTCTTGCCGCGCTCGGCACATAACCCGGCGATGCCGCCGCCCATGGTGCCACCGCCAATGACGACGACTGTTTCGATCTCGCGTGCCATTTCCGAACTCCTCAACTAATCTGCCGGATAACGCCAAGTAGATACCCGGGGGAGGCCTAATGGTCACGCCAAAATTCCTAAAATTCGATACGCTCAGCCTGCATGCAGGCCAGCAGCCCGACTCGGCAACCGGCGCGCGCGCCGTGCCCATATACCAGACAACGTCCTATGTCTTCGATGATACGGACCACGCCGCCGCTCTTTATAACCTGGAACGGCCCGGCCACATCTATACAAGGCTTTCTAACCCGACCGTCGCCGTCATGGAAGAGCGAGTTGCGGCCTTGGAGGGCGGCGTCGGCGCGGTAGCGACAGCCAGCGGCATGGCGGCGATCTTTCTCGTTATTGCGACGCTGATAGACAAGGGAGGGCATATCGTTTCAAGTGGTTCGCTTTATGGCGGCACCCACAATCTCTTCAGCTACACGCTACCGCGCTTCGGAATTACGACAACGTTTGTCAATCCTCGCGAACCTGAAGCCTTCAAGGAGGCCATTACCGATGATACGCGCCTAGTCTTCGGCGAAACACTCGGCAACCCAGGTATTGAGGTGATGGATATTTCTGCCATCGCCGATATCGCGCATGAGGCAGGTCTGCCCTTGATGATTGACAGCACTTTCACCACGCCCTACCTGATGAGACCGTTTGAGCATGGTGTCGATATCGTCATGCATTCGCTGACCAAGTACATTGGCGGCCATGGCGTGGCTATCGGCGGGATCTTCGTCGACTCGGGCCGTTTCGATTGGGAAGCATCGGGCAAGTTTCCAACGCTTACGGAACCTTACGACGGCTATCATGGCCTCGATTTTGCCGATGAGTTCGGCACGCAGGCTTTGGTCATGCGGGCACGCGCCGAGGGGATGAAGGATTTCGGCGCTTGCATGAGCCCGGCCAATGCCTTCTACATCCTGCAAGGCCTGGAGACCTTGCCACTCAGAATGCAAAAACACATCGACAACGCCCAGGCCGTGGCCGAATTTCTGGAAGGCGAAGATGCCGCCGAATGGGTCAATTATCCGGGCCTCGCGTCACACCCGGACCACGATCTCGCCAAGCGGCTGATCCCGAAAGGCCCTGGTGCCATGCTTAGTTTCGGCCTCAAGGGAGGACGCGCCGCCGGGCGGAAGTTCATTGAGGCGGTTAAACTAGCCTCTCACCTGGCCAATGTCGGCGATGCCAAGACGTTGGTGATCCATCCAGCTTCTACCACACACCAGCAAATGAATGCAGCGGCGCTGCAAGCCGCCGGCATCGCTGAGGGGATGATTCGGCTATCGGTCGGGATTGAGGACAGTGAAGACATCATCAGCGACTTGAAGCAGGCCATTCGCGTCTCGCAAAAGGCCTGAGGAGGTTGACGATGGACGTAACAATTGATGGTAATCGTGCCCATGCGGCTACCGGCAGCCGCGAAGGTTCGGCCGACGACCCGGTGGTGATCCTGATCCATGGCGCCGGCATGGACCGAAGCGTATGGCAGTTTCAGACACGTAATATCGCCCACCAGGGCCGCCGCGCCCTAGCTGTCGACCTTCCTGGCCACGGCTATTCGGATGGGCCGGCGCTCACTACGATCGCCGAGATGGCCGATTGGGTGTTCAAATTCATGGGCTCTGCCGGTGTCGAGAAGGGGACGCTGATCGGCCATTCCATGGGCTCGCTGATTGCTCTCGACCTAGCGGCGCGATATCCCGATAAGGTCAACCACATCATCTTGACCGGTGTCGCCGAGGCCATGCCAGTGCATGCGGATTTACTTGCCGCCGCTGCCGCCAACGAGGACTTGGGGCCGGACCTGATCATTTTTTGGGGCTTGGGAGATAAGGCTCAGACCGGCGGGCATCCGCTTCCGGGACTATGGGTGCACGGTGCATGTGAGGTATTGCTAAAGAATTCAAGATCCGGTGTTCTCGGTAGCGATCTTGCTGCTTGCAACGATTATGGCAGCGCCGTCGAGACGGCCGTTAAGGTTACATGCCCGGCATCATTCGTGCTCGGTCGCGACGATAAGATGACGCCGGCCAAGAGCGGTAAAGCGCTTGCCACTAACATCGCTAAGTCAGAGGTTTATATCCTTGAGCGTTGTGGCCACATGATGATGGCCGAGCGCCCCAACGAAATGTACAAGGCGCTGAGAGGGCTGATTTTCTGATGCAGATGATCTCCACAGGAGCGGCGCTTGGCGTGGATATCGAAGGTATTGACCTCGCTCGCAATCTCGATACCGAAACCATCAATGCCATCAAGGCGGCTTGGACCAAGCACTTGGTCTTGAGGTTCCGCGGCCAAAACTTGCGCGATGAAGACCTACTCAGGATCTCGCGCCACTTCGGCCCCCTGAACGAGGCGCCGATCAATCCTCACGGCACGCTTGGGTGCCGGAAAACCCCGAAATCAACGTCATCTCCAATATTCTGGACTACGAAGGCCTTCGCATCGGCGGGGTAGGTGATGGTGAGGTGTTGCGTGAAGAAGTGTGGGCGCATGTGGCCAAACCTGAGTTTACGTGGACGCAAAAATGGCGGGTTGGCGATATAGTCCTTTGGGACAACCGCTATTGCCTGCATTGCCGCGATGCCTTCCCGTCCGATACCCGCCGCCACATGCGCAGGACGCAAATTGGCGGTGATCGGCCGGTGGCGGCTTAGGGGCACTCAAAAGACATTCACCTCACGCACCGTGTGGCCGGAGAGTAAACGCTCGACTGAGAGACCGGAGAGATCGAGCGAGGTAAATATACCGTCCGTAATCAACTCGGCTATACCGCGCCCGACGGCTGGGCTTTGCTGAATGCCGTGGCCGGAGAAGCCGTTGGCGAAGTAGAGGTTGGGGACGTCTGGAAGTGATCCTAGGAGCGCGTTCTGGTCGATCGTGTTGTAGGCGTAGTGGCCGGCCCAGGCATTGACCAGCTTGATCGCCTTGAAGGCCGGCACTCGATTGGCCAGGGTCGGCCAGATCATCTCCTCGAACAGATCGTAAGTGATCTCAAAGTCGGTGCAAACGGGGTCCTGGTCCTCGGGGGGGGAAACGCCAGTTAGGAAATAAGCGCCTTCGGGCCGGCAGAAAACACCATTGGGATCGAAGAACAGCGGTGAGTTGGTGATGCTGTCTTTCTCGCGGCAATCGAAGACATAGACCAGGCGCTTCCTCGACTCCACCGGCAACGCTAGTTCAGCCATGGCAGCGATCTTAGAGGCGGCTGGGCCGGCAGCGTTGACGGCCTGACCACATGCAATTTTCTCGCCGCTGGCGAGGTGCACAGCGGTCACTCGCCCACCGGACATCTTTAAGTCTACGGCTTCATCGGCGATGTAGTCGACGCCACTAGCCTTGGCCTCAGTGATGTAAAGATTGAGCAGCGAATGGGGATCGAACCAGCCCTCGCCGCTAAGTCCGAGGCATCCGAGCGCTACGGCTTCGTCCGACATCCAAGGAAAACGTTCGGAGATCTCATCCGGGGTCAACAACACGTTGTCGGCGCCGAGCGAGCACTGGATCTCATGGTTGGCGCGGAGCGCATCGGCAGCGGCGTGGCTGGCCATGATTAAGTAGCCGTTCTCGCAGAAACTCACATCGCCAAGCGCGCCGAACTCGCTCTTAGCTTGTTTGATAAATTCGACGCCGAAGGCTGAGGCTAGGATGTTGGTCGGCGTCGAGAACTGCTGGCGGATCGAAGACATGGAGAGCGTCGTCGAGCACTTGGTATAGCCGGGGTCTTTCTCGATGACCAAGACTGAGCCACTGAAACCCGCGTGCCGGATCAGGAAGAACGCGGTCGCCGAGCCAATCGCCGCGCCACCAATGATCACCACATCGTAGCTGTTTTTTATCACCGTACCTCTATCCTATCCAAGAATGCCCATGCCCCGCAGCGCTGTCAGCGCTAGCATCACGGCGAAGGCGGTGAGTGTGGCGGCGAAGACGTGGCGCCGCAGGATGAAAAACAGAGCAAAACCCGCCACCATGGCGATGGCCCTATCGAAAGACGGTGTTGATGCTAGAATGCCGATGGGCAGCAACAGGATGCGCGCGATCAGGCCGGCCAGCATGGCATAGGCGACGCAACTGAGCCACTGGAACATCGCACCTTCCGGGTCGATGTGGGTGGCGATGGTTGTGCCGATGACGCGCCACACTAGCGTGCCTAGGAAACACAGTCCGGTCAGCACCCAAAGTTCCGTACTTCCCCAAAGATCAAGATAGGGCATCGCGGTTTCTCCGAGTGGTGGCTCTGTCGAGCGCGAAGGCCGCCGTTCCAGCGAGCAAGCCGGCCAGCGGCACGCTCCAATCCGTCGTAACTTGGTGGAGCAGGGGGCCGGTAAAGGCACCGAGGATAACCGCGATGATGCAATTGCGCTCGCGTACGGAAGAAAATACGAATAGAAAATATGCCGGGTTCATAAAAATCAATGCGATGGTGACAGCAGGTGGCATGGTGCTGGCCAGCATATAGCCAAGCACTGTTCCGCATGTGCCGCCAATGAGGCAGACGGAGCCAACTCCCATGAAATAGGGGTAACGCCGTTTGAGCACAATGGCTGGCGCGCGGCGCATAAAAACTGTCCAGATGTTGATCGACATCACCTGCGCCGCTAGATAGCGGGTCCAACCGGCGCGTCCATCGCCCCGAAACCACGGCACGGTGACCAGCGCCATCGGCAAAAAGCGCATGTTGCCCATTGAGGACGCCACTACGATTGCCACGATGGGTGCCCCCATAGCCCACATTTCGGCCATGGCGACCTGGCCCGGTAGGCCCCAAAGGCCGATGGAAAGCGCTACGCTGACATCGAGCGACAGGCCGCTGTCGCGGGCCAATGAACCGAAGCCTAGCATCGCCGACGAGACCATGACCAACGGCATGCCTGCAGCTTCGCGCATGCCTCCCCAATAGGCTTGGTGGTTGCTGGCGAACTCCTTCTCGTTGGAATGGTAGGCCGTCTCGGTCAAAGCAATCTCTCCTCTGAATTAGCTTTACGCATAGCTTGGCCACTTAAAATTATGCAAAATATTAAAAACCGGGACAGATTTGTCAAAAAAATATTGAAATATGATCGTTATTGCTTTAGTCGTCGGATATTAGAACCCAACGAGTCATAGCATGCCAACAGGAGATGTCGATGGCCGACGGGCAAAGTGAAAGCGGTTCTGCCCTGCACAAAGCGACGCTGGTGCTGGACGTACTGCTCGATAGCGAGCAACCGAAAAGCCTAGCCGATATCTCCGCGATGCTCGATCTGCCGCGCCAGACGGTGCATCGCGTGGTCCGGCAGTTGGAAGAGCTTGACCTTATTCGCCGCGATTTCGCCCGTGACCATTACTACGTCGGGGCGCGCATGGTTTCGCTCGGTATCAATGCGCTTAAGGCGTCGATGCGTCTTGCACCCGTGCATGCGGTCTTGAAGCAGCTTGTCGATGGTATCGGCGAGACCTGCAACGTCGGTGTCTTGGAGCGCGGCGAGATAGTCTATATCGACCGCGTTGAATGTGATTGGCCACTGAGGTTGCAACTCGGTCCCGGTAGCCGCGTCGCCGTGCATGCCACCGCCATTGGTAAGTTGCTGGCGACGCACTTACCAAGCCGTACTCGAAAAAGAATGCTGAGCGCCGCACCATTGGTGGCATTTACTGAGAACACACTGACCGATCCCGTAGCGTTGGAGGGCGAGTTCAAGCGCATCCGCCGCGAGGGCTTCGCCACTAATGACGAAGAAAACCTAGTCGGCCTGATCGCACTAGCAGTGCCGATCTATAACAGCGAAGGCAGGGTTGTGGCCGGCTTGTCCGTGCACGCGCCGAAGGCTCGGCTTGATCTGACTCAGGCCGAGGGACAACTGTCGTCGCTGCGCTCGGCGGCAGCCAAGTTGCAGCGAGAGGTTCAATACCTGCAAGATAAAAACTCCGACCAGACCTTCGCTCCGGTGAAGGCCG
Source organism: uncultured Magnetovibrio sp. (assembly GCA_964468005.1). Classification (GTDB taxonomy): domain Bacteria; phylum Pseudomonadota; class Alphaproteobacteria; order Rhodospirillales; family Casp-alpha2; genus TMED8. The sequence continues at coordinate 8,565 of CAYXUT010000028.1, read as the reverse complement.
GCTCAGAGGTCACGGATTAAACAAGCCTGAGGAGGAAGAACGTGAATTCACAAGCTGCGCTGCAATCCAATGATGCTGGTGATGAAACGAGCGTTGTCACCGGACTGATCAATCGTGCTCGAGCAGCCATGGCCGAGTTCGAAGGCGCAGACCAGGCGCGCGTCGATGAAGCTGTGACGGCTCTTGCCTGGTCGATCTACGAACCCGCCCGCGCCAAGGAATTAGCCGAGACCGCTGTCATCGATACGGGCCTTGGCAACGTTGAGAGCAAGATCATCAAGAACCAGCGTAAAACGTTCGGTTGCCTGCGCGACTTGATGCGGGTGAAGACCGTCGGCATCATTGAGGAACTGCCGGAAAAAGGCTTGGTCAAATACGCCAAACCGGTCGGCGTGGTCGCCGCTATCGCGCCCTCGACCAATCCTTCTGCGACGCCGGTCAACAAGGCCATGTTCGCCATCAAAGGCAGGAATGCCGTAATCGTCGCGCCGTCGCCCGCCGGGCTAAATACCACCACCCAGACTTGCAACTACATGCGTGCCGAGTTGGAAAAGATTGGCTTGCCGACTGACCTTGTCCAAGTCTTGCCCGCGCCCGTCAACAAGCAACTTACCCAGCAGTTGATGATCCAGTCCGACCTAGTGGTTTGCACCGGGTCACAGAACAACGTGCGCCGCGCCTATTCGTCGGGCACACCGGCCATCGGCGTTGGTGCCGGAAATGTACCAGTTATTATCGATACGACCGCCGATCTCCATGACGCGGCAGAAAATATCATGCTTTCCAAGTGCTTCGACAATGCCACTTCGTGCTCGTCGGAAAACTCGGTGACCATCCTTGAAGACGTCTACGAGGATGCCATAAAGGCTTTGGAGGCCGTCGGCGGTTATCGCTGCACGCCTGAGGACAAGCAGAAAGTCCAGGATACACTTTGGGAAGACGGACACTTGAACCGTCATGTCATTGCCAGGGACCCGGACGTCTTCGCCGAAACTTGTGGGCTCCCGGAAGACGCCAAATTGGCGAAATTCTTCCTGGTCGAGGACGAGCTTCACGTCGGCAAAGAAAGCCCGTTTTCGAATGAAAAACTTTCCCTGGCGCTGACGGTCTACAAGGCCAAGGACTTCGCCGAGGCCAAGCGCCATGTGCAAAGCGTCCTGGATTTCGCCGGCATGGGCCATAGCGTCGGTATCCACACCAAGGACCAGGTTCATGCGTCGGAACTGGCGGAGGATCTCCGGGTAGTGCGCGTGCTGGTCAACCAGGCACATACCTTCGGCAATGGTGGTTCCTTCGATAACGGCCTCAACTTCACCCTGACCATGGGCTGCGGCACTTGGGCCGGGAACTCCATCAGTGAAAACCTTAACTACACAAATTTCATTAACATCACACATCTGGTGCGAACGATTCCCGAGGACAAGCCATCTGAAGAAGAGCTGTTCGGGGCGCACTGGGAAAAATACGGAAAATAAGAACATGAATTTCGAAGAATATGCCGCCAAGTCGGTCTTGGTGACGGCTGGGATTGCCGTACCGATAAGCACGCTGGCGAGGACGCCGGACGAAGTGGCAAAGGTGGCAGAAAAGATCGGCGGCTGTGTCGTTAAGGCGCAGGTGCCAACAGGCAAGCGCGGCAAGGTCGGCGGCATTCAATTCGCTGAAACCCCGGAAGAAGCCAAGGCCCATGCGGAGAAGATCATTGGTATGGAGATCTCTGGCCATCTGGTCGAAAAGGTTTTGGTCGAGGCTAAGTCTGTTATTCAACGTGAATTCTACGCCGCTATTCTCAACGATCCGGAGATCAAGGGGCCGATGGTGATGTTCTCCACCGAGGGTGGCATGGATATCGAAGAGGTCGCTGCCGAGACGCCGGAAACTCTTAAGAAGGCACCCGTCGACGTGCGCCATGGTTTCTCTTTCGACCAGGCACGCGAACTGATCAATGACCTGGATCTCGATGGCGCCAGGGACGGCATTGCCGATACCCTGGTGAAACTCTATGACGCCTACAGCGCTAACGATGCAGAACTGCTTGAGATCAACCCGCTGATCCTGTCCGGTGATGGCAAGGTCGTGGCCCTCGATTGCAAGTTCGTCATGGATGATAGCGGCATCAAGCGCCAACGAGAACTCGCCTCCAAGGGAATGCCTGACAAGCTGACCGAACTTGAGAAGCGGGGCGAGCATCATGGTATAAAGTACATTGAGCTCGATGGCGACGTAGTCGTGCTGGCCAATGGCGCCGGGCTGACCATGACCACAATGGATATGGTCCGCCATTACGGCGGCAAGCCGGCCAACTTCTGCGAGATTGGTGGCGAGGCTTATACTAAGGCCAAGGCTGCGCTTGAGATGGTGCTGGCGAAGCCTGGTGCCAAAAGCCTAGTGGTCAATTTTTGCGGCGCATTTGCACGCTGCGACGTGATGATGGACGGGCTGCTGGAAGCCTGGGATGAGGTCGAGCCTGACATTCCGGTATTCTTTTCTATCGCTGGCACCGGTGATGATGAAGCCATTACCATGCTGAAGGAGAGACTCGGTATGGATCCTCTACCCAACATGGACTTGGCTTGCAAGGCAGCTGCCGAAGCCCCCAGCCGGGAAGGAGTGTGATGCATATCTGTAGAAGACGACACCGTGTCTTGGTGCAGGGGATCACCGGCAAGCAGGGCACCTTCTGGACCGAGCGGATGCAGGAATACGGCACCAATGTCATTGGCGGCGTCAATCCAAAGAAAGCAGGCACCGAGCACTGCGGTGTGCCGGTCCATGCCACGGCGGTCGATGCGGCCAAAGAGGGCGATGTCAATGCCACCGTGATGTTCATTCCGGCCCTGGGCGTCAAGGTGGCGGCCCTGGACGCCATTGAGGCCGGGGCCAAATTGATCGTCTGTTTGACTGAGCACGTGCCGGTCCAGGACGTCATGTACTTTATGGCCGCGGCGAAGGAATCCGGTACCACTATCATCGGTCCCAACACTGCCGGCACGGTGACGGTGGATGAATGCTTCTTAGGATTTATGCCAGCCTTCAACCCGCGAATTTTTCAACTAGGAAACGTCGGCGTCATCTCGCGTTCGGGCTCGCTGGCGACGCTAATGTGCCAGAATATCACCACCGCTGGTTTTGGCATCAAAGCCTTCTTAGGGATAGGTGGCGACCCGATCATCGGCACGACGACGCTCGATGCCTTGAAGGCCTTGGACGCATTCGAAGGTGTTGAGGCCATCGCCATGGTCGGTGAGATCGGCGGCGCCATGGAAGAAGCGGCTGCGGAATATGCCGCCACCATGTCGAAACCCATCGCCGCCTTCATTGCCGGCGGCGCTGCGCCCGTCGGCAAAAAAATGGGCCATGCCGGAGCTATTGTCATGGGAGACAAGGGTACCTATGCATCAAAAAAAACGGCTCTGGAATTGGCGGGGGTCAACGTCCTCGACACACCCTCGCATGTGGGGGATGCACTTCGGGAAGGGTTTGCGGCGTAGCAGGCACTTGAAAAACACTCGTCGTTTGCCCATCCTTCGATACGCGAACTCTGCTCGCTGCTTAGGATGAGGTGTTTGAATGTCTTTCACCTCACCCTGAGCTGACACGTAGTGCGGTGCCGAAGACTATGCATTGCTTTGCATGGGTTTTCACCCCCATCCGGACCTTCCCCCATCGAGGGGGAAAGGGTATTCTGTAGACAGGCGCCCCGTTCACCCCCACCTTGTGGGGAAGAGTTAGAGTGGGAGGTAAGGCATGCTAGCCATTCAGATTCAAGCCTACAGCGGTTCCGATGATTTGCGATTGAATGACCTAATGATGTCCATGCTCGGGCGCTGGTGGAGGTCGCCTACGCTGGGTTCCATATTCTTCGCCCGCCCGCATCTGGTTGATTAAATGACGACGGTGGAGAAAGGACGCCCGCGTGTTGAAGATTTTTTTGCGCATTACGTGGAGGGCCAGTCTTTGATCACCATCGACAGCATATTACCGCTTGCCGAAGACGGCGCGGCGCATGACATTATCGAAAGACGGCAGACCAAGGGGAAACTGCTTTTGGCAACCGGGAAAGGGGAACAGAGACCATGAGCCAGGATTACGATACTTCCGCCGAGGCCCTGAAAGAAGGTGCGGCCAAGCTGATCGAGCTGTTGCGCATTCGCACGCTACCGATCAGCATGAAGTTGTTTGCTGATGAAGCGGAAATGATGGGCATCAAAGGCGTGCGTACGCCGAACGAGGACTTCCATTTCACCATGTGCCAGATGGTCGGTCAGGTGCGTACGGCCGGGTTCACGCTTGGTATTCGACACGAGAACACGCGCATGCATTCTAACTGCGGCGGTATCGTTGGTCTCAATGTGCCGGACGACACCTACCTGACCGGCGAGCAAATGGATGGCGTCTGGTTTGAGAATCGAGAGGCGGCCAAAGCACACCAGGCTACTATGACCCGGGTCGAGCCCAAGTATCAGGGCTTATGTGTTTCACCCCTGCGCTCGGGTCGGCTCGATCCGCCGGATATAGTGCTGTTCTACGCGACACCGGCGCAGACCATTCTTTTTGTAAACGGCCTGCAATGGAAGCGCTACAAACGGTATGGCATGACCATCACTGGCGAGAGTGCCTGCTCTGACAGTTGGGGCCGGGCGTTGGCGACCAAGGAAACCTCGATCTCCATTCCCTGCTATGCCGAGCGCCGTTACGGTGGCGTTGCCGATGACGAGATGCTCTTGGCCATGCCGCCGGATGAGTTCATGCGCGGCATTGAGGGTCTCGAGGGCATAGGTAGAGTTGGCTTGCGCTTTCCGATCCCGCCATACGGAACCCAGATGGATCCGGCCATGGGTATGGGAAAGAGCTACCCGAGTGGTGGAGCCGCCGGCGGGAACAAGGGGTGACGACGCCGACGGAAGGAAAACGCCGGCGCGGCGTTTTGTTGAGCGGCGGCTTCGCGCATTTAATACACGACAGCTTCACCGATGTGATGTTCGTACTGTTGCCAATCTGATCGGGTGCGTTTGGGTTTAGCTATGCTCAGGTCGGGTTCCTGAAGATGCGCATGTTGGGAAGTGTCGCCGCGTTCCAGGTGCCGGCTTAAGTTAGCTAACGATGCCGCCGCCGGCATTGATCAGAATGGCGGATCACGTGTTCATTATTTCGAGGCAACCGAATTGGCCCTTCAACTTTTAGGTAATAACATTGGTGCTAATTTATTCCTAGTCGGATACACGTTTCAAAAAGGTTTATAATCTTTCTCATTAAAAGCCCTCCAAAGAGCCATCGAGCTCAATAGCATCGAAGTCGAGAGCAATATTCAGGCGCTGGAATGGAACTGAAGGGCAGCCTACGACCTGGAGGTGGTCAACCGGTTATGTGCTTCTCAAGAACCCTCTACCATTGATCCATTGGATGGGTCTGATTTGATAATTAGGCGGGTGAAAGACCTTAAAGCTTAACAGGGCGCTAAATATGCGAGACGGTACAAGGAGTTTATTGAAAAAGACACTCTTGCTGAATTTGCAGTAGTTTCAAACTCCAACGGTGAGTTCAGCAAAGCCTATTACAATCTACTAGCTATAAAAGATGAGTACGAGGCTGCACGACTTCATACCGACGGCCGTTTCAGGCGCGCTCTTAATAAAGCATTCGAGAATAGTAATAAAATTACATTTCATTTAGCGCCACCGCTTTTTGCAAAGAGAGATCCTGTGACGGGTTATCCGATCAAACAAGAATATGGTTCGTGGATCATGCCGGTTCTTAGCATCCTCACTAGACTGCGCATTTTACGAGGAACGGTGCTGGATTTCTTTGGTAAAACCCCCGAGAGTCTTCCAGAAAAGCAAGGTATTTTAGGTTAAGAAGACACTTACTGACTAGCGTGAACACTAGACTGACAAAAGCCGATTAAGATGTGGCTGTAAAACTGGCCAAACTTCCAATAGGCTTACGTGGCTTTGGCCATGTCAAAGACCAAGCCCCACACGATATGCAAAGCAAAACAGTTGAATTAACGCACTGATTTTTCGGAGCCTACGGTCAAAAGACCGAAACTCAGTCAACGGAATGAGCGCTACCTATGTAAATGTCTTATAGTTTAACCGTCGCTGAATTTACAAATAATATCGAGCCTATATCCAAAATTCAAATGATCTCTATCTAAACATTGCTCACTAAGATGACAAAGCACTATAGTAATGGCATGGACCGTGGGGTTAAAATCGAAAAATTAAACGGATTTTCCGATGTAGCAGGAACTAATAGTTCGATTTCATCAACTAACTTTATCGATTCTCTATCGGACTTATTTTACCGTGGACGATCCGTTGCCTACGGCAAAGGTGAAGTTAGTATGTGTGGACACATGCTGCAGACGGCTGAGCTGGCGGCTGAGGCTGGTGCTGCACCACCCTTGCTAGTCGCTTGCCTGCTGCATGACGTAGGCCATTTTGGTACCGATTACCCTTTGTACTTTGATAACGAAACCCACTCCCACATGCAAACAGCCTCCCAGGACCTTCATCACGAAGAAGCCGGTGCTAGTATGCTGAGACCATTTTTTGGTCCAGACGTCATTGAACCAATTCGTCTCCACGTTGCGGCAAAACGCTACTTATGTGCCACAGACCCAGATTATGCCGTTCAACTTTCGACCACGACACTCCACACCCTTGGCCTTCAAGGAGGAGTACTGGACGATGCAAAGGCAGAAGCGTTTTTGGACCGACCATATTCACACGACGCGGTTCAGTTACGTCGATGGGATGACGCTGCAATGACCGCAGCCCGCTCTGTTCCGGGCATAGAGCATTATATGGATTTGCTGGAGAAACTGTTGATACAGGCCAAAGAATAATAGGCTGTAAAGCATTCGAGTGCGCAGAGAATTGCGAATCTGTCGCTGGTAAAAGTTTGCAGCGTCTAGAACATATTTTGCTCCTAACGCTTGTCTTTCATTCACGGTATTGTACCAAGGCGCTAGTATTGATGGTCGCTGGAGGTCCTATGAACCACCTGACAGTTTCAGATTTTACTGCACATAATCATGTGCCCACAGAGTTGAAATTTGAGAGCGGCGAGCTCGTTTTGAAAGGTTTCCTCTTCACTCCGACAGGCCCTGGCCCATTCCCCTGCGTCATCAACAATCACGGTAGCAATCTCCGCCCCGACAGTTCAATGGTCTCAAAGCCTGGGTTAGCGGCCTTGCATTTGGACTGGGGCTACGCCTTTTTTTTTCCACATCGCCGCGGTTACGGCCATTCACCTGGCCTGTCCGTTGCAGATGCAATCCCAGCCGCCTTGGGTAGCGATGCCTACGACGAGCAAATCGTGCATCGCCTTGATGATGAACTTCACGATGTTATTGCAGCTGTATCTACTATGCGAGCTCATCCCCACATCGACAGCGTAAAGATAGCTGTTAGCGGCAGCTCACGGGGCGGCATTTTAAGCTTTCTGGCAGCGGCAGAGGATACCGGCCTCCGCGCCGCAATCAATTTTTCTGGTGGCGCCCGGCAGTGGACTGACCACTTTAGATTGCGTGAAAAAATGCTTAAGGCTGCGTCTTGCTTGAACCAGCCAATTTTTCTTGCACAGGCGGAAAATGACTTCAACCCGGCGGCAACCTTGGAGCTGGCCGAAGAACTAGCACGGCTCGGAAAGGATCATGATTGCCGTATCTATCCTCCTTGGGGAACCAGCGCCGCAGAGGGACATATGTTTGAGCTGAACGGCAGTGCAATCTGGGGACCAGATGTGCAGCGATTTCTCGATGTTGTCATGAAATGATAGCTGACTACCACCACGGTAAATTTTATGGACAAAAAAATAAAACCAGCTCTCATCGCCACTATCATTGCAGCAAGAACATGCTGTCTTCTATACGTCTTTCAAGCAGTTTGCTGATAGCCTAGCAACAGATGAAATCCCCTCACTGATTAGCATCAAGCGAATGTGATTGCCCATCAAATAATCGAAACACAATATTCTGTGGTACGGGCAAGTTTAACGCCTCTTCAGGGTTCAGGCCACAATAGCGGAAGCGTAAGGCACGTCCAGTTTGACCATGGGAAATAAGTACGATTGGACAATTAGCAGGTTGCTCATCTAGCCACTCGCTCACGCGTGCCGCCAAAGCTGGGTAGTTTTCCCCGCCACCAGAAATAATATAGTTCCATACATCGCGCTCCCGCGCTGCCCAAGCGTCCGGGTATTGGGCTGTGATTTCCCGGTCCGTAAGTCCTTGCCAATCCCCGAAACAACGCTCCTTCAGACGCTCGTCGTAAACCAAACGCTCAAAATTGGCACCAGCAGTGTCACAAATCACAGCAGCTGTCTGTTGACAACGAAAGAGTGGGCTGCAGAACAGTCGAACCGAACCCCAATTTTTGATCTCCCGCTTCAGTTGTTGCCCAACATGTTCAGCCTGTCGAACACCTTGCAAGGTCAGGACCGAATCCAGTTGCCCCTGGTGCCTGCCAATACGATTCCAGGTGGTCTCACCATGACGAACGAGAAAAATTTCAGGCATGGACTTCATCAGCTACGTCGATCCAAGCCACTTTTCCAGCG
>CAYXUT010000027.1:0-21989 GCA_964468005.1 uncultured Magnetovibrio sp. | reverse complement strand
AGGTACCTGTGGCCGCAAGGCCGTGGAAGTTCGAGTCTTCTCCTGGGCACCATTTTCAGGTGTAACGGCGGCGCTTGGCTGGCAGGCAATAACGGACCGAGGGACATCCTGGTGAAGTATTTTCCAGCAAAGAAGCCGAGTGCGATTAAGCTCTATCAGGGTGATATCCCCGGCGGACTCAAATTTTCCAACAGTGTTGCCATCGATACGGAGGCTCAGGGTCTGAACCCCATGCGCGACCGGCTTTGTGTGGCGCAACTATCGAGCGGCGATGGAGTGTGCCATCTGGTGCAATTTTTACCTAACAGCTACGATGCCCCCAATCTGCGTGCCCTGCTGGCCCACCCAGATATAGTCAAGGTTTTTCACTTCGCCCGGTTTGACTTGGCGATATTGAAAAAGTACCTGGATGTTGATGTTAGCCCAGTATATTGCACAAAAATTGCTTCGAAACTGGTGCGTACCTACACCGATCGCCACGGACTAAAAGACGTTACCAAGGAACTTCTTGACATTGACCTCTCGAAGGAGAAGCAGTCTTCTGATTGGGCATCCAAAGAATTAAGTGCGGAGCAGTTACGCTACGCCGCTGCCGACGTCCTCAACTTGCATGCCATCAGGGAGCGCCTTGACGTCATGCTTGAGCGCGAAGGCCGTATGGACTTGGCCCGCCAATGTTTCGATTTCCTGGCGACGCGCGCCGAGCTCGATCTTAACGGCTGGTCGGAAACTGACATATTTTCTCATTAATTTTGGATGCTGGCACCGTGCTTCATTGACCTAGCTTTGGCTTCAGCGCATGATGCTTGCGTGCCAAGCGAAAAATCCGCATGAGAGCATCAAAAATGCCCAAAACCAGTGACGATGTTCACGCCGAAGTAAAAAACGGCGACGATGGTCTGGCTTCTGCGCGTCACGTACTTGAAACAGAAGCAGAAGCGCTGAGCGCGCTCGCTAATTCGCTTGGATCGCCCTTTCTGGCAACGCTCGACATCATTGCCGCGACGGAAGGCCGCGTGATCATTTCAGGCATGGGGAAAAGCGGTCATGTGGGCCGGAAAGTCGCCGCAACGCTTGCTTCGACGGGCACGCCGGCGTTTTTCGTACATCCCGGTGAGGCGTCCCATGGTGATCTTGGCATGATCACTCAGGCGGACACGCTGTTCATGCTGTCAAACTCTGGTGAGACAACGGAATTGGCCGACTTGGTGGCCTATGCATCCCGTTTTTCGATCCCACTAATAGGCGTCACTTCGGTGGCTGATAGTGCCTTGTCTGCGGCAGCCGACGCGGCTTTGATTCTGCCGCATGCGCCAGAAGCCTGTCCCATGGGATTAGCGCCGACAACCTCGACCACACTGATGCTGGCACTTGGTGACGCCATTGCCGTTGCACTTCTGAAACGCCATCAATTCTCGCCGGCAGATTTCCATGCCCTGCATCCGGGCGGCAAACTCGGACGGAAACTCTTGAAGGTCATCGATATCATGCACGGCGGCGACGAACTGCCGCTGGTTGCACCCAATGTTGCTATGTCAGATGCGTTGCTGGTCATGACTGCCAAACGGTTTGGTTGCGTCGGTGTCGTTGACGATGACGGGGCTTTTCTTGGAATCATTACCGACGGTGATTTGCGCCGACATATGGATACGAAACTGCTGGCACTCTCGGCCCAAGACGTGATGACTGAATCGCCCGCCACCATTAACCCGAATGCATTGGCGAGTGAGGCGCTTGCCATCATGAACCAACGCTCCATTACAAATCTCTTTGTTCTCGATTGCAGGCGGCCGAAAGGGATCATACATATACACGACTGCCTTCGCGCCGGCGTCGCTTAACCGGTACGGGGTGGCAATTGTCTGCATCCACCGAATTTCATTCTGCCTCGCCGGCCTCGCCGGATGCACGGTATCAAACAAAGATCGGAGATCGCCAGGCTAATCGGACACGCAGCTCACGCACCTATAGTAAATTTGTCAGCCTGATGAAGTTTTTGTTACCGGTGGCGGCTCTGGTGGTTATTGTCCTCGTAATAGCATGGCCCCACATCAACACCAGAGATCTAAGGTTCCGTCTTGGCGTCACGGTGTTGACACTGACCGGATCCGATGATCCGAGCATGATCAACCCACGCTATGTTGGCACCGATGCCGATAATCAGCCGTTTTCCATTACAGCCGATCTGGCGCGGAATATTGCTGATAAAAGCATGAAGGTAACACTAGTTATGCCGAAGGCGGACATTATGCTGGAAGACGGCACCTGGCTAGTCCTAACCGCCAATGACGGCGTTTATTCAAGAGATGAGAAGATGTTGGACCTCGCCGGCGCGGTTAATTTGTACCATGATTCTGGGTACGAGTTTCGCACGGATCACGCCGCCATCGATTTGACAACCGGCACGGCCGAAAGCCACGTTCCGGTCAGCGGACAGGGTCTGTTCGGGCAGTTGCAAGCGTCGGGCTTTCGCATGACGAATAAAGGAAAAGTTATACATTTTCTCGGAAAATCAAAACTCGTTCTCTATCCTGGAGCAAAGCCATCTCTATAACGATGATCAGGATTAAAACTCTTGCACTGATACTTCCCGGAATTTTTTGGCTTGGCCAACCGATACCGAACGCATTAGCGCAAAGCTTGAATTTTGGCGGCGGCGATACGCCGGTGGAAGTGTTTGCCGACAATGGCATAGAATGGCAGCAAGACCGCCTGGTATTTGTTGCGCGTGGCAATGCCCGCGCAGTGCGTGGTCCGGTCACCGTATTTGCCGACGAACTGCGCGCCTACTATCGCGAACGCCACGACGGCAGGACGGATATCTGGCGCCTCGATGCGCTTGGCAAGGTGCGCATCAAATCACTCGATGGCACGGCTTATGGGGACAATGGCATTTACAACGTCGATGACGGCATTTTGGTGCTTACTGGATCGAAGCCCGTGAAATTGATCACGTCCACCGACCTGATCCTCGCTGAACGCCAGTTGGAATACTGGGAAAAACGCCAGATGGCTGTGGCGCGCGGCAATGCCAGCGCCAAACGCGGTGAGAAGGTTTTGCACGCCGAAGTTTTGGCAGCCTATTTCAAGCGTAACCGCAAAGGCGAAAATGAGCTACACCGCGTAGAGGCGTTCGACAAGGTTAAGGTGATAACGCCAAAGGATACGGCCCTCTCTCACCGAGGCATTTACAATGTAAAAAGTGGCATTGCGACGCTTACGGGGGATGTCAAAATTCTGCGCGCAGGAAACACGCTCAACGGTTGCAGTGCGGAAGTGAACCTAAATACAGGCATTAGCCGACTCCGTAGTTGCAAGATGGATACCAACGGCGGTACAAATCGTGTAAGGGGCGTTTTGCGGCCACGCAAACGCGGCAAATAACTCACGATAGGCAACATCGCCAAACGCTAGGTGGACCAAGAATAGTGGCGGAACCGACAGCAGAAATACATCTCGCCTATGAGACGAACGATGAAAGCCTTCGGCTGGTGGCTAACAACCAAGGCTTGGCAGTGGTGAATATCGGCAAGCGGTTCAGAAAACGCCCGGTCGTGCGTGAAGTCAGTTTGGAACTTCAGCGTGGCGAAGCAGTTGGCCTGTTGGGCCCCAATGGCGCCGGTAAGACTACCTGCTTTTATATCATCACCGGCCTGATTGCGCCTGATCACGGCAGCGTAATTCTTGATGGCGAAGACATCACGTCATTACCTATGTACCGACGTTCGCGGCTGGGCATTGGGTATTTGCCGCAGGAAGCCTCGATCTTCCGTGGCTTGACCGTGGAGAACAACATTCGCGCCGTGCTCGAGGTCGTCGAGAAATCGGGCGAGCGGCGCGAAGCTATCTTGGAGGCCTTGCTCGCCGAGTTTTCAATCACGCATCTTAGGCGCACGCCGGCCCTGGCTTTATCTGGTGGCGAACGGCGGCGCGTGGAGATCGCGCGCTCGCTCGCGTCCAACCCACACTTTATCTTGTTGGATGAGCCCTTTGCCGGCATCGATCCGATTGCGGTTGGCGATATTCGTGATTTGGTGTCACATCTCAAGGTTCGCGGTATCGGCGTCTTGATCACCGACCACAACGTGCGTGAGACCCTTGACGTGATCGATCGGGCCTACATCATCCACGATGGCATGATGCTGATGGAAGGTGCGCCTATAGACATTGTCGGCAACGAGGATGTTCGCCGCTTATACCTGGGCGACCGCTTCAGCCTCTAAGCTGCCCCATGGTACTTACCCCCCGTCTAGAACAGCGCCAGAGCCAGGCGCTCGTCATGACACCGCAGTTGCAGCAAGCGATCAAACTGCTGCAGTTCTCAAACATAGACCTTGCCTCTTACGTGGAGCAGGAACTGCAAGAGAACCCCATGCTTGAACGCGATGAACTGGTCCGCGACGAGATTAATGACGACCCATTGGATATTCACGACGATGAACTCGTCAGCGATGAAGAACCTGAGCCGGCGGCGCTGGAAGACATGGATTTCGAGCGACCGCAAGAAGCCATATTGGACCCCAACCTTGGTTACGACACGGATTACGATAATCTTTATACCGGTAACGAGAAAATTCAGTCTGATCCCATCGACGAAGGTGCTTGGAACGAGCCGGCCTTCGCCGAGCCCGTATACCCGAACGGTGGTGGCGGCTTCGATACGTCGGAAGCCGATCTTGAGCAAACGCTAAGTGAGACACCTTCGCTTCGTGATCATTTGCTTGAACAACTGGCCATGGAGTTGCCGCGCGCTGAGGAACGTATGATCGGCGTGCTTTTGATCGACGGTCTTGATGAGGCGGGGTATCTCACTGGTGATCCGGAAACCGTCGTTGGTGTTCTGGGGTGCGAATTATCTGACGTCGAGCGGGTTATCAAACGGCTGCAGACCTTCGACCCCACCGGGATTTTCGCTCGCAACCTAAAGGAATGCCTAGCCCTGCAACTTAGCGAGAAAGGCCGCTTGGACCCTTGCATTGCGACGTTCCTGGAACATCTCGAACTGGTAGCCAAACGCGAGTTTAAGAAGCTTGCCGCGATTTGCCAGTGTGATGCGGAAGACGTGACGGATATGATAGCCGAGATCCAGGCGCTCAACCCCAAACCTACGGCTTATTTTGATGTCGATGTAGCACGGCCCGTGACACCGGATGTACTGATGCGCGCCCAGCCCGGCGGCGGCTGGATCATCGAGCTGAATAGCGCCAGCCTGCCCCGCGTTCTGGTCAACAATCAATATTATTCCCAGATCCGAAACCAGGCTCGATCCCGAGATGACCGGCAATATATCACCGAGCAATTCCAGTCAGCCAACTGGCTGGTGAAAGCGCTGCATCAGCGCGCAACAACGATTCTGAAGGTCGCAACTGAGTTGGTTCGCCAACAAGGCATGTTTTTTTCGCATGGTATACAGCATTTGAAGCCATTGGTTTTACGCGATATTGCCGATGCCATTGAGATGCATGAAAGCACCGTGAGCCGGGTCACGTCGAACAAGTATGTGGCAACACCTCGCGGAATCTTTGAGCTCAAGTATTTTTTCACACCCGCCATTGCATCAAGCGAAGGTGGCGATGCCCATTCAGCCGAAGCCGTGCGTCACCGGATAAAGACCCTGATCGGTGCTGAGGATTCTAAAAAGATTCTTTCCGACGATAAATTGGCCGTGCTCTTGAAGGCCGGTGGTGTCGATATCGCGCGCCGGACCGTGGCCAAATACCGTGAAGCCATGCGGATCCCTTCTTCCGTCCAACGCCGCCGCGATAAGATTCGATAAATAGCGATTTGGAGATGCTTTATGGACCATATTCGTTGGCCGAGCTGAGGATTGACTCGTCCCCAGTGCGCAACTAAATTCCCGACCTTCGCTGGTTGGGCGATCTTGTGCCGCTGATCCAAGTCAATGAGATGGCGATAAAATCATTACATGTTAGCATCGAACCTGCACTTTAAAACCGAAAACACACCAAAAGAAAACGGACCTCTTTTTTCATGGATATCTCTGTCAGAGGAAAGAACCTGCACGTTGGAGACGCGTTGCGCGCTTACGCCACGGATAACCTTACCACTGTCGTCGGCAAGTATTTTAACCAAGCCATCAACGCAACTGTCACCTTCTCGCGCGAGGGGATCGACTTGAAAGCGGATATTTCCGTCCATCCGGGACCGCGTGGACTGATCGTGCAGAGTACTTCGGCTGGTACCGATGCGTATGGCGCGCTTGAGCGGGTTGGAACCCAACTTCGGCGTTACAAACGCCGTCTGTCTAACCACCATCAGAAAGCACGTGTTGGCGGGGATTTGTTGCCCGCACAATATGCGGTTATTCAACCGGAAACCACCGAAGACGAGCCGCATGAAGACGAACCGCCGATGATCATTGCCGAAATGGAAACAGAGATCGCGACCTTGTCGGTCGGCGAGGCGGTCATGCGCATGGATTTGACGAACACGCCGGTGATCATGTTTTGCAACAGTGCCAATGGCGGGTTCAATGTCGACTATCGGCGCGCCGATGGTAACATTGGCTGGATCGATCCATCCAATTCGGACACCTAAACGGCCTCTTGCTTCCAGACATCGGCTTACGATAGGGTAGGACCATGGAGATCAACGATCTCATTTCTTCGGAAACCGTTGTTGCCAACCTTCACGCCACCAGCAAGAAGCAATTGTTGCAGGAATTGTCGCGCCGGGCGGCAGACGTAACGGGTGAACACGAACGAGCAATCTTTGACGTGCTCATGGAGCGCGAACGCCTTGGCACCACTGGGGTCGGCAGCGGCATTGCCATCCCTCACGGCAAGCTACAATCGCTGGAAAAGCTTCATGGCCTGTTTGCCCGGCTTGATCAGCCGGTTGACTTCCAGGCCATTGACGAGCGACCAGTCGATCTGATCTTCCTGTTGTTAGCGCCGGAATCTGCGGGTGCCGACCATTTGAAAGCGTTGGCCCGCGTCTCGCGCGTACTTCGTGATGGCAAGGTCTGTGAAAAATTACGCGGTACCGATACGCCGGATGCGCTTTTTGCAATTCTCACCGAAAAAAAGGAATCTGAAGCGGCCTAAGGCCGATTTTTAATGGGCTGAGACCGGCATTAGATCATTTTGGATGACCATCGCGGCCGCTAGGGAGTAACTATCTGCTGCGACAAGGCTTTCGCCATCAGCGGCGTGCACCACAAAGAGACGCTTGCCGTCGATTTTTTCGAGCTTGATATAGGCGTATTCGCCAACGCCCCACTCGGCTAAAGCCTGCAGCGGTATCAACGCGCTTTTCGACTGAGTTTGATGGCCTCGATACATAATGAAACTCCTTGGCAAGCACTCCTTGCATTAGCAACAGGGTGCGATTGGATTTTTGTTATTCGGCTTCGACGTTGATGGTTTGTGCATTCTTGCGCTTGGAACCGTTATTGCCGTTGTCGATCTTGATCGTTCGAACTTCCGGCTCGGGCACGATCCTCTCGAGTTCGATATGCAAGAGCCCATTATCCAGTCCGGCGCCGGTGACCTCAATACCTTCGGCTAGGACGAAGGCGCGCTGAAATTGGCGCGCGGCTATGCCGCGGTGTAGATAGTGCCGATCAGACACATCGTCTTCCTGCTTGCCCCGGATAATAAGTTGGTTGTCTTCAATCGTGACATGCAAGTCATCCATTGAAAAACCGGCCACTGCCAAGGTAATGCGCAGGCCGTTCTCGTCGGTCTGTTCAATGTTGTAGGGTGGATAACCTTCGGCGGACGCGCGTGACGCGCTATCCAACATTCTCTCGAGATGATCAAAACCCAGCAATAGCGGACTATTGAAGCCGGACATTCGCGACATTTCCTGTCTCCTCATGTTTAGAGCGAGATCCTTGTCGACCTTCTTTCGAAAAGCGCCGAAGCACAGCAACCACAACTGCATCGTTGTGCATGCCTCTAATTTGGTTGATATACGCCCACTGTCAAGCGGCTTGCCTAGGGCAATACGGATTGATTTCTAGATTGCTCTTTCCCCTTTTTGATCTTTTCTTTCGCTGCCTTCAGCTTGTGCCAAAATAGCTGTTGATAATCACGGATGAAAGAGGTGTAATTTCACCGCTGCAGCCATCTAAATTGACCTTGCCCCGCTCTACATGCACCGGTTCAATCCTACCAATACCTAGCGACAAGTTGATGCCTTTTGCAAACTGTTCTTCGACATCGTCCAAGATCATTTTGAGAATGCGCAATATGGCATTGCGGATGCGCGGCGCCTAGTTGATCATCCTTCTTATGCTTTCGTGGTTGTCGGGTTACAAGAATACGCTAACCGCTTTGGCCGTTTGTTAATTATGGTTGACCGGCACCATCTTCCGGAACAATTGAATATGGCTAGGGAAGGTGCGTTTTTGTGCAGCCACGTTCTTTTTTTGACGGATCTTTCTTAGGAGCGGTCAGCGCGGGCAGCTTGGGCCCCGACAAGCATCGTGACTAAATTGACGATACACAGAAGGATTATTGTAGTTTCCAGAACATACTAAGGCTTGCCGGTAAACCAATGCCAAAAGCTGTCAAAAATCTTGCGCCTGACGATTGTCGGTTGGAGGGCTTCGGTTGGCGGTCTTACTTGACCAGACCCTCGATATGCGCCCATTTAAGTGCCGTATCCAGGGTCTTCCGGAACCGCCCGATCAGATCATCTATTTCATCTTCATTGATGACCAGCGGTGGGCAGAAGCCAATGGAATCACCCATGGCGCGAATGATCAGCCCGTTCTCTTCGGCCAGCCCCTGAACCGTCGGTCCGACTTTGGCGCCGGGCTCAAAGGGCACAACTTTTTCTCGATCCGCCATCAATTCGACGCCACCGATTAGCCCGACACCGCGCACCTCGCCGACCAATGCATGATCAGCAAACTGTCGAAGACCGTCCTGCAGGCGCGGTGAGATGCGGCGCACATGGCCTATGATGTCGCGCTCTTCGTAAATTTTCAATGTCTCTAACGCCACGGCGGCCGGTACCGGATGGCCCGAATAGGTGTAGCCGTGACCGAACACGCCGACCTCTCCGCTCTTCTCCTTAGCGGCTTGATAAACCTTGTCGTTGA
Organism: uncultured Magnetovibrio sp.; assembly: GCA_964468005.1. GTDB lineage: Bacteria > Pseudomonadota > Alphaproteobacteria > Rhodospirillales > Casp-alpha2 > TMED8. The sequence goes on along the minus strand of CAYXUT010000027.1, from coordinate 12,916 downwards.
TAAACACGGCCGAAATCGGTAGGTACGACGATGACAGAGCTTTGGCACAGGTGATCATGTCGGGCTCCAGGTTGAAGGTCTGGCAACCCCACATGTTTGCAGTACGGCCAAAACCGCAAATTACTTCGTCGGCAATGAACAGAACATCATGCTTTTTCAACACGGCCTGAATTTTTTCGAAATAGGTGGCCGCTGGGACGATAACGCCCCCCGCTCCCATGATCGGTTCAGCAATGAAGGCGCCGACGGTCTCGGAACCTTCTTCCTCGATTAACTTGTCTAGATTATCGGCGCAGCGTGTGGCGAATTCTTCTTCCGTTTCACCGTCTTTGCCGAACTTGTAATAGTGTGGACAATCGGTGCGCAACACCCGGTCGGTGATCGGCAAATCAAAAGCTTCGTGCATGCGGGCCAGCCCGGTTAGGCTGGCAGACGCGATGCCCGTGCCATGATAGGCGTTAATCCGAGCGATGATCTTTTTCTTGTCGGTCTTGCCGATGGCATTGTGATAGTACCAAACGAACTTCATGGCTGTATCGACAGCCTCGGACCCGGAATTCTGGAATACAACCTTGGACATCGGTACTGGCGCTATGCCGATCATCTTCTCGGCCAAATCAATGGTTGGCATCACCGCCTTGTGGCCGAAGGTATGGTAATAGGGCAGGGCCTTGAGCTGGCGTGTTGCCGCTTCGACCAAACGCGGTTCGTTGAAGCCCAACGACACCGACCAAAGACCGGCCAAGCCTTCGATGTACTCGTTACCGGAGTCGTCATAGACACGCACGCCATTGCCGCGACCGATTATCATCGGCCCCTTGTTTTCGTGCTCCTTGAGGTTGGTCTGACCATGGAGGTGATAGGCAATATCCCGGGCTTCGGAAGAGTTTGGTGAGAAATTCATGTCATTGATCTCCACTGGAACTGCCGCGCCGTCTCCAGCCTCGGCCTACGCCACCAAAATGCCTTTTTGCTCCGGACGACACAAGTCCCATAGCGGGCGGCTTCAGGGGGTTGTAGAGTTGACAGAGCGGCGAGCCTGCGCAACGCTAAAAACTATCAATGGAAAAAGACATTGCCATCGTCGCGCTTGCCGCGCTTGCCCAGGAAACTCGCCTGGACATATTCCGCACACTTGTAGAATACCAACCTACTGGACTGCCGGCGGGCCGAATCGGCAAGGTGCTGCAACTGCCGGGTGCGACCCTTTCGTTTCATCTGAACCAATTGAAACAGGCGGGCCTGATCAATGTTGAGCGCCAAGGTCGCTCACTAATTTATTCGGCCGATACCAATGCCGTCGACCGCTTGGCCGCATACCTGCAGGAGAATTGTTGTACACGCGGTGGTGCGGAAGTGGGTGTGGCGGCTAGCGATTAATCGACACAAGCCGCGCAACATCCCCTGATTTCGATATTGATCTGGCCAGCAGTAAAGCCATTCTCGCAGAGGAATGCCTTGAGCGCTGCAACCTCCGTGGGAAGGTCATATTCCTCAACGGTACCGCATCTCTCGCATATGGCAAATGCGGGGGCATTCGCCGGCACATGGCGAGCGCCCTTATCGCTATGATCGTGTGCACAGACAAAAAATGCGTTTAGGCTCTCAAGCCGGTGCACGCGGCCGTTCGCAATCAGCTTTTCAAGCGCCCGATAAACCTGCGCCGGCGCTCGCATCCCCTCTTCACGCACTTGGTCGAGGAGCTCGTACGCCGTCATCGCGCGTTTCGCGGCACTCAGACAATCGAGTACGCGGCGTTGATTGTCGGTAAGCTTTTTGGCGTCAGACATGGTTCAATGGCTCCACGGCGGCCCCACGGTGGGCTAAGCTCGTCAGGAACAAGAGCATCGCCGAAACGACGATTGACGGCCCTGATGGCGTATCGAGGTGTAGGGAACCGAAAAGTCCAACAACGACCGAAAGCGTCCCGATCATTCCCGCCACTACAGCCATGCGCTCCGGGCTTTGGGCGAAGCGCCTGGCCGCGGCGGCAGGAATAATCAGCAATGAGGTGATCAAGAGAATGCCGATGATCTTGATGGCGATGGCGATCACGGCCGCAACCAGAACCATGAAGACCAGACGCATCTTTTCTGGATCCATGCCTTCGGCGGCTGCCAGTTCAGCATTCACCGTTGCCGCAATTAGCGGTTGCCAAATCCGCCAAATAGTGATGATTACCGCGATACCACCGGCATATAAAATGGCGATATCAAACCTGGAAACAGCCAGAATGTCGCCGAATAGATAGCCCATGAGGTCAATTCGGATAGAGGTCATCACCGACACCAGGACAAGACCCAAGGCAAGGGTCGAATGAGATAAGATACCAAGCAACGTGTCAGTCGGCAGAACTCCGTGACGCTGAACCACGACCAGTGCCATTACCCCGGTAACCGAGATGGTGAACACGCCAAGAATGATATGGATATCGAGTAACATCGCCAAGGCGATGCCTAGCAGGGCTGAGTGGGCCAGGGTCTCGCCGAAATAGGCCATTCGGCGCCATATGATAAAGCAGCCGAGCGGCGCAGAGACGGCGGCAATACCAACACCGGCGACAAGCGCACGAATAAAGAAATCATCCAACATCAATCAGCGTCTCCGTGGTAGTGGCCATGTCCACGGTGGTCGGCCTGATCGTGACCGTGCTCCTCTTGGATCGGCACGACGCTGCCATCCGGGAGGTGGGTGTGGTCGTGATGGTGGGTGTAGATAGCTAAGGTTTCCGCGCCCTTGACGCCGAACAGCTCCTGATACTCCGCACTTGCTGCAACCGATTGCGGCGAGCCTGAGCAGCAGACGTGCCCGTTTAGGCAGATCACGGTATCGGTCCGCCCCATGACGATATGGAGGTCGTGGGAGATCAACAGAATGCCGCATTCGAGTTGGTCACGGAGCGTATCGATCAATTCGTACATGGCGATCTCACCGGCGAAGTCAACGCCTTGCACCGGTTCATCAAGAACCAGGACATCAGGTTTGCGCAGAATGGCGCGTGCTAAAAGTGCGCGCTGGAATTCGCCGCCGGACAGGGTTTGCACCGGCGCGTCGATCAGATGAGCGACACCGACCTTATCCAGCGCCACCTCGGCTTCCTGTTTCGTGCAATGTCCGGTTAGCGACATCAAACGGCGTACGGTCAGCGGCATCGTATGTTCGATGGTCAGTTGCTGCGGCACATATCCGACCCGGATGTCCGACACACGTTGGATTTCTCCTTCATCTGGCCGCAAGATCCCAAGGATCGCCTTCGCCGTGGTGCTTTTGCCACTGCCGTTGGGACCGATGAGAGAGACGATCTCGCGCTCGTGTAGCACCAAATTGATGCCGCGCACCAGCCAATGGTGTCCCCGCGACACACCAAGACCGCGTGCTTCAATCAAGACCCGGCCAATGCGGCCGTTTGATTTCAGGCTATGTTTCATGATGTGCCTCTCACGTAAGCTTGTCACATAAGGCGAGATTGGTTATATCAAACAAAGCATTATGTTATAAAATAACAAATCGGACATCTCAAGGATTATGCTCTCGCGAATTCTTTGGCCTAGTCTGGCAGGTTCGGCTCTAGGTGTCGCGATGCTGATGGGAGCATCAAGTGCCACGTCCCAAGCGTCGCCTCGCGTGGTGGCGACCATCAAACCGGTGCATTCGCTTGTTGCATCGGTCATGGCTGGATCCGGCATCCCGGACCTGATGATTAAGGGGGCCGAGACACCACACACCTTTTCTCTCACACCTTCTGGTGCCAGGCAGTTAGAGCGCGCGGACTTGGTTTTTATGATCGGCGGCGGTCTGGAACCCTGGCTCTCGGACGCGGTCAGGACGCTGGTAAAGAAGGCGCGGATCATCGAACTCATCAGTGTGCCAGGAGTTCAACGGCTCGCGGTCCGCTTGCCAGATGGTCATCAACTTGGCGGTCATGGCAATAGCGACGATCATCAATCGGATCCGCACATATGGCTTGATCCGATTAATGCAAAGGCCATGGTAACTGCCATCGGCAAAGCCCTGGCCCAAGTCGATACCGTCAACGAACCGCTTTACGGCCGAAATAGTGTAGAATTACTGGGTGCGCTGGACAGTCTATCCGCGTCATTGAATGTGCGATTGGGGAATGTGGCTAAGAAACCGTTTTTTGTGTATCACGATGCCTTTCAATATTTCGAGAAATATCTTGGCCTGAATGCAAGCGGAGCGATTATGAGAGGGTTCGAGACCCGCCCCGGCGTGCGTCGCATCCGTGAGATACGCCAACGGATGGCCGCTTTGGGCCCTGTTTGCATATTTCGTGAACCCGGATTTCCTTCTAAATTGATCCAAACCATAACGGTTGGCTCGGCTGCTCGGGTAGCGATTATCGACCCATTGGGGGCTGATTTTTTGCCCGGTCCATCACATTACTTCAATATGATGCGCCACAATAGCAACGTATTCGCCAATTGCCTGGGTAGAGATAAATAAGCTGAATGGCACGATGTACCAAAACGCGTGACCAGGTAAAAAAAACCTTTCTGATCATTCTCCTTTATGTACAATAAGTTTCACAGATCGGTTTGTTTCGGAAATTTAAAATGCCTCATCCTACAGATGTTCATGTTGGCCAGCGCGCCCGCGAGGCGCGCGTAGCAAAGGGCATGACCCAAACCGACCTTGGCGACGCGCTTGGGTTAAGTTTTCAGCAGGTGCAGAAATACGAGAAAGGCACGAACCGCATTGGGTCCAGCCGACTGTGGGAGATCTGCAAGGTTCTTGACCAGCCGATCACGTTTTTTTTCGAGGATTTGAGCCGCGGTACTGCCACTGCTCCGAAACCGGCTTTGTCGTCGCGAGCTATAAAATTGGCTAAGGAAATTGATGAAATTTCTGATGACACTGTGAAAACGCACTTCCTCCGCTTGATTCGTTCCTACGCCAAATCATCCGGGGTACAAACCGGCTGAGACGCGAGAGGGTGTCTGTGCTGCCCGATTTTCCAGATTGAGTAGAGCGCTTTTTTCATTTATCAAATGAACGAAAATGTTCTTGTCCATCCCCCCTATTCTTGGGCCTCCCGGGCAAGTTTTTTGTTTAGTGGTTTGAAGATTTGTTCGGCGCTGATCATTCCACATTGATCACCCTTTTGGATTTCCTCAATCTTCTGAACCGGCAAAAAATTTTGGATAACAGGTAGAAATCTTTAGATTATTTTCAATACAAAAGTAGACCCCGTTGGGGCCTTTCATCGATAACAAAATTCCCTCAAATTCTGGCCTTGGCGGAACACCTTTCAGAACACGAAATTTGCGGAACATCGGCGGTTCTAAAAGGAGGGAATGGTGGAGCTGATGAGATTTGAACTCACGACCCCCACGTTGCGAACGTGGTGCTCTCCCAACTGAGCTACAGCCCCATAAGGTTGAAATCGTTATATGTCTAGAATTCTAGTGTATCAAGGGGCAACACAATCTTTCACACACAGAAATTCAAATATTATTCACATACAGTTTTTATTATTTGTAGCTATTATAATAATAGATGAGTATAGGAAAATTCTCTCTTGCGAACGCGAGGCTCTCCCATCCGAGCTACGACCCTGCTTCAGTTGTTCCCACCACTTTAAACTATGTGGGCAGTGGCGAAATCGGGCGGATAATGTGTTCGGACCCTCCCCTTGTCAAGCGCATGTAGGCCATAACAAGCATATCCTTGCACCTCTAGAGTTGGGTGACTAGGTTATCGTTTAAACATCGAATTTCAAAAGGTGGCCCACCCACATGAACGTCATCCTCGGTCCTTTGATTCAGGTCGCCCTGATCGTCATTGAACTCTATATGTGGGCGGTGATCATTGGTGTTGTATTGAGTTGGCTGGTTGCCTTCAATGTCGTCAATACAACAAACCGCTTCGTCGTTATGGTCGGTGATTTCATCTATCGTCTTACCGAACCGCTGCTAGAGCCAATCCGTCGAATGTTGCCGAATCTGGGCGGCTTGGACCTTTCGCCCATGGTGCTGATCTTGGGGCTAATCTTCGTGCGCGGCGTCATTGCCAATCTCTACATGCGCTTTGTCTGAGCGCAGCCGACCATCCGCCAAAACATCCGAAGGGGTTGTCGCAGCCATCCGTCTGATACCGAAAGCCAGACAAAACCGCGTCAGCGGCCCGATGCGGCTTGATAACGGCGCGGTAGTGCTGAAGGTCTCTGTTACGGTAGCGCCCGAGAAAGGTATGGCCAACAAGGCGCTCTTCAAATTGCTAACGAAAACCTGGGGAGTGAGCATGCAAAGCTTAAGCTTGATCCAAGGGAAAAAGAACCGTAACAAATTGATCCTGATCGCGGGTGAACCAGACAACTTTTTTCGGAACTTGTCGTTTGGGTAAACACATTCGAATCTCATCATTGATATATTCAAGGGGACAGAAACCGTGACATCAGGGAACATCATTGACGGCAAAGCCTTTGCCACCGTCTTGCGCAAGAGGGTCGGCGCGGAGGTGGCGCGCCTGAAGGAGGCTCATGGCCTCAATCCAGGCTTGGCGGTGGTTCTGGTTGGTGATGATCCTGCCAGCGCCGTCTACGTTCGTAACAAGGGTGAACAGACCCGTGAATCCGGCATGCAGTCCTTTGAGCACCGCTTGCCTGCCGATACCGCCGAAGCCGATGTTCTGGCACTGGTTGAGAAACTCAACACCGACGATACCGTCAATGGCATCTTGGTTCAGTTGCCGCTGCCGGACCAGACTGATGAGCAGAAGGTTCTGGCAGCTATCAACCCAGATAAGGATGTAGATGGGTTCCATGTCACCAACGTCGGGCGACTCTGGACCGGTGGCGATGCGCTGGTGCCGTGCACGCCTTACGGCTGTTTGCTAATGCTGAAGAACAAGCTCGGCGATCTCAGTGGCAAGCGCGCCATTATCGTTGGGCGATCCAATATCGTCGGCAAGCCTATGGCGGCTCTGTTGCTGGCGGAAAGCTGTACCGTCACCATCGCGCACTCACGCACCCGGGACTTGGCACAGCGGTGCCGCGAGTCGGACATCGTCGTTGCTGCCGTCGGCCGGCCCAAAATGATCAAGGGCGACTGGGTTCGACTTGGAGCCACGGTTATCGACGTCGGCATCAACCGTGTCGAAGCCCCGGAAAAAGGCTTGAAAGAAGATGGCACGCCGAAAACCAAACTGGTCGGTGATGTCGATTTTGCCGAAGCCGCCGAGGTCGCGGGCGCCATCACGCCGGTGCCGGGCGGCGTCGGGCCGATGACCATCGCCTGCCTACTGCGCAATACGTTGGTCGCTGCCTGCCGCCAGGCCGGTATCGAACCGCCGGCTATTTGACCTCATCGGTGCGCGGCAATACGCTCAAGGCGCCAATGATCAGGCCTATAGCCGCAACAATGAACATCGGCCCATAGCTGGTGATAGCAGAAAAGATGGCCGGGAACACCAGACCACCGACGGCACCGCCGAGCGCACTCGAAATAATCATTACCCGTAATATACCCGGCATGGCCTCAACCCGGCCGAGGTCGCGCGCACGCGCTGCCTGAAGCGTTGAGACGCTAGGCTGCGCACCGAAAATCATGGTCGACAACCACAGGCCCGGCAACCATGAAACCCAGGCTGGCAGCGCAACACCGACGCTCAGAACAACGAAAGCGATTACAACGGCCCAAGGCGTGCCCAATCGCTGGGCGAGCCAGACTGCCGCCCAGGGGCCAAGAATTGCAAAAGCTCCAACTGCTGCCCAATGGGCGCCGCCGGCATCGATGCCGAGGCCCATGTCGCGCACTAGGAAATCAACCCAGTAAAGCGTGTGTGGTGTAATGCCGAAGGAAAAGAGGAAATACGCCAGAGCCAGACCAAGCAAGGCACGATCTTGGCGAAGAACTGGCAGGATGCCGAGTGCCGGCATATCTTGATTGGGTATCAGCCCCACCGCCGCCCGCAAACCCAAGAATGCCAGCCCCGCCCCGGCAAGGCTAACAGCGGCGACCCCGCCCCAGGCCCAGGCAACGCTAGATCTAGAAGCCACGGCACTAGAACACCGGAAAAGAATATTGCGACACCAACACCGGCAAACATCAACCCGGCAGCGGCCGGCCGCCTGGTTTCAGGCGCCGCGGCTGTGGGCAACGCTAACCCCAGCACCATCGAGAGGCCTGCGGTGGTGCCTAGTAATGCCCGCCACAATCCGAGCCACACCGCACCCCAGGGTGCCGCCGAGGCGACTAATGCAATAAGCGATAATACGACTACGACACTCAGTATGCGGTCTGAGTTCCAGCGTCGGCACAGGGTTTCGGACATGAATGCGCCTAAAAAAAGCCCGTCAAATTAGCGCCGCCGATCCAGCCGACTTGCTCCGCGCTCATTTGCCTCGACAACACCAAGGCCGGCACCATGGTGCCATAAGAGAACCGACCAAGGCCCATGGTGATGAACATGGCGCCACTGCAGCCGAGCGCCACTTGTTGCCAGCTATCCAGCTTTGCGATCATCAGCCAAAGGTAAACGGCGGAACAAAAGCTGTAAAACAGAGTGCGTAATGTTTAAGGTCGCAATCATGAGCACGCTGATGGAGTTTCCCACGTGAGCCAAGACCTCTGCCCTGTTGCCTGCCCCGTATGCGACGAGAGCCAAAATACACTTCCGGGCGACTTTGATCCCGAGGCCGAGCCATTTGGGCCTGTGCATTGCATGGTCTGCGGCCATGCCTTTAGTAAACCCGAATACCTTGGCGGCCTCGATAAACGGCGCCGGCGGCTTAACGCCATGAGCGGCCCCGCAACGTAATGAACGAGCTTTTTGCCGCCTTGGCGGTTTTTCTGGCCGTTCATACCATCACGGCTATTCGCCCACCTGGTGGCATTGGTCGGTGAAACACTTTACGTAGCTTTGTTTTCGATCGTCAGCCTTAGCTTGTTGGTTTGGCTGGGTCTGGCATACGCCTAATGCACCATATCTTGAGACCTGGCTTTACATCCCTGAACTGAAATGGCTGATGCTGATCATCATGCTGATTGCCTGCCTCCTCATCTTCAGTGGCCTCACCAGCCGCAATACGTTTTCGCTCGGAACGGGCAGCAAAAATTTTGGTTCCGCCAAACCGGGTATTGTTGGGTTGACCAAGCATACGGCCATCTTGGGTCTGGCTATGTGGTGGGGTGGTACATATCCCTATCAATGGCGACGTAGCGAGCTTCTGCATGTTCGGGTTGCTGACACTCGTGGGTTTTGGTGGCCCCAAAAGCCTTGATGCCAAATGCAAGAAGAATCTCGGCGAAGAGGCCTGGAAACGGCTCTTTGAAAAGGTTTCGGAAACCAGCGCAATGGCCGCGCTACGCCAGATGGGTCCCTGGCGCGCAGTATTCGGCCTGGCGCTCTATGCCGGGTTGCTGTTTCTGCACCAACCCATTATCGGCGTCTCGCCGCTGCCGACTTTCTAACCCATACAAAGACCTCTCGCGGCGGCTTTCTGTATGATCTGTTTCAGCGCTTTGGTTGCCACGCTGGGGTCTCATCATGGCCATGCGCTCTGCGGATGCTAGTTTCGGCACCCCAATTTTTTTCCGAGCACTAGTTTTTCTGCAATCTACGATCCTGGGGTTTTCAAAATTACGTCGACGGCGACCAGCAAAATTGGCCCGTTTCTGATTGTTGCCAGCGCCCTAGTTTTAGTATGGCGCGAAAGCCAACAGGTTTAGGATTGAGCCCACCGGCGGCGGATGATAAACCCCGCTTCCATGAGTACTAATCTTTCCCAGATCCGCAACTTTTCCATCATCGCACATATCGATCACGGTAAATCGACGCTCGCCGACCGGATGATCCAAATTTGCGGCGGCTTGAGCGAACGCGAGATGAAAGAACAAGTTCTCGATTCCATGGATATTGAGCGTGAGCGTGGCATTACCATCAAGGCGCAGACAGTGCGCCTCAAATACAAAGCCACCGATGGGGAGACGTATGTCCTGAACCTCATGGATACGCCGGGCCACGTAGACTTCACTTACGAGGTCAGCCGCTCCTTGGCCGCCTGCGAGGGATCGCTTCTGGTGGTCGACGCGACCCAGGGTGTCGAAGCGCAGACGCTCGCCAATGTCTACCTTGCCATCGACAATGACCACGAGATCGTGCCTGTGCTCAACAAGATTGACCTGCCCGCCGCCGAGCCCGAGCGGATCAAGCTGCAGATCGAAGACGTAATCGGTATCGATACCGATGGCGCGCTGAAAATCTCAGCCAAGACAGGCCAGGGTGTTGGCGATGTATTGCAAGCACTGGTGGAACGGTTGCCAGCGCCCGAGGGGCACGCTGATGCGCCGTTGCAAGCGCTTTTGGTTGATAGCTGGTATGACTCTTATCTCGGCGTGATGATCCTGGTTCGGGTCAAAGATGGCGTTGTCAAGAAGGGCATGAGGGTACGTATGATGGCAACCGGCGCCGTTCATCAGGTCGAGCGCGTCGGTTATTTTACGCCGAAAACCAAAATGGTAGATCGACTTGGCCCCGGCGAGATGGGCTTCATTACCTCAGCCATAAAGACCGTTGCTGACACCTCTGTTGGTGACTCCATCACAGAAGAAAAATGTCCCGCCGAGATACCGCTACCAGGCTTCAAGCCTTCTGTGCCGGTGGTATTCTGTGGGCTTTTCCCGACCGATTCCGGCCAATACGACGATTTGCGTGACAGCCTGGAAAAACTACACCTCAACGATGCCAGCTTTCATTACGAGCCGGAAAGTTCAGCCGCGCTAGGCCTCGGTTTCCGTTGCGGATTTCTTGGCTTATTGCACCTGGAGATCGTCCAGGAGCGCTTGGAGCGCGAATTTGATCTTGATCTGATCACCACCGCGCCCAGCGTCATCTACCGCACCCATATGCGAGGCGGCGAGGTCAAGGAATTGCACAATCCTATCGATATGCCGGATCCAACCGAAATTGATTCTATCGAAGAGCCCTGGATCAAGGCGACAATCCTGGTGCCGGATGAATATCTGGGTTCAGTTCTGCAGCTTTGCGAAGAACGGCGTGGCGAGCAGATTGAACTGACTTATGTTGGCAGCCGAGCCATGGCCATTTACCTTCTGCCGTTAAACGAGGTGGTCTTTGATTTCTATGATCACTTGAAGTCCGTTTCGCGCGGCTATGCCAGCTTTGATTATGAACTGGTCGAATATGCAGCCAGCGAGCTGGTCAAGGTCTCGATCCTGGTCAATGCGGAGCCGGTCGATGCGCTCTCTTTCATCGTTCATGACAGCCATGCGGAAACTCGGGGCCGGGCAATCTGTGAAAAACTCAAGGGCCTGATCCCCAGACAACTGTTTAAGGTTGCCATTCAAGCTGCCATCGGTGGCAAGATCATCGCGCGCAGCACCGTCAATGCTATGCGCAAGGACGTCACGGCGAAGTGTTATGGCGGCGATATCACACGCAAGAAAAAGCTGCTGGAAAAGCAGAAAAAAGGCAAGAAACGCATGCGCCAGTTCGGCAATGTGGACATTCCACAATCAGCTTTCCTGGCTGCATTGAAAACCGGCGAATAATACTTTGCACCGAAGGTAATGAGGGCCATGTCTCGAATTTGAAGCCTTGCCATGAGTTTTTTGCTAGTAGAAAGACTGCACGGAACCGGGGGATAAGGTGCGGCCAACAGAGATAACGCTGAAATCCAGCGTGTCATCTACAGTATCATCGGGCAGGGCATTAGGTTTGATTTTCTCGCCATTAGCCGCGTTACGCACCACATGGAAGGCTATATCGAGAGCACAGCTAATAGGAGTGATGCATCGGTTAGCAGCCTGACCTGGTTCGCCGATACGCTTCGTGCTGTTTTCGAGGCTGTTACGGGCCTTGCGGATCTAGCCTTGGCGGTATCCTCTGCAAACTGCCGGTCAACACCCGCTTGATTTTGAATGGCCAAACGAACGAGAGGTCCAAGCCTTCTTGGTGATCACCGAGCTTCGGCTGGCGGCTCGGGCTCCGTGTGCGGTTGAGTTTTCCCATCACGCCTGATCTCAGCTCGTCGCGCATCAATTTTGGCGCGCACTGCTTCGGCGCGTTCGAGGGCGAACATCTCGTTATTTTCCTCAGCAAACTGGTCTTCAATCTCATTGAAAACATCATAGTCGGACGCGTTTGGCCACATGGCGTCTTGGTCACTTTCTTCGTTCTCAATATGTGATGAGGCGGTCAAGGATTCATAGACGAGCATGGCTTCTTCGTATTTCTCTATCTCAGCTCTAGCGCAGCTATCGGCAACGCCCTTGTTGCGTGATACCCAAACAAGCCCGACACCTGGTAACCCCACTAAAAACCAGCCGGGAAGCGCCAGAATTTGCACCAAAACCGGATCCCAAAGAAAGGGTGCTAACCGTTCGACCCGAATTTGCGTGCTGATGAGCGAGCTTGGCCATGCCGTGTACCAGAGTTCATGGGCGGAAACGAAGATCGATGTAGCGACGACGAGTTGAGGCACCATCACCTCCGCAGCGGCGGTGGCAAAAGCGACAATTAACAATGCCCAACCCAGATAATAAAACGGCCTCATAGGCCATTTTAACCCGCGCGCCAGAAAAATGGGCGCAAAATTTTTGCTGCTCTTTTAAACGCCGGAAATGATTGCCCAAATCAATCCAGTCGGTTAGGTTTCGGCGCTTCAGGAGGGGTGGCCGAGTGGCTGAAGGCGCACGCTTGGAAAGCGTGTATACGGGAAACCGTATCGAGGGTTCGAATCCCTCTCCCTCCGCCATTTTCCCAGTAAAACTATTTAAAATAAACTAGTTACTAACTGCAATGCTCTTCCCGTATTGAGCGGGTCCACCCGTATAGTTTATGGAGGAGGATCGAATCATGGGAATCAAACGACATAAGCCGGAATAAATTGTCACCAAGTTGCGTCAGGTTGAGGTGGTTGTCGGGCAAGGAAAGT
>CAYXUT010000026.1:0-22160 GCA_964468005.1 uncultured Magnetovibrio sp. | reverse complement strand
AACAATAAATGGGGAGAGTAAGTTGATCAGGGCTTTCAGCTTGGTTTTCAGAACGATGAATCTCATCATCGTCTCCTCAAACGAAATCACCTATAGCCTCAGATGGTTCTCTCGGAACCTTATTGAAATAAAAAAGTTGGCATACGTGGTTGTAGAGGTAGGTATCAACCTTCTTTTTAAAAAAATCTGAAATTTTTTCGGAAGCTTTAAGACGTGGTTCGCTAACAGGTTTCGTGAGCAATCACAGCACCGTCGGCAACCAGGCTGTCAATTTCATACGCCGTGTAGCCGAACTCGGCGAGGACATCGCGTGTATGCTGTGCGTAGAGGGGGGCCGCAAAATGTACGCCGCTTGGGGTCTTGGAAAACTTCACCGGGCAGCCGATAGTCTCTACGCTGCCGATACGATCGTGATTGACCTCGGTCACCATGTCACGCGCTCGGGTGTGCGGGTCGGCGTGCATCTCATTGACGTTTAATACGGGGCCTGCCGGAATGTTTGCCTCTTCCAGTGCGGCCAGCCAGGCATCGCGGGGTTTCTTGCGAAATTCGACGGAGAGCAGATCCATCAGTTCCTCAAGATTTGCCATGCGACCAGCGTTATCCTTGAAGCGCAGGTCTTCGGCCAGTTCGGGAAGATCCAAGAGATCCAGAAGCCTCAGCCAGTTGCGCGTATTGGCGCCGGAAAAGGTGATCCAGCCATCAGAGGTTTCCACTGCCTGATACGGGCCGTTCAAAGGATGTGCCGAGCCCATGGGGCCGGGCGCCATGCCAGTGGCAAGCGCTATGGCCGACTGCCAGTAGCTTAGCGTAATTCCGGCTTCGAACAGCGAAGTATCGACCATCTGCCCCTGGCCGGTTTTCAGGCGATTCACATATGCTGCCAAGATGCCCATGGCGGCGAGAATACCGGCGGTAATATCGCAGACAGGCGCGCCGACTTTCACAGGCGGGCGGCCTGGGCCTTCGCCGGTGAAACTCATCAGGCCGCTCATGCCCTGTGCGATCAGGTCGTAGCCGCCGCGAGACGCATAGGGCCCGGTGTGGCCAAAACCAGATATGGCACAATAGATCAGAGCCGGGTTAATGTCCTTGAGATTATCATAGCCAAGCCCGAGCTTGGCCATGGTGTCGGTGCGGTAGTTTTCGGTCACCACGTCGGCTGTTTTAAGGAGATTTTGCAAGACCGCTTTACCGCGCTCGTTCTTGAGGTCAACCGCGATGCCCCGCTTGTTGTGGTTCATCATCATGAAGGCGGCAGGCTCGCCATCGATATCGGGCGGCAGCATGCGGCGCGTGTCGTCACCGTCCGGCACACGCTCGAGCTTGATCACGTCGGCGCCCATATCGGCCAGCATCCGCCCACAGGTCGGCCCGGCCATGACGTGGCACATTTCAATCACTTTGACGCCGGCGAGTGGTCCGAATTTCTCAATCATGTTATTTACCTTTGAATTTCGGCGTTTCCTTACCCAGGAAGGCGTTGTAGCCAATCTGAAAGTCTTCCGTATCGTAGCAATCAAAGCCTTCACGTAACTCTTCGTTCGTCAAAGGCGTTGGGTCGGCGAGACGCTTGAGGAACTTCTTGTGCCAGCGGTGTACCAAAGGCGCACCGGCAGCGATGCGCTTGGCTGTGGCCATGGCCTCGGCTTCAACTTCCGCGTTTGCCACGATACGACTGACGATGCCGATCTGCATGGCCTCGACGGCCGACATGATACGGCCTTCCAGAAGAATTTCCAAAGCGCCTTGGGTGCCGGCAAGATCACGTAGGCACGAAATTTCCTGATAGGCCATGACTAAGCCGAGTTTTGAGACCGGCGCGCCAAAGCGGCTACTTTCGCCACAAATGCGGATATCGCAAAGTCCCGCGACTTCGAGCCCACCGCCGACGCAGACGCCGTGGATCATGGCTACGGTCGGGTGGCGCATGTTCCTCAAGGCCTGAATGGTGCCGTGCATCAGTTTGCCATAAGCCATGGCCTGCTCGGCAGAATTTCGCTCGGTCTCGAATTCGGAGATATCGTTGCCTGGACCGAAGGCCTTTTCGCCGGCGCCCCGGATGACGATACAACGAACGTCGTCGTCCGCGTCCAACTCGCGGTAGACCTCACCCATGCGGCCCCACATGGGCTTGGTGAAGGCATTGAGTTTATGCGGGCGGTTGAGGGTGACGGTGACGATGCCATCGGCCCCACGGTCGACCAGCACGGTATCCAGGACGTTGTCTTCACCCATCAGTCTTTACCAGCCAGGAAATTCATGGCTTGCTGGACGCCGCCTTTCTGATGCGGCACGCTGGCCAGGCCCAAGCCCATCTCAACGCCGGCTAGCGTCCCCATCAGTGTCAGATCGTTGAAATCACCCAGGTGCCCGATGCGGAAGACCTTACCTTTAACTTTGCCGAGGCCAGTGCCGAGTGACATGTTGAAGTTGTCTAGGATCACGCCGCGCACGTGATCGGCATCATGGCCATTTGGCACCATGA
Organism: uncultured Magnetovibrio sp.; assembly: GCA_964468005.1. GTDB lineage: Bacteria > Pseudomonadota > Alphaproteobacteria > Rhodospirillales > Casp-alpha2 > TMED8. Next base: position 19,672 of record CAYXUT010000026.1, on the reverse strand, counting down.
CGGCGGTCAGGACTGATGAATATTCATCCGGGTTGTTGCAAAGGTTTTCTAGTCCCCAGGCTTGCACGGCACGACGAGTGGCTTTCGCATGGCGGTCGTGGCGGGCGAAGACATTGTCCAGCCCTTCCTCGAATAGCTGATTGAGCGCCTCTTTGAGGCCGTAAAGCAGATTGGTCGCCGGCGTATAGGGGAAGTAGCCCGACTTGTTGTTAGCAATCATAGCCGACCAGTCCCAATAGGAACGTGCCAGTTTGGCGGTTTCGTGCGCGGCTAAGGCCTTGTCACTGATCGCGTTAAAACTCAAGCCCGGCGGCAGCATTAGGCCCTTCTGCGAGCAGGAAATCGTGATGTCGACGCCCCATTCGTCGTGGCGGTAGTCGATGGAAGCCAGCGAGGAAATGGTATCAACCATCAACAACGCGGGGTGGTTGGCGGCATCGATGGCGGCGCGCACATTCGCGACATTGGTCGTCGTTCCCGTCGAGGTTTCGTTGTGGACGACGCAAACGGCCTTGATCTCGTGGCCAATATCTTGGCGAAGGCGCTCTTCGATTCGCGCCGCATCTGCACCGCCGCGCCAATCGCCTTCGATGAATTCCGGCGCGATACCAATGCGCGTGGCGAGCTCGTACCACAGGCTGGCAAACTGGCCGGTCTCGAACATCAAGACCTTTTCGTCCGGGCTAAGCGAGTTGACCAACGCCGCTTCCCAAGCACCGGTACCGGAGGCCGGATAGATGATCACCGGGTTTTCGGTCTTGAACACCTTCTTTAGGCCATCCAGGCAGGCGTGGCCGAGATTAGCGAACCCGGGCCCTCGGTGGTCCATGGTCGGGTTGTTGATCGCACGAAGTATCCGGTCGGGCACGTTGCTCGGGCCTGGAATTTGCAAAAAATGTCGGCCGCTGTGAAAAGCCATGGCGGCGCCCCCTCTAGCGATTGGAAATCAGATTTTCGAATTATGCATTCATTTTTTGAGGCGACAACCCCTATATTCAACAGAAATTTACATTTTAAATTCAGAATGATACGGTCCGTAAAATAATTTCAAGGGAACGGGAAATGGGTTTGAGCAAGCCCAGCTTGACTGGCAGTGGCCGCATCGGCGATCCGCGTCTGGCGGGTCGTATTTCCGGTGAAATCGAAGGTGAAGTCCAGTTTGACCCGTTCACTCGGGGCCGATACAGCACGGACGCTTCGCACTATCAGGTCGAGCCCATCGGCGTCGTCATACCGAAGTCGGCGGAAGATATCACCCGCGTCATCCAGATTGCCAGCGATGAAGGGGTCGCGGTGTTGCCACGCGGCGGCGGCACATCGCAATGCGGCCAGACGGTCGGTGAGGCTATCGTCCTCGATTGCTCCAAACACCTGAACCAAGTGCTCGATTTTGATGCGGGGAAACAGCGTGTTGCCGTTGAACCCGGTATCGTGCTCGATCATCTCAATGCCTATTTAAAGGCTCACGGGCTCTGGTTTCCGGTAGATGTCTCGACATCCAGTCGCGCCACCATCGGCGGCATGGCCGGCAACAACTCCTGCGGCGCGCGGTCCATCGTCTACGGTACCATGCGCGACAACGTCCACGCCATCGACGCCATCTTGGCTGACGGCTCGGCCATGACCTTCGGTGAGGTTTCCGACAATGCCTCTTTGGCGTATCTGACCGACAGCCAAAGTGAGCTGGTGCGTGGACTGTTGGATTTAGGCCGAAAACATGTTGATACGATTGCTGCCGGGTTTCCCGATCTCATGCGCCGTGTCGGCGGTTATAACGTTGATGCATTATTGCCGGGCGGGCCGCCGCGCGGCGAGTGGGCCAAGGCGACCATGGGCAAGCCCTTGACCCATCCCAATTTGGCGCACCTCTTGGTTGGTTCGGAAGGTACGCTCGCCTTCACGAAACGTTTGGAACTCGACTTAAGCCCACTGCCCAGGCACAAGGCATTGGGTGTCTGCCATTTCCCGACATTCTATCAGGCTATGGATTCGACCCAGCATATCGTCAAGTTGGGGCCGACGGCGGTGGAACTGGCCGATGCGACAATGATCGATTTGGCGCGCGATATCGATATATTCCGTCCGACCATTGAGCGCTTCATTCAGGGCAGTCCCGCAGCCGTGCTGCTGGTCGAATTTGCTGGCGATGATGCGGATGAACAGCTTGCCATGCTCAAGGACTTGGGCAAACTCATGGCCGATCTCGGATTTCCGAACAGCGTTGTTGAAGCTGTCGATCCAAGTTTTCAAAAAGCCATCTGGGAAGTGCGAAAATCCGGGCTCAACATCATGATGTCCATGAAAACGGCGGGAAAACCGGTCTCTTTCATTGAGGATTGCGCAGTGCGCTTGGAAGATCTGGCCGATTACACCCAGCGCCTGACCGAGGTGTTCGAAAAACACGGTACCACTGGTACATGGTACGCCCATGCCTCTGTCGGGTGTTTGCACGTACGCCCAGTGCTAAACCTCAAGACTGAGGTCGATACCCAGAAGATGCGCGATATAGCGGAAGCCGCTTTCGAGATGGTGCGCGAATACAAGGGCTCGCACTCGGGCGAACACGGTGACGGCTTGGTGCGTTCCGATTTCCACGAGCCCATGTTCGGAGCGCCGATGATCAATACCTTTAAGAAAGTAAAGAATAGTTTTGACGGCCAAGGCATCATGAACCCAGGCAAGATTGTCGATGCCCCGAAGATGGACGACCGGTCATTGTTTCGGTTCAGGCCTGGCTATGAGGTCAAGATGCCGGATACGGCCCTCGATTGGTCGGAGTGGGGGGGGATCTCAGGCGCGGTGGAGATGTGCAACAACAATGGTGCTTGCCGCAAGCGCGATGCCGGTGTCATGTGCCCGAGTTTTCGCGCCACCGGTGAAGAACAGCATCTAACCCGCGGCCGCGCCAATACGCTGCGCCTCGCGATCTCCGGGCAGCTGGGCCCTGATGCGCTTACCAGTGATGCCATGTATGACACCATGAAGCTTTGTATCGGCTGCAAGGGCTGCAAGCGCGAATGTCCGACCGGTGTCGACATGGCGCGCATGAAGGTAGAGTTCTTGTATCACTACACCAACCGCCATGGGCTTCGGTTGTTCGACAGGCTTGTTGCCTACCTGCCGCGCTACGCGCCTATCGCTTCCAAATTCGGTTGGCTCCTGAACCTTCGCGACCGCGTGCCGGGCATGGCACGCCTTAGCCAGGCCATTGCCGGGCTCAGCGCTGAGCGGAGACTACCCGCCTGGAGCCTGGTGCCGTTCCGCACCGATATTGGCGAACTGGCGAAGGGTGGCGGCCCGGAGGTTGTGCTCTGGGCGGATACCTTCTCGACGTGGTTTGAGCCGGAAAACGCCCGTGCCGCCTGGGCGGTGCTACGCACGGCGGGATACAAGGTGCATCTCGCTAAACCGCAAAATGGAGGGAGACCCTTGTGTTGCGGGCGAACATTTCTCGCCGCCGGACTGGTTGATGAGGCGCGTGAGGAAGCACGGCGTACGCTGAATGTGCTTTTGCCGCTGGTTGAGCGTGGCGTGCCGGTGGTTGGGCTCGAGCCTTCGTGCCTGCTGACGTTACGTGATGAATTCAAGGTTTTGCTTCCCGGAGACGAAACCGATCGCTTGGCCGATGCGGCTTTGTTATTTGAGGAATTTGTCGCGCGCGAGTTGGATGCCGGCCGGTTTAAATTGCCGTTGCAATCGCTTCCCGAAAAAAAGGCCTTACTGCACGGGCATTGCCATCAGAAGGCGTTTGCAGTCATGGGGAGCGTCGAGCGTACGCTCGGTCTGGTGCCGGAGCTCAAGATCGAAACCATTGAGAGCAGTTGTTGCGGCATGGCCGGAGCTTTTGGATATGATCTGGAAAACGTCGAAATCTCCAAGCGCATGGGTGAAGATGCTGTGTTGCCGGCAGTCCGTGACGCCGATGATGATTGCTTGATCGTTGCGGATGGTACCAGTTGCCGCCACCTGATAACCGAGGAGACCGAGCGTCAGGCCGAACACGTCGCTTCGGTTCTCGAGCGCGCGTTGGTGAAAGGGGAGGTTTAAACCGTGGAAGGTTCTGTGGAGCGTTTCTTGCAAGAAAATCCAGCAAACGATGAGCTGGTCCGTCCACCGTTGCTGCATGAGGAAATTGTTGAGCATCTACGCGATCTGATTTTTGCCGGCGAACTGATGCCGGGAACGCGTGTATCGGAAAAGGATCTCTGTGCCCGTTTTGGAATTTCCAGGACGCCGCTTCGCGAAGCGCTGAAAGTTCTGGCACCCGAGGGCCTGATTACGTTGTTGCCTAATCGCGGTGCGCGAGTTGCACAACTCACTCCGGAAGATACCGAGGAACTGTTTCCCGTGATGGGCGCGCTTGAGGCACTTTCCGGAGAGTTGGCATGCGTGTGTGCCACTGATACCGATATTGCCGAGGTCAAGCCGTTGCACTATCAGATGGCACTACATCACACCCGTGGCGAACGCGAAGACTATTTCCGCCTGAACCAGAATATCCACCGCAAGATCATGGAGACTGCGGGTACCCCGACCCTAGCCAGTGTCTACGACGCTTTGGCGGGCCGCATCCGCCGCGTCCGCTACATCGCCAACGCCAGCCAATCCCGCTGGGACCAGGCCATGGTCGAGCACGAGGCGATCCTTGCTGCATTCGAGGCCCGAAACGGAGCCCGGCTTGCCGTTCTGTTGAAGTCGCACCTGATGAACAAGTTGGCGGCGGTAAAGAAAGCGATCGAGGTTGGGAAAATGAGATAAAAACACGGAATTTTACTGTACCGTAGATTCCCGAACAATGATCCGGCCCCAATTTACTGAGAGAACTCCGGCCAAGGCATCTCAAATGCCATGTTTATCGTGGGGCCAGCCCATGATCCACGTTATCCGATTCGTTCAAGAAATGGAGCGGATCCTGCGCCTCTTGGCCGGCGACTGCCGCCCGGTAGTTGAAGACGCGTAGCGATCATGGGCTACTATACAGTCAACTCGCAAACGCCGAGACATGGCGAGACCAATCTTAGCGCTTCGGAAACAAACCACCCTTTGTATTTAGGCTTTCAAGCCAGCCCGCAACGTCCGATTTATATGGCTTTGGGCGGGTGTTACTCATTTGTTGTCAACGCTCTTGCGCGACTTGAACATATCGTCGTCGATCAGCTCGCGACTGTCGTGCGCTAGATTCAGCGTCTCGCCGCCATCCACGTACCACTCCTCGCCGGTAATGAAATGGCTCATCGGCGAGGCGAGAAAGACTATGGTGTTGGCGATATCTTCGGGCCGGCCCATGCGGTCCTGCAGGTTACGTTTCTGTGCGTCCCAGCGCTCACGCGGAATCGGATATTGAGCCATGGCGTCGACCTCGACTGTTCCGGGTGCCACGGCATTAAGCTGTATGCCATATTCAGCCCACTCGGCGGCCAGAGACTTGACTAAGGCCGCGACACCGCCGCGCGCCGATGCGGTATGCGAGAACCCTCGAAACCCGGAACGGTGCGCGGCAGTGACGAATATTACTTTGCCCCCGTTCTCCAACATGAATTGCCGCGCAGCCGTGCTCGTCACGTGCCAGGACGCAACCAGATTATTTGTGATGACCGCGGCGAAACCTTTGTTGGAGATGTCCTTGGCGGCGGCGGCAAATTGTCCACCGGCATTGTTGACCAGAATATCCAGTCGGCCGTGCACCTCTTTGACGCGCACAAGGGCGGCCTCGACCTGGTCGGGTTCGCGGGTATCGCCAGCTATGCAGAGCACCTTCTCGTAACCCAGGGCTTCGATTTCGGTAGCGCAAGCTTTCAGAACCTCCAAGCGTCGGGAGTATATTACGACGCGTGCTCCCGAGCGCGCCAGTTGGATCGCCGTCATCCGCCCGATGCCAGTGCCACCGCCAGTAACCAGCGCCACCTTGTCGGCTAGCATGTCGGGGGCGAAATAGATTGGCGGGTAGTCCGTCATATCTGGGCTTCTAAAGCATAGAAGATTGCATGAGGACGATCTGCGAGACATTGACGCGCTTCGGCTGCGTCAGCGCGTAGACAACGCCGGCAGCGACGTCTTCGGGCTCCATGGAATCGTCGAAGGACTCGTAGAATTTCTTGGCCTTTTCAGCATCGTCCCAACGCGCCTCGGCAAAGTCAGTCCTGACGATGCCGGGGTTGATCTCGGTGACACGTATGTTTTTGCCGGCATAATCGCGCCGGAGGGACTCGCTGAAACCGTGCACGGCGAACTTGGACGCTGCATAAGCTGTGCGTTTTATGCCAGCCATAATTCCCGATGTAGAGCCCATATTGACGATATGACCAGACCCACGCTCGATCATGCCCGGTACGATGGCGCGGGCAACGCGAAATGTGCCGAGAAGATTGGTGGAAAGGATCGCCTCCCAATCATCGGCCGAGCCTTCATGAAAAAGCTTACGCCCGCCGACTTCATGGCCCGCGTTATTGACCAGGATCGAGACGTCACGCCAGCCTTCGGCCAAGCTGGCGGGCAATGCATCAACGGCCACATTGTTCGTAACATCGAGTTCATGTGCCAGAATCTCGCCAGATGCATTACCAGCCACGGCGTCCAGCGGTTTTCTCCGGCGGCCGCAGACGATAACCCGGCATCCCGCCTCGCACAGCGCCAGCGCGGTGGCACGCCCGATGCACGCCCCCGCACCCGTGCCCAGTGCCGTTAGCCGCGCGATATCCCAGCCTCATCCCCCTACCGAAAACCATTAAAGCGGTGGTTGAACTATGCCCGGCTCGATCCCGGCTTTCAATGTCGGGGGCGGTCAGCGGGCCAGGTGATCGAGGCTTTCTGATAGCGCCTGATCGAGGATGACGACACCTCGGTCCATCTCTTCACGGCTAACGTTTAAGGGCGGTGCGATGCGCCACACGGCGCCGCGTTCGGGCCGGCGGCGGATATTCATGGAAAGGCCGAGTTTGAAGCATTTATCCGTTGTCACCGCGCCGAGTTCGTGGTCGGGCTCGCGGCTTTCGCGGTCCTTAACCAGTTCGACACCGAGCAACAGGCCCTCACCCCTAACATCGCCGATGCATTCGTATTTCTGCTGCAGATCCATTAACAAGCCCTTGAGATAGTCACCGCTTTCGCGGGAACGCTCGACCAGGTTCTCATCCTCGATCACCGACAGCACGGCCAAACCTACCTGCGCTGGCAAAGGATCGGCGACGTGACTAGTGTAGAAGGTAAAACCCTTTTCGTGCACACTTTCCTCGATCTCGTCGGAGGTGATGGTCGCCGCCAGGGGCACACCGCCACCCAGGGTCTTGGAGACCGCCATGACATCTGGCACGGTATTGAACCGCTCGGCACCGAACTTTACGCCGATGCGCCCGAATGCCGTCTGCGCCTCGTCCAGGATGAGAAGCATGCCGCGTTTTTCAGCCTCTTCCTTCAGCGAGACGAAGTAGTCATCCGGTGGCACCAGTACTCCACCGGCGCTAAGGATCGGCTCTGCGATGATCGCCGCACCCTCGCCCCTTGATGCCATATCGAACATGTTGAGCCCGACCCGCAGGCAGGTCTTGTCGCATTTGTCACGGCAGTGTTCGACAGGGCAGCGGTAGGCGTTGGGCTCTGGCATCACATAGACGCCCGGCAATGTCGGACCATAGCCGCGCCGGTCGCTGGCATAAGAGACCGCGCCGGCGCCGGCGCCAGTGCCGTGCCACGACCCCCCGAGCGCCAACACCTCGTGTCCGCCAGTATACATCTTGGCCATGCGCAGCGCCGCTTCGTTGCTTTCGCCGCCAGTATTGAGGAACAAGGATCTCTTCAGTGGCGCCGGCAGCCATGCGGCCAGCTTGGCGCCCAGTTCCGCCACCACTTCTGGGATCATGCCGGAAAACATATGCAACGCCTTCTGGCCTGCGTCCTCTACGGCGGCGACGATGGCCGGGTGGTTATGCCCAACCGTGGCGCACATCTGCCCCGACGTGAAATCGAGGATTTCGCGGCTCTCTTCGTCGACCACAACTGTGCCCTTGGCAGATGAGAACAGATTGTCGAACTGGTCGCCACCGTAACGCACCAGGTATTCATCGGCGGCCTGTTTGAGAACGCTTCCGGCCTGTTTATCCGTCATCTTTTTCTTTCCGCCTATCGTTAACATACGACAACACCATGGCGAGTGAATTTTCTAAATGCGCGCAGACTGTCTTGGAGAAGGCTTTTTCGTCGGCTTTCTTGAGCGCCCTGACCATGCGCCAATGTTCCTTCATGGACTGCGCCATGCGGCCCTCCGACAGCCAAACGAAATAGCGTGGAAACCCGTCCCAAAGCTGATGCGCGGCCTCCACCAGGTAAGGGTTGCCGCAGGTATCCAGGATGGCCAGATGAAACTTTTTATCCGCTGCCATGACCTTTTCGATGAAACCGGCCTTGAAGTGCGTTTCCATATCATCACAAAGCGTTGCGAGCCGCTTTGCCAGCCTCCGTCATGTCCCGAAAAGCCAGCCTTGAAATTTCATACTCAATCAATTTTCGCTCCTCATGGACTTGGCGCACCTGCTCGGATTCGACTTCGCGCACCCGCACGCCACAATGCTGCTCATAGGTGACAAGGCCACTACCAACCAAGTCGGTTAGTGCTTCGCGCACCGGCGTGCTGGAAAGGCCCAAGTCGTGGGCGATCTCGTTCTGCCGTAACCTGTCTCCAGGACGATAACGCCCAACGCGGATGGCTTGTAGCAAGCAGTCCTCGGCCAGATCTTTTTTTTGTAATGAATGCGTTCATTTCCCCATCCCGATTTCATAAATTATATATTATGTATAACAAAAAAAGGTCAATGGTTATCCTTGTCAGCAACTCACCAGCCCTATCTTGTAACCCTTACGGGACGCGGCTAATCTGACGACCCACAATAAGGAGGCATCGTTGAACGGGTTTCCAACGAAAGACGAACTCATCGTTCATTTCGCTCATTCGGCCTACCAGTTCGGAGCTTGCCTCGAAGTGCGCGGCACGGGGCTAAAATTTATTGAGACGCGGACCCTGGAAGAGACTTCTGCACGCATCGGCGAAGGACATGTGCTGGTCGTTACGGGATTTTGGAACAACGCCTATATCGAGACTGGCGCCAACCTCAAGTTTATCCAGGCATGCGGTGCGGGCTACAATCAGTTCGACCTCCATGCGCTGACCACCAAGGGATTGCGTTTCGCCAATGCGTCCGGCGTCAACGTCAACGCCGTCAGCGATCACGCCATGGCCCTGATGCTCGGCCTGGTCAGGAAGATCCATCTTGCCCGCGACAACCAGCGCGCCAAACATTGGCGTGGCATGATCTCTGACATTTCCCGGCGCGAGGCCGAACTGGCAGGCAAAACTCTCATCATCTTCGGCATGGGAGCTATCGGCAGCCGGCTCGCCAGGCTCGCCAAGGCATTTGAGATGAACGTCATCGGTATCCGGCGTAACATCAATGCCATCAAGGATTTAGTTGACGAGGTGCATACGCCGCAGGCGTTTGCAGGGCTGCTGCCTCGCGCCGATTACGTTGCCCTCACCTGCCCCCTGACTGAAGAGACGGCGAATATCATCGATGGCGGCGCGCTCGCCGCCATGCGCGAAGACGCCTACCTGATCAACGTGGCGCGCGGCGGCTGCGTCGATGAGCCGGCACTGATCGAAGCGCTATTATCAGGCGCCATCGCGGGTGCGGGCATCGACACAACGGTAGAAGAGCCACTCGACACCGGTTCGGCGCTTTGGGACATGTCGAATGTCATCCTCACGCCGCATACCGCCGGCGAAACCCAGGACTACGAGGAGAACGTCCTCGATATCTTGTTGGAGAATCTAGAGCGCCTTTGGCGGGGCGAAACGCAACTCTACAACCAGATCGTTTGAGCTAAGATCGATGACCGAGACATATGAATTCATCCTCTACGAGGCAAAAGATGGGATTGCTGAGATCGTTCTTGACCGTCCGCCACTGAACCTGATCCACCGCGACATGGCGTTGGAATATTTAGCGGCGCTCGAGCGTGCTGATAAGGATGATAGCGTTCGCGTCGTGGTGCTGTCGGGTGCGGGCAAGGGGTTGTCCGGTGGCATGGACCTGAAGCACGCCAAGGAGTTCGGCTCGGACGCCATGCAAGATTTCCTGCGCGTGTTCTACGTCGAGCAGATGCAGCGCTGCCGCGCCATGACCAAACCGATGATCGCTATGGTGCACGGTTTCGCCCAGGAAGGCGGCTGCACCATGGCTTACGGTTGCGACATGGTCATCGCTTCGGACGACGCCAAGTTCGGTTATCCGGGCGTTCCTAATGCCGGCATTCCGCCCGGCATGCATGTTTGGTTCCTGCAGCGCATCATCGGGCGCATAAAGGCTGCTGAACTCATTTATACCGGCAAGACCATATCGGCCGCCGAAGCCGAACGGATCGGCATCATCACCCGCACCGTTCCAAAGGACCAACTCCGTGGCGAGACCATGAAGCTGGCATCGGAGATTGCAGCACTCTCTCCCTATACCTTGAAGATCACCCGCGAGTTCATGTACGCCATCGAGGACGAGCCGTTCGCCAACGTACCGGAGAAAGCCCTGAAGGTAGTTTCCGATGCGTTCGGTTCGGAAGATAGCCTAGAGGCGCGCCGTGCGTTCAATGAAAAACACAAGCCCCAATGGAAAGGGCGTTAGGGCTTCTTGGCCGAAAGCAAGAGTGGAAACTGCTCTCCATCCAACGGCGCACCGTTATCAAGCACTACGTCGGGAAAGGGTGGGGACGAGACCCGACCAGGCAGGCGGTTGAATACCGCGCCGTCTCCGACCAGCCGAAGCGCGAAAGCCCGGCGTGCGGACGATGTGCTTTTATTGGCCGGTGCACCATGCACAGTCCTAAAATCGAAGGCAACCGCATCGCCCGCTTTCAATGCCCAACCCAGGATATCGTAGCTTGAACGGTCGGCATCTATATCCGGTATGGCCTCCATGCCGTCATTCTGATTAAGCGGCTGTCCGTTGAAGCGGTCGGGGCGGAAATGCTTGCCCCACAAGTGAGATCCGGCAACGAATTCAAGTGTACGTTCACGCGGCACATCATCCAGGGGAATCCAGAAGCTGACTGACCGTTCGACATCGATACAGTAATAGGGCATGTCCTGGTGCCACGGCGTCCCCACGTTGGCCATCGCCTCCTTGACAAAGACATGCTCATGGAACAGCTGGACGGTCTCGGCGCCCATGAGTTGGCGGGCTAGTTTTGCCGCCGGCGAGTTGAAGATGAACTTTTCGTACTCAGGGATGCGTTGCCAATTGCAATAGTCACCAAAGAATTTGCCGCTACCGTCAGTCTCTTTTTCACCGTAGTAAATCCTAACATCGGAACTGGGCGATTCCATGTTCCAGGCCACGCCGGCGCGCAGCTTATCGACCCAGTCGGCGAACGCGCCGGGTAAGGCCGCCGCACCGTTTTCGCGGAACTTTTGGACGGTTTCTTTTTCTAAAATCATGCTTTTTTCCTACCCCGTCGGCTCCAGAATTTTCGCATGCTGGCTACGGGGTACCTTGAAACGTTCCTCGGCAATCCGCTAGCGATTGAAATGGCGGCCGTTGCCCGGCGCGACGAAGCATCCAGATGCCGTGAGGCCAAGGCGGCCATGCCGAAGCTCTTCTCGACCTGGGTCGGTTGGATGAGGGGGCCGTGGCTTTCATGAAATTCTCCATAATCCCGCATTTTTACACCAAGCGACTGGAAACGAAAAACCCGGATTGATGACCGATTTTGGCCTCGGTCAACATAACCGCGCGTATTTTGTCCTAGGGTCAACTCAAATCTTCAAAACAAACATTCCGGAAAGGAGGGCCAAGCCATGTTGGAACGAACAATCAGAGAAATCACCGGCGAGCAAAAATTGTTAAGGGTGCATGGAGAGGACAGCGGCGTGAATGCCGCTTTGGTCATGGCTGACCGCCGCACCCCGCTGCCGGCACGTGACCGCACTCAATGAATAAATCGCCCTAAGGAATAGGCTCGTCCGCTGTCCTCTCCTCAAGCCCCCTGACGTAGTCTTCCACCGCCTTCCTGTCCTTGCCTCGCAGTGATAGTTTCAATCGCGTCGCGAAGAAACTCGACCACGTTGTGAAACAAGATGCCATGCGAAAGGATTTCTTCGCCTTCAGCTACAGCTTGGTCCCGGCCTGCCACGTTTGTTGCCGTAATTACGCGGTTGCTACATCTGCGCGTACTGATAAACATCGAATCGGTCTCTTGCGAAAGCTCTCAGGTCTCATCAACAGCCCGTTGGGCATCGCTATTTTCCCCTTGGCCCACATGCGCCGTCACTGGGTTATTGATGAAGCAAGGCTCAAGGTGGCGGCTGTCAAAAACTCACGTAATTGTGAGCGTCCGGCTCAACACCACTAGGCCGCTGGTGCTGATCGTTGAGGGCGAGGTCTTGTTCGAATGAACGCGGAAGGCTTTTTCGTTTAGCGGTGGATTGAAGGACGCTTTCGATCGGAACCAATTGTTCGGCACCTTGCAGGTGGGCGTGAACCCAACACGCTGGAGCGGAGAAGGCACTGCTTGTCTACGGGCTCCATCAGGAGCACTTGCGTCTAGGTTCTGACGCGATCTAGTCGTAAATTTTGGTCAATTTAATCCTTCGATATTATTCGTTTTTCTTAAAGTTTTGTGAGGGATAGGATGGCCGCGCCTTGGAAACAGAACACATGCCAGAACAGCAAACCACCGGCCCCTTGCAGGGGCTCCGCATCCTTGACTTAACCCGCATCCTGGCTGGCCCGACCTGCACGCAGTTGCTCGGCGATCTCGGCGCCGACGTGATCAAGATTGAACGCCCTGGCGCGGGTGACGATACACGCAAATGGGGCCCGCCCTACGTCAAGGATAGTGACGGCGAAGACACCTCGGAAAGCGCTTACTACCTTTCTTCTAACCGAAACAAACGCTCGGTTACCGTCGATATGGCGAAAACAGCGGGTGTCGATCTGTTGAAGCGCATGCTACGGCATTGCGATGTTCTGGTGCACAACTTCAAGGTCGGCGGCTTGGAGAAATACAAGCTCGGCTACGATGACCTAAAGGCCGAGTTCCCCTCGTTGGTCTATTGCGCCATCACCGGTTTTGGCCAGACTGGCCCCTATGCGCCGCGCGCCGGTTATGACTTCCTGGCCCAGGGCTTGGGCGGCATCATGAGCTTGACGGGCGAACCGACAGGCGAGCCGGTGAAGGTCGGCGTCGGTATCGCCGATGTGATGTGTGGGATGTACGCATCGAACGCTATCCTAGCCGCGCTCCGCCACCGCGATAAAACCGGCGAGGGACAAATGATCGACGTAGCGCTTTTGGACACCCAAATTGCCTGGCTGGTCAACGAGGCGACCAATTATTTTCTGTCCGGTGAAATTCCGCTCAGGCGGGGCAACGCCCACCCAAACATTGTGCCCTATCAGGTGTTCCCCACATCGGACGGCTATTTCATCCTGGCTGTCGGCAATGATCGCCAGTTTGCGAAGTTCTGTGATTTTGCCGGCAAGGCTGAACTAGCCAGCGATTCGCGTTTCATCACCAACGAGCAACGCCTGCATAACCGCGAAGACCTGGCCAACGAGATCCGCGAGCTCACGGTAACCAAGACGTCGGGTGAATGGATCGACAGCCTTTCGGCATTGGGCGTTCCTTCGGGCGCTGTTAGTAACCTGGAGCAAACCTTCAAGGACCCGCACGTCCTGCACCGCGGCATGCGAATATCCATGCCGCACGCACTGGCCGGGTCGAGCAGTGTTGACCTCCTGGGTAACCCGCTGAAGCTTTCTAAAACCCCCGTAACCTATCGCAAGGCGCCACCCGTCATGGGCGCTGATACGGATGAGGTTCTGGAAGAGCTTCTCGGCCTCGACGATGCCGGACGACAGGCACTGCGCGACGACGAATTAATTTAGGTTGGATCGGATGGAGATGGAAACGTGTATGAACTGAGCGACAGACAACGCGCCATTCAAGAAGCGGCTCGGCGTCTGGCGAGAGACAAGATCGCACCACGCGCCGCAGAGGTCGATCGCACCGAGGAATATCCCTGGGACAACGTGGCGCTTTTGATGGAGGCCGGTTTCATGGGCATGACCATCCCAACCAAATACGGCGGTCAGGGAGCCTGCTACATGGACGTGGTTTTAGTGGTCCAGGAGATGGCTAAGGTCTGTGGCGTTACGGGACGCATCACGGTCGAAGGCAACATGGGCGCCATCGGCGCGATCATGAAATACGGTTCGGAAGAACAAAAGCAACTGGCCGCTGGCTTAGTGCTGGATGGCGACAAACCAGCCATCTGCATCACCGAGCCGAACGCCGGCAGCGCGGCGACAGAAATGTCGACCCGTGCCGACAAGAAAGGCGACACCTACATCATTAACGGCACCAAGCACTGGATCACCGGTGGCGGCGTGTCGCGCTTGCATCTGATCTTTGCGCGCGTCTTCGAGGACGGCGAGGAAAAAGGCATCGGTGGTTTCATCGCGGTACGCGACCAGACGCCAGGTCTTACCATCGGCAGGCGCGAGCCGGCCATGGGTCTGCGCGGTATCCCCGAAAGCGAGATCATCTTCCAGGACATGCAAGTGCACGAAAGCATGATGGTAGTGCCGCCGGAAGGCATTAAGCACGGTTTCGCGGGGCTGATGAATGCTTACAATGCACAGCGCGTCGGTGCCGCCACAGTGGCATTGGGCATTGCCGGGGGTGCCTACGACGAGGCGCTTGAGTACGCCCGCACGCGCCATCAATTTGGCCGCCCAATCGCCGAATTCCAGGGCCTGCAATGGATGCTAGCCGACATGTCGATCCAGATCGCCGCCGCCCAAAATATGGTCTACAAGGCCGCCGTCAGCGCCGAGATGACCGGGTCCGGCTTTCCCGACATGTTGCTGGCCGCACAAACCAAAGTGTTTACCGCCGACATGGCGATCAAGGCGACCAGCGACGCGCTACAGGTGTTCGGCGCCGCTGGCTATTCCCGTAACTTGCCCTTGGAACGCATGTATAGAGATGCCCGTATGTTTACCATCGGCGGCGGTACGGCGCAGGTACTACGCAACCTCGTGGCGTCGAAAATTCTTGGCATGAAAGTACCGCAAGCCCGTGACGGCTATTCCAAGCTAGCCGATGAAGGCAAAAACTGAGGTGAAGTTATGAGCGAACATCCGATAAGCCGGTTTCCAGTGCCCGAGTTGAAAGACCTGCCGGACGATATACGTGAAAAAATACTGGCCGTGCATGAAAAGGCTGGCTTTGTGCCGAATGTGTTCCTGACCTTGGCTTACCGACCCGACGAATGTCGCGCCTTCTTCGCCTACCATGATGCCTTGATGGAAAAGGACGAAGGACTGACCAAGGCGGAGCGTGAGATGATCGTCGTCGCCACTTCGAATGCCAATGGTTGCCAGTACTGTGTCATCGCGCACGGCGCCATCTTGCGCATCCGCACCAAGGATCCGTTGATAGCCGACCAGGTGGCTGTCAACTATCGCAAGGCCGACATCACGGATCGGCAAATGGCTATGCTGGATTACGCCATGAAAGTGTCGCAACGCTCCGCCGAGGTCGGCGACGAGGACTTCGAAATGCTTCGCAGCCACGGCTTTAGGGATGATGATATCTGGGATATCGGCGCCATTTCCGCATTTTTCGGGATGAGCAACCGGCTCGCCAACATGACCTCCATGCGCCCCAACGACGAATTCTACCATATGGGCCGCGGCTGAAGAGATTTTCGCCATGACCAATAACGCCGATATCATCGCCAGGCGCCTTCACCAAGCCGGTTGTAGGCATGCCTTCGGCATCCCGGGCGGCGAGGTTTTGACCTTGATGGCGGCGCTTGAAGATGCCGGCATCCAGTTTCACCTTGTCAAACACGAGAACACTGGCGGCTTCATGGCGGAGGGCACGCACCATGCTGACGGCGCGCCCGGCGTCCTGATGGCAACCGTCGGCCCCGGCGTGGTCAACGCCATCAACACCGTTACTAATGCCTGGCAGGATCAGGTGCCGTTGATTTTCCTAACAGGCTGCATCGACACTGCCGATACACACAGCTTCACGCACCAAGTTTTTGATCATAAAAGCGTGCTCGCTCCCATCACCAAGGCGAGCTTCACGGTTGCCGATGGCGCTGTCGATGTCATCGTCGATAAGGCTCTATCTATCGCTATGGAAGGAAGACCGGGGCCGGTGCATCTGGACGTGCCTATTTCGCTTGCCAAGAAGAACTTTGAAGGTGAACCCATGCCCCCCACCCCTCGCCGGGCAGTCATGGCGCCGGCATCAGGGGCGGAACTCGATGTGGCGCGCGCCGCAATCGCCAAGGCAGAACGCCCGTTGATGATCGCAGGGGTCGACGTGCTGCATCATGGTGCGCATGCAGCCGTGGCTAATGCCGTACGCCAACTCAATATTCCACTACTGACAACTTACAAGGCAAAAGGTGTGCTCGCCGAGGATGACCCACTGGCGCTCGGCGGCCATGGCTTGTCGCCAAAATCCTTCGCTATCATCAAACCACTTATAGATGCCGCCGATGTCATCATCCTCGCCGGTTACGACCCAATCGAGATGCGCGCGGAGTGGATTGATCCCTGGCCGGTCGTCGATGGCAGGCCGGTGGTAATCGATCTCACCGCAGTCCCCAATACCCACTATGTACACCAATCGACCCATGCTTTCGTCGGCGATGTTGGCGCCGGGCTGGCAGCCATTACGGACGGCGTGAGACCAAGGGCATCTTGGCCTAATGGCGAACCGGCCACGGTACGCGACGCACTGTTTGCTGCATTTTCCAAGGACGAGGACTGGGGGCCGGCGGCGGTGATCGACGCGGCCAGGGCAGCGCTTCCGAGAAATGGCGTGGTTTCTGTCGATACCGGGGCGCACCGCATCTTGCTCAGCCAGCAATGGCAGAGCTTCGGCCCGCGCCAGATCATTCAGTCCACCGCACTTTGCACCATGGGTGTGGCGCTGCCTTTGGCCATCGGCCATAAGCTCGCCAATCCTGATGTTCCCGTGCTGGCTTTCACCGGCGATGCGGGACTGGAGATGATCCTGGGAGAACTGGCCACCGCGCGTGACAAAAAACTAGCATTGCCGGTTATCGTCTTTGTCGATGAACAACTAGCACTGATCGAACTCAAGCAACGCTACGACGAAATGGCCAACCTGGGCGTCGAGTTCGGCGCCACCGATTTCGCTGCTGTGGCGTATGCCATGGGCGGACATGGAGTTACAGTCAGCGACCGCGACGGTCTAACATCTGCCATCGAGAGCGCTTTTGGTGCGAAGACATTCACCGTGATCGCTTGCCCGATCGGCAAGCGCCCCTACGACGGACGCTTTTAAGGCGTAATAGTGCTAGAGCTTGCGCGGATTGATGATGTTCCCTACATGCCAGTAAAATGGAATTGCGAAGAGGGGAGACCAGCTAACATGAGAAAAATCACCAAAACCGACGCAGAATGGCGCGAGCAACTGACTTCCGAGCAATACAAGGTCAGCCGGCAGAAAGGTACCGAGCGCGCCTTCACAGGCAAGTACGATGGGTGCAAAGATCCGGGCATCTATGTTTGCATCTGTTGCGGCAACCCCTTGTTTGATGCCGCTACGAAGTTCGATTCCGGTACCGGATGGCCCAGTTTCTACGCCCCCGCGAACGACGATGCGGTGAGCGAGGAAGAGGACGTTAGTTTTTTCATGCGTCGCACGGAAGTGCTCTGCGCCAAGTGCGATTCACATCTCGGTCACGTATTCTCCGATGGCCCGCCGCCCACGGGGCTACGTTATTGCATGAACTCAGCTTCCCTGGATTTACTACCTCTGAATGGCGAAGGCACCGACAGTGAATAAGAGGCGATTGTTTCGATTAGAGAAAACGCTATGGCAAAATTGGGGATAGCAGTTATCCGCACCAAGGAACTACTTGAACCCGACTTCGATAGCGGCGTCCATAAAGAGAGAAGGCGCGGTCAACAACATCGAAGCACTCATCCGTTGCTAAGAATTGTCTAGCTCAAAGACAACTGTACCCGAGACAGGGTCTGTAACACCAAGTTCTGGTGATATTTCTTCCAAAAGGTCCCGTGCAGTATCGAGCAAAGCAATCATATCAGGCTTGGCTGTTACCATCGCTTCTTCACTTTCCCATAGCCCGTATCCCACATAAGTCCGTTCACTTGTTTTTGCGAGGATGTGCTGCAGCAGCCCTTTCCAAGGACGCGCCTCGCTAAACCGACTTTCAAAAGCTTCTTGTTGACCTTCCTTAACTAAGAAACGAACCACATTTGTATATTTTGCCATGAAGTGCTCCTTCTCAATCAAAGCAGAAATGAAGGCTGCTTAGCTGTCTTTCAGACGGTGCAGTCTTTACCAACGCCATTGAACTCATATTCCTTCATTGCCTAATTTATAGATATATAGACCTTAAACTTCATTTGAAGGCCTAATTTGATCACTATCGATCTATGTGCGGGTGTGCTGAATCCACCTCTTACAGGACACTAAGTGTATTGATGTCGGCAGTACGGTATAAACACGAATATGAAGGAAGCCTAAGCGGCCTCCAATGGTGTGCGCTGGATGTTGTCGCAATTCACACCCTCGATGCGAATTAGCCGCGTTGGGCCATCGCGATATGGCGCATGCACGGCGCCGGCCTCATAAACATGTGCGTCACCTGGCTTCATCCAATAGCTCTTAACTTTTTCGACCTTACCGGGTGTGTCGCCATCCGGTGGGGAGGTGATCTGCCAGTCCGTCATTTCCGTCTCGCCAATGGCTTGGCCGTAAATCGCCCATGTGGGTCCGTGATCGTGCGGCAAGCCTTGCTTGGCGTCGGTGTAAACATGCGCGCAAATGCAAAAGCCCAGGTCCGGGTCTTGATAAAGAATCTGGCGTTCCGATTTGTTGTCATCGCCCAAGTAAGTGGCCACGAACCCCCCATCCTTAAGCGCCTTTTCAACGCATTGTCGGACCTGCTCTCGCCCACCTGGTCCGTCATCGACCTGAAGTGCAACACGGCAATCGGCGGCAAATTGATCCAGGGTGTAGGTCATGATCGTCTTCTCCCATCTTCAAGCGATGAAGCCTAGATCATATCAGATTTGGCCTAAATAAAAGTCTCGGCCAACAAAATTTTTATCCTCAAGGGATGATAGCGGCCGGGAGCATGGACCTATCCGAAACACTGGCAAAAGTCTCATTCAGTTGATCTAGAGTGAACGTAGTGCCCACCAGCTCTGCAAAAGGGGGCTCCGTCCGATTGTTCATCACAAAATCCAGCGGTTAGATAAGATGGCGTGGGGGCTAATTATGGCCGTTCCTGATGGTCAGCCAGCGGCGCAGGGTGTTGTTGCCGTCGATATTGATCGTTGTCCCCGAATGGACTAACCCGCTGACGCCGCAGCATTTTTATGCCAACCGGCACCTACTGTTTTTAGAAGGCATTATCGTTCTGCATGCACTAACAATCTGATTGCGGGAGCCGGTTTCAACTAAAAACGCGGTAGCACTGGTCAAGTTCCTTTGGGGAAAGCCGCCGTCGGCAAATTGGTGTCGATAAGCGCTTTAGCCTCCTTCAATGTGCAAAAGATCTCGCCGTTCAACAACTCGTTGCGGAGCGTTCGATTGAAGCGTTCGATGT
>CAYXUT010000025.1:6554-22914 GCA_964468005.1 uncultured Magnetovibrio sp. | reverse complement strand
GAAAACAGTGCTGCGCGGGTCTAAAAATACTTCGCCGCCGAAAAGTAGGTGCAACAGAGGGTTATCCGTCTTTGGTTTCTCATCCTTGATCCTCAGTTCACGAATGATTGTTCCGTAACCCAGCAGATGGGGCTTGCACCCTCTCCCCGTTCCCCCCACCTTACGGAGCTTTGAACGGGCCAACAACGGGCTCGGTGGTGATGATACAGGGCAAGAGAGACAACATGATCGACGTTTATACTTGGCCGACGCCGAATGGCCACAAAGTTCATATTATGCTGAACGAGTGCGGCCTTGAACACGAGATCCATGGCGTGGATATCCAAAAGGGTGAGCAGTTTGAGCCGGATTTCCTAGCCATCAGTCCGAATAATCGTATTCCGGCGATTATCGATAACGACGGTCCGGATGGAAGGCCCTACTCCTTGTTCGAATCCGGCGCGATCTTGATCTATCTTGCCGACAAGACTGGAAAGTTCCTCTCCAAAGATGCGGAACCGCGCTACACGCCGCTGCAGTGGCTAATGTTCCAGATGGGGCCCGTCGGGCCTATGTTCGGCCAGGCACACCATTTCCGCTCCTATGCGGCGGATAACGTCGAATATGCCATTGAGCGCTACACCAACGAGGCTGGTCGACTTTACCGAATTATGAACAAGCGTCTGGGCGAGAGCGCCTATCTGGCTGGTGATGACTATTCCATCGCCGATATCGCTACTTATCCCTGGTCGTTGAACCCGCAAAGGCGCGGCCAGGATTTGGAAGAACTACCAAACGTGGCGCGCTGGCTTGATGCTATCAGCGTTCGCCCAGCGGTCGAAAAGGCGATGAAAGTGCTGGCCGACCAGCGCCGTGACCTGACCAAGGGCATCGACGAGGAAACTCGACGTATCATGTTCGGTGACAAGCAATTCGCCCAGCGCTAAGCAACCTCCTCTCCCGATTGATGTATGTTTCTACATGTGATGTGTAGGAATATGCATTTTGTTCAAAGCTAGGCTATCACCATGGCGCTACATATTGGCAACATACCGGTCGAGGCGAAGGCGATTGAGAACGCCAAGCTGACTGGAAAGTCGTTGGTCGTTCCCTGCCCCGGCGGCAGGCGTGTTTTATGCTTTTGCTAGGGGCAGCGGTTGGGTAGCCGCTTTTCCTGTGCCGGTTTGATTTTTAGATTGACGTATTTCGACGCCGCGACTTTGCACGACGCGCCCGCCCGGCTCGCAAAACTTCGTCGTAGTCGATGTCGTCTATGCACCCAAGATACCACAGACAAGCGTAAATGACGAAGTCAGACCGCTTGCGCTATACCCCAAAAATCCCTAACTGTAAGGCTGGCGCCGCCGATTAAGCCGCCATCGATATCCGGCTGCGCCAGCAATTCTGCGGCATTATCGGGTCTCATAGACCCGCCATAGAGGATACGCATTTTGTCGGCTTGATCAGCGCCCAATTTGCTTTTTAGCACATCTCGGATTGCGGCGTGAACCTCCTGGGCTTGTTCGGGCGTGGCAACTTCGCCGGTACCGATGGCCCAGACGGGCTCGTAGGCAATAACCGTGTTGGCCGCTGTCGCGTCGGCCGAAAGCGATCCGCGAAGCTGCTTTCGATTGACGTTCAAGGTCTGGCCGGCCTTGCGCTCCTTAAGTGTCTCGCCGATGCAGACGATCACTTTGAGGCCCGCCACCAACGCTGTCTCAGCCTTGGCCTTGACCACCTTGTCGGTTTCTGCGTGGTCTGTGCGGCGCTCGGAATGGCCCACGATCACGTACTTGCAGCCCATCGATTTGAGCAGCGCCGCACTGATATCGCCGGTGTGCGCTCCGGCCTCACTGGCGTGGCAATCCTGGCCGCCGACCGCGATGCCGGAGCCCTTGACTACCTCGCTGACCAGGCCGACCAGTGGTGCCGGCGGACAGACCAACATCTCGAAGGTCGGATTGTTAAGTTTTTTCACCCTGCTTGCTAGACCGCCGGCGAGTGAACGCACGTCTTTTTTCAGACCATTCATTTTCCAGTTTCCGGCGATCAATGGGTGGCGTTTAGTGGTCATGGGGCACTTCCATTCTCAGGTGTCAATGAGTGCAAGTGTTGTCCGCCAAGGTGGCGGTGGAGTCAATGACGCGGCGTAAATGGGCCGGCGTTTTACGCGAGCTATGAAGGCCAGTATGCTTGGCTTTCATTTGAGGAATTATCCAGTTTTGCGACGGTAATTTTTCTTTAGATTTCATTGATGGGTATTGACCATGACTGATCCGACACAGGATGGAAAATTAGCCTTCGCCGTAACTTGAGGCGAAGCGCCTGAAAACCGATCACCAACGTATCGGAAATAACACCATGACAAACTGTATCGAACCGCAAGAGATTGCGGGGCACCTGAAACCCGGCATGACTGTCTTCATTGGCAGTTGCACGGCGGAACCAGCGGAAACTCTGGATGCGCTCCGGGGGGGCTCCGATTGTTGTGCCGGAGTGCGCTTCGTCTGCGTGACGGTGCCAGGAATTAACAAGATCGATTTCTCAACTCTTCATCCGGAAGCTAAATCGACAGCATTTTTTGCGCTGCCAGAAAACCGCGAAAACATCGCCAGTGGGCGGATCGATTTCCTGCCTATGCAATACCGGGCTATCTATACCTATCTGGAGCGGGATGTCGACATCGATATGGCCATCGTGCAGCTACCGGAACCCGATGTCGACGGTACGATGTCACTGGGTGTTACCGTCGATTTCCTTCCTGCCGTGCTCGACAAGGCAAAGATCATCGTCGGTGAGATCAATGATCAGCAGCCCGCACCCAAGGGCAGCCCGACGATGCGGTTGGATCAACTCGATCTCGTTGTGAAGTGCAGCCGGGCTGTGACCACCGTTCCCGCGCCTCGCATGAATGGTACGGTGCTAGCCATCGCCGGCCATGTGGCCGACCTAATCAATGATGGTGATTGCCTGCAAACCGGTATCGGCGCCATTCCTTCCGCTACGCTCGCCGCTCTTTTTGACAGGAACGATCTCGGTTTCCATTCCGGTATGCTGGCCGATGGCGCCATGGCGCTGATCAAGGCCGGTAATGCCAACGGTGCTGCCAAGAATATCGACAAGGGCCAGGCCGTATTCGGTGCAACGTTGGGCTCTGCTGAGTTGATAGAATGGGCTGGACAGGCGGAAAACTTGCTGTTCCGCCCCGTTACCTATACTCACGATACAGACGTGGTGCGCCGGAACGATAACTTCGTTTCCATCAATTCCGCTCTACAGGTCGATCTTTTTGGCCAGGTCAACGCCGACATGCTGGATGGCGCGCAGATCAGCGGCACCGGCGGTTCGGTCGATCTGATGCGGTCTGCGGCACTTTCCAAAGGCGGTCGTTCGATCCTGGCCCTCAACGCTACCGCCGCAAAAGGATCTCTATCCCGGATCATTCCGGCTCTTCCCGCCAACACGGCGGCGACGGCCTTGCGCACCGATATTGACTACGTAGTGACGGAATATGGTGCCAAGCGCATTCGCCACCTGCCCTTTCATGCCCGGGCCGAAGCATTGATCGAATTGGCCGCGCCTGAATTCCGTGACGGCCTCAAGGAAGCCTGGCGGGAGGCGAATTTCTCCTGATGGTGGGTTCGAGACCCTCAATCTTACGTACGCCTTTAATGGTTTAGTTTTGTATTGACGCCATCTGGGTAAAAAGAAAGATATCACCAGCCTTCTTGGGATTAGATTACGAGGGCTCAGAGCTTAATTGATTTTTATTGGACGGTTTGGAATGTCATTTTTAGACAGGTGTTTTAATGGATCTAGGAGGGTCGACTAAACCTCGATAGCCCGAGTTCAGTTGGATCATTTGGTGCGGAAGTGATCCACCAGGAACTCCGCCGCAACGGATGCGGTCACGAGCAAGATAGCCGCGATTTGGACGGCTGTGAGGCCTTGGTCAAGGATCGCCACCGCTAGCAGCGCGGCGATCACCGGTTTCAAAAAGAATAGATAGCTGCCGCGGGTGATGTCAGGCACGGCTGCAAGCCCGCCAATCCAAAGAAACTGAGTGATCGTCGTGTTCCAGATGGCGATGGTCAGCAGTGAGCCGATTGCGCCGTTTGACATGGAATTGAAACGCGCTGGTCTGACCCAGATGCCGAACACAAATCCGACAACCAGCCACAGCCCAATCGCGCCGATAACAATACTAAGCGTGGTGACCCTGAGTGCGCCGTAAACCTCAACTACCGACTTGATAAGAACCATGTAGATGGAGAGCGTTACCGCGCAAGCCAGCGCCATCAAGACGCCGATCAGGCTTTTCGACGAGCCCGCTAGGGTGGCTAGATAGCCATCAGTGATCAAAAGCGCGATGCCGACCAGTGCGCAACAGCCGCTGACGACCTTGGCCAGGCCGAAGGATTGGCGGTTGACCAGGTAATTGGTGATACCAACGAACATCGGCGCCGCCGTTACGATGGTTGCGACCTGCGGTACGGATGCGAAATCCAGCGACCAGTGAAATACTAGATAACCACCAGTGACGCCAAACAGCGATACGGTGACGATGCGGCCACCATGGGTGCGGAGCGGTGTGATTAAGTCGCGGCTATCGGGAAATGCCAGTGCGACGCCGATGAGTCCGGTCCCGCCCAACACGAAACGCCAAACTGAAAGTTCCGGTCCCATGATACCGGAAAGTACGGCGAAAAATTCGGTTGAGGCATGGCCGAGAACGCTTACGAACACCGCAAAATAGGCTACCCATGCGTATCGATGCCAAAGCGACACGGTTCAGATGTCGATGACGAAATCGAGTAATGCCTGGCTGAAGGTCGCAGGCGCCTCAACCGGCAATAGGTGGCCTGCATCCGGGATATCCAAGTGCGTCGCATTCGGCAGTCTAGCCGATAAACTGTTGACCGCATCTGCTTCATAGAACACGTGGTCCTGAAGGCCTGTCATCACCAGCACCGGCATGTCGAGTTTCTCGTAAGGTACATTCCAGTCGGCCTCGGAAGCATGCTTCAAGAGCTGATAGGTACCGGTGTCTTGATCGAGCGGTGTATAGGGATCGTCTTTTAGGTAGTCCCTGCGGTTCTCGCCCAGCCACTTCTCTCCGAACAGCAACGGTAGAAATAGATCCTTGAACAGTTCTACCCCGCCGGTCTCAGCGCCACGCACTACCGCTTCGTTAATCCATTTGAGGCGCGGCCCATCGATGCGCAGGGTATTGATCAAGACAATAGCATCGGCCCGTGAACCGGGCGTGCCGCCAAGATGCAGTTGTGCGGCGAACAATCCGCCGATGGAAAGCCCGACCATTACCGGCCTGGGGGGCTGCACGTGCCCCATGACCCTCGCTGCGTCGGCGACGATCTGGCTTGGGGTTAGCGTAACATCGGGCGTAAAATCGCTATCGCGCTGGCCGCGGAAATTGAAACCTAGCGTACCATGACCAACGGCGCGCAAGGCCTCACCGATATTCCCCTCCCACATGTCTAGATCGCCCGTTAGGGCATTGAAGAAAACGAAGGTTTTTCCGTCGCTGTTAGCCGGCGGGTGATAAACGTAGAACAAAGAGTTTCCGTCGCACAAATTCAGGATGGTCATAAACGGGTGATCTCTTTTGGCTGTGCGTCGGTTGTCTGATCATCGAGCGTGCTAATAGCCTTATAGTTAAAGGGACCATGGTACAAGAGGGCAATGTTAGTGGCACCAAGTCATCCGTCTACTCATCTTCTCACCTTCGATCTAGACCATCGTCTTTATGGCTTTCATATACGCCTGCGGGGTAAACGGCACTTGGGTACTACGTGCGTGTCGTGGTGTTAGCGGGTGAAGTTTGGTCTAATATTCAGGCCATTTAGCCGGACACGAGGCCAAGTTGGAACCGCAGGGTTGCTAAGAAATAGCCTTGGTCAAACGCCTTGGCGATGCCTGAAGACTCTCAGCCTTTAGCCGGCTTTCCCGCCTTTGCGAGGATGGCTGGGTGTGTTATCTGGTGCCATATTGCCATAACACCATTGCCGCTGCCGCTGGCCCCTCTTATGATGCGCGCCGCTTTGGAAATTTGTCGGTAAGCTGGGAAATCCAACATGCTTCTTCTCATGCGCAAGCGCATTGGTAAGATCGTCGTCAAGTTCTTTGTCTTTCTGCTTGTCCTGGGCTTCGGCGCCTGGGGTATCCAGGATATGCTCGGCTATCAGGTCGGCGGAGGCGGCGCTGTAGCCGAGGTCGGTGACATGCGCCTCGGTCCCAACCAGTTCTACCGTGATGTCAATCAGGAAGTGGCACGCATGCGACCGCTGTTCGGTGGGCGTCTCGATATGGAACAGGCGCAAAAGCTCGGTCTCGTTGACATGGTCTTGAACCGCCAGCTTGACAGCATGGCAACCACTGTCACGGCGAACGAGTTGGGAGTTGCTATCAGTGACGGCCTGGTGCGAGCTGAAATTCAAGCTGAGCCTATGTTCAAGGGCTTGGCCGGCAACTTTGATGCCCAGCGTTTTCGCAATTTGCTAAATTCCAACGGGCTCACGGAAGGTAGCTACGTACAAAACATGCGCGCCGAATTGGCCAGCCGGCAGCTCCTGGGCAGTGTTTCTGCCGGCATCGTGGCGCCTAGGGTCTGGGTCAATGCCATCTATAAGTTCCGCGAGGAAAAGCGCAATACCGACACCGTATTTGTCGCGGACAAGGATTCGGGGAGTATTACCGAGCCCACCAACAGCCAGTTGCGAGCACATTTTAATACGAATGAGGCGGCCTACACCGCGCCGGAATACCGTGCCGTCACCTACGTGTCTCTTGATGCCGACGAGATGGCCAAGGAAATCTCTATTGCCGAAGAGACCTTGCGCGAGGCCTTTGACCAGCGTGCCGATGAATTCATCACGGAAGAAAAACGTAAGATCCGTCAGATGATCGTTGCCGACGAGAGCAAGGCGAAAAGCGCGCACAAGCGGCTTACGGAAGGTGCGGATTTCCTAGTTGTTGCTAAGGAGGTGGCGGGCCAGGATGCGTCTGCTGTCGAGCTTGGTGAGGTCAGCAAGGAAGACTTATTGCCAGAGCTTTCCGGAGCGGTGTTTGACGCCGCCAAGGGCAAGGTCACTGAGCCGGCGAAAACCGCACTCGGCTGGCACATCTTCGAGATCAACGACATCACGCTGGGTGGCTCCATGAGATTCGCCGAAGCCAAGGTGCAGCTTAAAAAAGAGATGTCGCGCGAGAAAGCCATTGACGGGCTCTATGAACTCTCTAACAAGTTCGAGGATGCCTTGGGTGGCGGCTCCAGCTTGGAAGAGGCCGCGGGTGTGCTCAATCTCAAGGTTCGGAAGCTCGCCGCAATCGACCGCAAGGGCCTCGACCGCGCCGGCAAGGTGGTCGAAGCATTGCCCGGCGGCCAGACGTTCGTGGCGCTTGCTTTCTCGACCGAGGAAACAACCGAAAGCTCGATGACCGAAGCCGGTGATTCGGGCTTCTATATCCTGCGCGTCGACAAGGTGATGAAGCCTGTCCTGCGGCCCTTCGACGAAGTCCGCGCCAAGGTTGTCGATGCCTGGAAGGCCGAGCAGCGTCGCGCCCAGGCTGAGACCCGCGCCAAAGCGATCCTCGATGCCGTTAACGGCGGCAAGACCCTGGCCAATGTCGTCACTACGCAGCCACTCAAACCCAAGGCCTCCAACCCGCTGATGCGCGACGGGCGCGGCGGTGGCGCGGATTTTGATGCCGCATTGATCACAGATGTGTTCAAGCTCACCGTTGGCAAGGCGGCCATGGGCCGCGTCGGCTATGGTTATCGGATCGCGGTGCTGAAATCTATCGAGGTACCGGATCCCGCCGTCGACAAGAAAGGCACGGATGAACTGGCCAAAACTTTGTCGCGCTCCTTGCAGGGCGACATTTCCAGCCAGTTGCGCACCGCGTTCCGAGGCGCTGCCGGGGTCACGGTTTACCGGCAGGCCATCGACGCGCTTTTCGGCGCACGCAACCAGTAGCCTTAGGCCAGAATTCAGGGGGGGCGCGCATGAAGACTTTCCCCGAAATCGGCGAATTCAGCGAAGTTTTCGATGCTGGGCGTGCACAAGTGGTCGGTGCTAAGCTGGTTGCCGATCTTGAGACGCCTGTCTCGGCCATGCTCAAGCTGGCGCAGGACTTGCCTTATAGTTTCCTTCTCGAATCAGTCGAGGGCGGCGCCATCCGCGGCCGCTACTCGATCATCGGCCTTAGGCCGGACGTGATCTGGCGCGGCTTTGGCGACCGCGCTGAAATCAACCGAAACGCGGTGACTGATACCGATGCCTTTGTGCCCTGTCCCGTCGGTGCTGAGGCCGGTACCATGAAGTCGTTGCGCGCGCTGATCGCCGAAAGCCATATCGAGATCCCGGACAATCTGCCGCCGATGGCTGCAGGCCTCGTCGGCTACATGGCTTACGACATGGTGCGCCTGGTCGAGCGCCTGCCGGATGATAACCCCGATGTATTAGGTTTGCCGGACAGCGTCTTCATCCGTCCCACCGTGATGGCGATCTTTGATGCGTTGGAAGACACCGTGACAGTGCTGACGCCGGTCTGGCCAGATGGCAGCGTTAGCACTGAAGCCGCCTACGCCGCCGCCGAACAAAGGGTCGGCGCGGTGATCAGAGACATGGAGGCCCCGCTGAGTTTGGCGCATGGACAGCAAAGCGCGGTGCCCATTAGCGAGGAAGACGTCACCTCTAACATGAGCGAAGATTACTTCAAGGATATGGTGCGCCGCGCCAAGGAGTATATCCTTGCTGGCGACGCCTTCCAGATCGTCCCCTCGCAGCGTTTTCGCATGCCTTTCGATCTTGCGCCCTTTTCGTTTTACCGTTCTCTTCGCCGTCTCAATCCCTCACCATTTTTATTCTATCTCGATTTCGGTGGCTTCCAGGTGGTCGGCTCGAGCCCGGAGATCTTGGTCCGAGTGCGCGACGGGCGGGTCACGCTGCGTCCCTTGGCTGGAACGCGCCGACGCGGCGAGACACCGGCCAAAGATGCGGCCTTGGCCGAAGAGTTACTCAATGATCCAAAGGAACGGGCCGAGCACTTGATGCTGCTTGATCTTGGGCGAAACGATGTCGGGCGCGTTGCCAAGGTCGGCAGCGTAAGGCCTACTGAGCAGTTCTCCATCGAGTACTACTCGCATGTCATGCATATAGCGTCGAACGTTGAGGGCGACCTGGATACTAACAACTTCGATGAGATTGATGCCTTGATGGGTGGCTTTCCCGCTGGCACGGTTTCTGGTGCGCCCAAGGTTCGTGCCATGGAGATCATCGACGAACTGGAACCCGAAAGGCGTGGTGTCTATTCCGGATGCATCGGTTATTTCGGCGCTAATGGCGACATGGATACCTGCATCGCGCTTAGGACTGCCATCATCAAGGACAAGGCGATCTATATCCAGGCCGGCGCCGGCGTTGTTGCCGATAGCGAACCCAATGCCGAGTACGTCGAGACGGTCAACAAGGCCAAGGCCTTGGTGCGCGCCGTTGAGGAGGCGTCGCGTTTCGCCGGGTCGAACGATCAGTCACTTTAGGGTGTTGCACTAGCCTCGTTGGATTTTACAGTCTGGCTTTGCGCCAGGCGCAAGAACATCGAGGCCGGCACCAATTGAAAGCCCTTGGCGTCGAGAGTTTTGAGCCAGGGCTCGAGGGCTTGCAGTGTTGCTTCACGTGGGTGACCGATGGCGATGGCGTGGCCCTGGCGTTTGGCCAATTGCTCGACGCGCTCGAGTTGGAGGTTGATCGCCACAAGATCGTTCTCATGGTCGAGAAAGACGTTGCGTAGTGTGAACGGCACACCGGTTTCTCTGGCCGCTTGGTGGCCTGCTGATCTGGGCGATGTGACAGAATCGAGGAACGCTAAACCTCGGTGTTTGAGTTCGCCCATGATTGCGCGCATGCCTCTTTCGTCGGCGGTGAAGCGACTGCCCATGTGGTTGTTGATACCGACGTAATTCGAGAGCTGGTCCAGGTTCCATCTCAGCTTGGCCAACAGCTCCTCCTTAGGTAGCCCAGTCAGCAGCACGTTAGGCCCGGGATCGACGCTCGCCGACCTTGGCTCCATCGGCACGTGTAGCCAGATCTCGTGGCCCGCCTCGCGCCCTGCCCCGGCTTGTCGGTCGAGTTCCTTGGCGTAGGCCAAGAACGATAGGCTCAAGGGGCTAGGCAGCGCCATGATGCGGCGCGAGCGGCTTCGGTCAATGCCAAGGTCGTCGATGACGATGGCGATACTGGGCCGCCCATCTGCCTTGACTATAACGGCATGTTTTCGCCATGCCGGCGTTGATGACTTAGATTTTGGTGTTGTTGTTTGGATGGGCGGTGTGACAGCTATCTTCGGGACCGGTTCTGTCTTGGTGAGTTCGGAAGATGGTGCGAAACGCGCCTTAGGCTTCGCTTCGGGTTCTGGAGCAAGTTGTTTCGAAGGTGCGAACGGCACCATGGTGACTATGATTTCTTTCGGTAACGCCTCCTCGTACGCCCGAGGTTTAGCCGATGCATCACCACCGACAGTATCAGGCAACACGGGAGCCGGTATCACCTGTTCGGCCGGTCGGGTCGGTTTGGTGGCTGGTTGCTGAGCGATATTCCTGGATGTCTGTTCCGGCTGCGCGGGCACAACCTGTTTATTGGGAACAGGCAAAGGCGCCGGCGGACGTTTGAAGGCGAAGCCCAAACCGTATCCCAGCCCCAATCCGACTAGTGCTAGCAGCACCAAGGTCAGTTGGCGCTTGGGATTGGGTCGAAAGCGGGGTGAGCTTGGAATGTCGTCACTCAAGGGACCATGTCCGGTTCAGATTGGTAGACTAAGGTATGCGCCTGTCAGATGAATTACGTCAAGCGGCCCAATACCTTAACGTACCAAGATATGATCTAGGGGGCAGTACCTTTAAGTCAATCCGATCCTTCCCCGGGCAGTCTTCAGCTCAGAGCCAATCGTAAAAGACATTATTATTTGCTATATGGCGAGAATTTTTACGATTAAGCTTGCCAAAAGGGGTCCCACAATACCCTGGTTACGCAGATCTAAATCAATAGCCCTCAAAAGGTCCGTTAATAGCCAGAAGCGGACGTTGATAAACGGGCCAAATTTAGCGGACAAGCACTATGGCAATGATACCGGCAGCGAGCAGAAGCGAGGCCAGGATACGCTGCCCCATGTACGCCTCCTTCAGCCACATGCCCCCAAGAAGTACCGAGAATGGTATCGACGCTTGGCGCACGGCATTCACCGCCGCGACCTCGCCCCCATCCTGGTAAGCAAACAGAATTAGGAGATAAGAGCAATAGCATAACACTCCGATCTTGACGTAAGGCATTGGGTTCCTGACCCATGGGAACAAGCTGCGTACGCTCACCTTCTGAACACCGAATAAGGCGAAGGTCAGAAAAAACCCCGGGAAAGCGATGATGAAGGTCCAGAAAAAAATCACCGGTGGCGCCACCACCTGTACGGCAAGGGAATCGGCGATGGAGTTGATGGCGGTTCCTGCCATCGCCACCAAAGCAAACATCAAGGTTACCGGATTGTCTAGCATGCTTACTCCGCGTTTGTATTGCAGCCAGAATGCCCCGACTACCACCATGCCGATCCCGGCAAGCACCAAGGGCGTATAAAGCGCACCTAAAAACAGCGCGCTTACCAGGACGATGAATACCGGCGAGGAGCGCGCAATCGGGTAGTAGGCGGAAAGGTCACCCCGCCGCAGCATCGTTACAAGGGATACCGTGTAGATCAGCTTTGCCAGCCCCGTAATAGCTACAAGGTGCCAGATTTTGGTTACGCCGAGGAGATCGTGTCCGGCGATCATCGAATGGGCGCCAGAAAAGATCAGCAGTATAGCGCTAACTCCAACCCAGGCACCTTCCGGTTGCGGGTCTCGCTTGATCATGGCATTCCACAGTGGATGCAGGGCAGCTGATAGCAAAACCAGAATTGTGACTTTAATCTCCATGGATTTTCTCGGTTTCCACGTAAAGTTGTTTCTTAGGTTTTTTTAAGCTCCGTGCGGGATGACGCCCCTACGTTTGATAGAGACTTATCAAACACCTGGCAAAGAATAAAATACGGATCTGGACTAGTTCCGTTAAGCATCACGAAATACCATCAAAGCTTTGATCTATGCTGGTAATCCCCGTTCTGCGCAGGGAGAATGCCGCATGGAAAATTCCGAAGATCAAGATCGGACTTATCTGAACGGTGCCGGAGAAATTCCACAAGATTGGGATCGATTGCGCGAACATCTTGCGGGTTATCTCATCACTCTTGATCTTGATCCGCCCCCCCGCCAGTTCGCCGCCGGTTTTGGGAACCTTAACTACCGGCTCTCCATAGACGGTCAAGACGTGGTTTTGCGCCGCCCGCCGCTTGGGCCGATCCCGCCTGGCGGAAACGATATGGCGCGCGAAAGTCGTATTATCACCGGGCTTTCGCAGGTTTTGCCCCTGATCCCGAAATGTCTACACTTCTGTGACGATCCAGAGGTTCTGGGCGCACCGTTTTTTATTATGGAATACCGTGCCGGTATTGTAATAGGCGGAGAGATGCCGGCCTCCTTAATGGGTTGGGAAGATACGAACGGCATCTTGGCCGGCCAGCATCTTGGCCGTATCGTCATGGAGACCTTGGCGGCTCTGCACAACGTCGATCCCGCTAATGTTGGTCTCGACACTCTGGGACGACCCGAAGGTTTTCTGGAGCGCACCGCCAAGGGCTGGGGCCATCGAGCCGAGTTGGCTTGGGAAGGCGAGACGCCGACGGCTTTGAGTGAGTTGTTGGGTTGGCTTTCCACCGAGACCGTGCCAGAAGCCGATACGGTATTTCTGCACAACGATTTCAAGCTCGATAATCTGATCTTCGATGAGGAAACACTACAACCGGTGGCTATGATCGATTGGGACATGGGAACGCGAGGCGATCCGATGTACGACTTGGCGGTGGTTCTGAGCTATTGGACGGAGCCGTGCGACCCACAGGCCATGATCGATATGATTCAGATGCCGACCACGAGCCACGGCTTTCCGTCGCGCGAACAGGCGGCGGAGATCTATGCGTACAAGACCGGTCGAGATCTATCGGACATACGCTACAGACGCGTCCTGGCCATGATCCGAACGGCTAGTGTCTTCAGGCAGCTTTACCGGCGGTTCACGTCGGGCGGTACCGACGATCCGCGCTTCGAGCCTTTCGGCCATGTTGCTGATGGGATTTTGGAATTTGGAGTTGAAGTGGCGCATGGCCGCTGCTTTTAGAAAACGCCCGTCAGTAAAAGGGAACAGATGATGATTGACTTTAATTTGACCGACGAACAACAAAGCCTCTCGGACCGTACCCGAGCGTTTGTCACTGAAAAGATCATCCCCTATGAGAAGGACCCACGCGTTACCACACATGGGCCGATTGATGAACTGCGTCTGGAACTTAACGAACTAGCGCGTGAAGCTGGTCTATTCGCGCCGCATGTGGCTGAGAAATGGGGCGGCATGGGCTTAAACCATACCGACATGGCGATTGTCTTTGAAGCTGCCGGCTACTCACCTTTAGGCCCGGTAGCGCTGCATTGCGCCGCGCCGGACGAGGGCAACATGAACCTGCTGGCCAAGGTGGCGACGCCGGAACAACAAGAAACATATCTCAAGCCGCTAGCTTCCGGCGAGACACGTTCTTGTTTTAACATGACGGAGCCAAGTGGCGCGGGCTCCGACCCGACCATGTTGGAAACGACTGCTGTACCGGATGGCAACCACTTCGTCATCAACGGACGCAAATGGTTTATCACTGGAGCCAACGGTGCGGCATTCACCATTATCATGGCGCATGTACCTGACGGCCACGGAATGCAGAGCGGTCCGACCATGTTTCTGGCTCCTATGGATGCTGATGGCATCTGTATAGAGCGCAGCCAGGAGACCATGGATTCTAGCTTTACTGGTGGTCATGCCCAAGTAGTTTTTGATGATCTTCGTGTGCCGGCAGCCAGTGTCCTGGGTGAGGTCGGCGAGGCCTTTCGTTATGTCCAGGTGCGCCTGTCTCCTGCCCGTCTGACCCATTGCATGCGTTGGCTTGGCGGCGCGTCACGCGCGCATGATATCGCTACTGAGTACGCGCGTAACCGGAAGGCCTTCGGCAAGACCTTGGGCGAGCACGAGGGCGTCGGGTTCATGCTGGCCGACAACGAGATCGACCTGCAGCAAAGCCGCCTGATGACCTGGTGGACGGCGCGCGAACTCGATGAAGGCTCAAAGGCGCGCCATGAATCATCAATGACTAAGGTTGCAGTGTCAGAAGCGCTGTTCCGCGTTACCGACCGCTGCGTGCAGATACTGGGTGGGCTGGGCATGACTGAGGATACGATGGTCAATCAGATGTTTCGAGAGATCAGAGGATTTCGCATTTATGACGGACCGTCGGAAGTGCACCGTTGGGCCATTGCTCGACGCATTCTCAAGAACCGCTAGGTGTTCGCCACCATGCTCCGCATCCCCATGCATGACTACGAGACGGCTTGTCGGGCGTTCCGTTGGGAAGTCCCGGAGGCCTTCAACTTCGCCGTTGATGTCGTCGATCACTGGGCGTGCTGCCGTGAAAAAATTGCGCTTATTTGGTGCAACGAGGCCGGTGAAGAAGAGTATTATACGTTTGCAGACATCTCTCGACTGAGCTGCCAGTTCGCTAACCTTCTCGCCGCCAACGGTATCATCAAGGGTGACCGAGTGATCGTCATGCTGCCACGCATTCCGGCTTGGCAGATCGTCGTGACGGGTTGCCTTCGCATGGGCGTCATTCCGATCCCCTGTGTCACGATGTTGACAGAGGCCGATCTCGATTACCGCATCGATCACGCCGGTGTGGCCGCCGTGGTCGCTAACCATGACAACACTCAGAAGTTCGACCCCACGCGGCATTTCAAGGCGCGTGTGTCGGTCGGTGGAGCGCGAAATGATTGGATCGATTTCGATAATGTTCTTGCCGATCAGCCAAAAACCTTTGCCGCCCCCGAAATAAAGTCCGAAGACCCGGCGATCCTCTATTACACCTCGGGCTCGACTGGAAAACCGAAGGGTGTCCTGCATGCATCCCGGGCCATATTCACCTGGCGAGTGTCGGCTTGGTACTGGCTCGACTTGCATGAAGACGACACGATTTGGTGTAGTGCCGATACGGGTTGGAGTAAGTCGGGCACCAGTGTGTTGTTCGGACCTTGGAGTTGTGGCGCAGCGGCGTTCACTTACGATGGCCCGTTCGACCCAGAGACACGTCTGGAGCTTTTGGAGCGATACAGGGTGACTGTATTTTGTGCTGCGGCGACTGAGCTGCGTCACTTGATCTTGCAAAACATCTCAGGCCGAGACTTGAGCTCGCTCCGGCAAACTGTTTCTGCGGGTGAGTCGGTTAACCCGGGGATCGTGACCCGATGGCGTGAGATAACTGGCGGCAGGCCTTTGCTCGACGGCTACGGCCAGACCGAAACCTTGATGACCATCCTCAACTATCCGGCCATGCCGGTGAAGCCAGGCGCTATGGGCCGAGCGATGCCCGGCGTTGATGCAGCGGTGATCGGCGAGGACAATAAATTTCTCGACGCTGGAGACCCCGGACGACTGGTGATTAAACTGCCCAATCCCCAGGTCATGCTCGAATACCTCCATGCGCCTGAGGAGACAGCCGAGAGCCGCATCACTATTGATGGCGAGGAATGGTTCATCACCGGCGACGAAGCGCACATGGATGCGGACGGCTATCTCTTCTATGAGGGCCGTGCCGATGATGTTATCAATTCTGCCGGTTACCGCATCGGGCCGATGGAAGTCGAGAATGCTCTGATGGAGCATGCGGCGGTGCGTGAATGCGCGGCGGTGGCGAGCCCGCACTTCGTGCGTGGCGAGGTAGTCAAGGCCTTCATCATTCTTAATGATGGTTTCGAGGGAAGCGATGAACTCGTCACTGAGTTACAGGAATTCTCCAAGCGCATCACTGCGCCCTACAAGTACCCGCGTAAGATCGAATTCGTGGACGAACTCCCTAAAACCATCAGCGGCAAGATCCAACGCCGTAAACTCAAAGATCGGGAGTTCGGGCGTTAGGCCTCGTGGGGGGAGCGCTTTTCGCTTGTGACAATTTACCTGTCGGGCGTTTCCGTTAGGTAGCGTATAGATCTTCTCCTCCTTGAGCGAGGCTCCGGCATTCTTCCGCATGTCCGATATGAAGACATCCAGGAGTGCAAGCTTGAAGGTGAAGATGACGAGGTAAATCGGTGACCTATCGGCCTAATTCGGGAAGCGTTCGTGAAGTACCGCAACCTGCTTCGGCGTCAGGAAGCGGGTTTTCTCATTTCTCAGCAAGAGGAATAACT
>CAYXUT010000025.1:0-6454 GCA_964468005.1 uncultured Magnetovibrio sp. | reverse complement strand
ACCTGCTTCGGCGTCAGGAAGCGGGTTTTCTCA
Organism: uncultured Magnetovibrio sp.; assembly: GCA_964468005.1. GTDB lineage: Bacteria > Pseudomonadota > Alphaproteobacteria > Rhodospirillales > Casp-alpha2 > TMED8. The sequence goes on along the minus strand of CAYXUT010000025.1, from coordinate 6,421 downwards.
TTTCTCAGCAAGAGGAATAACTTGGCTGTTTCCTCCAATTCCTCGGTGGCGTAGACGGCACTTTCCAAGGACTTACCGGCGACCACGGGGCCGTGGTTGGCGAGCAGCACGGCGTGGTGTTCGGAGGCCATCTCGCGAACGGCCTTAGCCAGATCGAGATCACCCGGTGGGAAATAGGGAACGAGGGGCAGCTTGCCGATCTTCATGACGTAATACGCCGTGATCGGTGGCAAGACGTTGCTCTCGTCGATGCCGGCGAGGCAACTGACGGCAACGCTATGTGTTGAATGGAGATGCACGACGGCACCTGTTTGCGTGCGCTCTTCGTACATGACAACGTGCAGGAAAGCTTCCTTGGTCGGCTTGTCGCCCGAGACGTGATTGCCTTCGTTGTCGAGCTTGGAAATCTTGGCCGGGTCTAGGTTGCCCATGGTCGAACCTGACGGCGTCATCAGCCAACCGTCTTCGGTGCGCACTGAAATGTTGCCGGAGCTGCCGAAGGTTAGGCCCCGGTCGTAGATGGACTTGGCGAGGTACGTGATTTTGTCCCGCATCTTGCTTTCAGATGTCATGGTAACATCTCGAAAGATTTGGTGAAGAAATCCTCGGCGCCAAAATTCCCTGACTTCAGCGCTAGCGCCAGATTGGGCTCATTTAGTGTTTCACACCAGGGCACGCCCGGATCGATTTCTGGGCCGATGCGAAGCCCTGTGATCTTGAGCGCGTTAACCACCGCGCCCGAGGTCTCTCCGCCGGCAACGACTAGCCGCCGGACCCCGTTTTCGACCAAGCCTTGCGCGATGGTGGCCATGACTTTTTCAAGCGCCTCACCAACTTCTATGTGGCCGTACTTATCCTGCGTCTTTGATACATCGTTCGGGTCGGCGCTGGCCGCAAAGACCGGACGGTCATGCTCTTCACCCCAGGCCAGAGCTTCGCCTGTGATATTTTGATTAGCCATCACCCGCGCCGGATTAATACGATAGACGGGATGGCTTTTTTGTACGTGCGCCAATTGCGCTAGTGTTGCGGTCGAGCAACTGCCGGCGATGATCGCCTCGGCACCGGTGATGTCAGGCGCGCGCGCCGCATCGCAGGCGTCTCCGGTTGTCAGACCGGCGCGGCGAAAATTTTCCGGCAGGCCGCAGGCGATGCCAGAACCTCCGGTGATGAGCACCATATCATGGCAAGCGGCGCCGATATCGAATAGATGATCGTCGGAGATGGCATCGACGATAGCGATGCGTGTGCCCTGCTTGCGCATATCGTCAAACGCCGCCTTGATGATGTCCGTACCCTGCATGACAGCCTCGGCGGCGACTAATCCGACTGGCAGTGGCGTCTGGCGCTGCAACACTTGCACCAGATTGGCCTCGGTCATCGGCGTCAACGGGTGATTGCGCATCGAGCTATCGGACAAGAGCTCATTGAAGACAAAGAGATGGCCTTTGTAGATCGTCCGGCCAGTGGTCGGAAACGCTGAGCAAGCAATGGTGAGGTCGCAATTCAAGTGCGCCATCAAGGCCTCGGTGACGGGACCGATGTTACCGTGATCTGTCGAATCGAAGGTCGAGCAGTACTTGAAGAAGAATTGTTTGGTATTAGCTTGCTTGAGCCACTCAGCGGCGGCAATTGATTCGGCGACAGCTTCGTTTGCCGGCGTTGTGCGTGACTTCAACGCGACGACGATCGCCTCAGCATCCGGTACCGGTGTATTCGCATCTGGCACGCCGATCAGCTGAACCGTACGCAGGCCGTTCTTGACCAGAGTATTGGCGAGATCAGTGGAGCCGGTGTGATCGTCGCCGATACAGCCAAGCAATAAAGTCATGATCCGTTAGTCCTCTTTGCGGCCGATGATACGCTGGAACCACTCGAGTCCCTCCTCTGTGGTGCTTTTCGGATTGTATTCGCATCCGACCCAGCCTTCATACCCGAGTTTGTCTATCATATCGAACAGATAGACGAAATTGACCTCGCCGGTATCAGGCTCATGGCGTTCGGGCACACCGGCAATTTGCACATGGCGAATAATCGGCAAGAATTCCTTAAATCGAACCGCCAGGTCGCCCTCCATGATTTGGACGTGGTAAAAATCGAACTGTAAGCCAAGATTTTCATGGCCGACACGCTCGATGATGTTGCGGGCCTCCCATTGATGGGAGATCAGGTAACCCGGGGCGGCGCGCGTATTCAAAGGTTCGATGACGACGCCGATGCCGTTTTCGCCGAATACGTTTGTGGCATAAGTCAGGTTCGAAAGGTAAGCATCGACGGCGCGGGTATTATTGAGGCCATCTCCCACGATTCCGGCCATAACATGGACGATCGGACAATCCATCGCGCGTGCATAGGTGAGCGCCGACTCTACGCTTTCGCGAAACTCATTTTCGCGCCCGGGAATGGCCGCAATTCCCCTTTCGCCTCCCTCCCAATTACCCGGCGGTGAATTGATTAGCACCGACCTCAAGCTGCAGGCTTGCAGTCCACTGGCGATATCACCGGCGTCGAATTCATAGGGAAACAGAACCTCGACCGCTTCGAAACCGGCATCGGCGGCGCGCTCGAAACGCTCGAGCATCGAGACTTCATTGAATAGCGTGGTTAGGTTTGCGGCAAAATTCGGCATCCAGCTCATCCTTTCTCTTTTGGCAATTCAATTCCGGCTAAGTCGCGATAGACCTTTATGACGGCGGCATCATCCTCGTCACCGTATCCTGCGGCGCTGGCGGCCAGGAATTGCTGATGCGCGGCGGCGGTGAGTGGCAAGGGAAAACGCTGTTGTTTGCCCGTATCGAGAACCAGCCCCAAGTCCTTGACGAAAATTTCCACTGCGCTCAGTGGTTTGTAATCGCCGTCCAGGACATGCTGGACGCGGTTTTCAAACATCCATGAATTTCCGGCACAGCCCGTTACCACATCATAAAGGATGGCGGGCTCGACGCCCATCTTGGTGCCGAGCGCCACAGCCTCCATGGCGGCAGATATATGAACGCCGGCCAACAACTGATGCACCACCTTGACGGTCGAGCCCTGTCCCACCTGGTCACCGATGCGATAGACTTGCTCAGCAGCGGCATCGAACGCGAAACCGACGGTATTTATATCATCCGGCGCACCGGCCGCCATGAACTTCGTTTTGCCTGCTTCGGCGTTGGCCGCGCCGCCGCTGGTTGGCGCATCGATCATAGCAATGCCTTGAGCCCTAAGCTCATTACCAATGGCTACAGCATCGGCTGGCGACATGGTGACGCATGATATGACGATGCCGTCCTTCGGTAGTGCCTTTGCCAATCCATCATTGCCAAACAGCACGGCGCGGACTTGGCTGGCATTGACGACAAATAGAAAAACGATTCGCGCCTTCGCACCAAGACCAGCGGGAGTTGCGAATGCCCGCCCGCCGGCATCTTCAAAGCTCGCGCGCGTTTCGGCGTCTAGGTCACAGCCAAAAGTTGGAATTCCGGCGCGCAGAAAAGAATGCGCGACACCTAAGCCAATGGCGCCGAGGCCAATCACTCCGACGGGTTTGACATTTTCATAGGGCATTCTTCATCTCCTGAAAACACAGCTAACTTGTGGCATTGGCCAGGACGGAGCAAGACCGGATGAGGGCGTTTTGTTTCATCTGTCCTGTGCGCCGCATGCCGCCCGTCGGACAAGCCGTTACCTTGTATCCTTGTGAATTAACAAGGGTGCTTCAGATAGTCTTTTGTTTGTGCTGGTCTCTAGAGACAATGATCTGATGCGCGAGATGATCATCTTCATTTCAGTGAGCTGGGCTAAAGCATCGTTGGCAAGACCGATGGTAGTGCTGCTGTTAAGGTACCTCAGGAGTAGGTTTCGGACTTGTTGATGCTGGTCATCCATATGCAGGTAATGAATGGATGCTACGCGCTGCAGATAATTCTATGCACCGCCCCCAAGGCGATGGTGATCATGCTGACTAGCGTTGATTAGACCACGGTTGCGGAAAGTTGCGTTACCTCTGGTGCGGTCGACTATGTTTACAAAGGCGAACGGTCGAAGCACTAAGAGATGGGTTCGAAAAGGCTGTAAAATGAAAGTGCGATGCAATCAGCCGTTAGTCAGCCAAATAAAATATGTACCTAATTGATAAAATGGGAGATTTTATGTTTGTCTCGGTCTTTTTTTCAAAGGATATGGTGTCCAAGGTTTGATAACCTTGCAGATTGTGTTCGGCTTTTAGGCGTGTTCATTGTCTGGAGATGGATGGGGAGACCGCCATTAATCCACGTTATATCAAGCGCAAGGGTGGCGGTGTTAGAGGAAGCCTTCTGGCGTCTTGTGGCTGGCCGAGCGGGTGATGACGTAGAGAAAGTGTGATATCTTGCTACGGTCCACGCCCTGCACCCGCCGGAAGTGGAATACATCGGCAAAGGCAATGTCCACAGGCCCCCATGAACTTGGCGTCAAGGTTTCTGTCGTCACTATGCTGAACTGTTGCAAGGGCCGCCAGTTCACCATCCATGCCAAATCGCTGCCGATCCCATTACGGCCACCGCATGGACCGCAACCGCCTCATCCTCAAGCGGATCAAACTTCTTGGCGATTAGCCTGGACTGTGGGTGCCAGAAACCAACCCTCGGAAGTCAGCGCAAACCGCCGACTGAAACGTATCCGTCACGACCGGCTAATTAGTAGTGTGGCGGCGGTTCCTCTTCGGGGGATCCCGCACTGATTTCGTTTTCCAGGTCGCGTAGCCGGGTTTCTATCCGTTCCAATTTTTCACCTAATGATTTTATCGTATCCCACTGACGAAAAACCACGTCACTGAGATCCTGAACGGTACCATCCTGGTGAGCCACGTGTGCTTCCAAATCGTCTAGTTTTGCCGTTTGGTCCATGGCGCCCTCCTCTGTCGACGATCCCAGGACGGGCAGCTCTATCGGAATGCCATGTCTGGTGCAACTTAATGGATTAAAAAATCATTCAATTATATTACACGATAATTTTGTTGTAATTAGGTTTTTGAAGTAAGATCGACCGAGAGCGTTTAGCCTTAAGTCCGAGGAGAATTTCCATGCGGACAATGTCGTATGGGCGGTGCGACCTGAAATATCCTTCAGAGGATGTCTGCGGATGCCAAGCAAATCTACGATATCAGCGATCTGAATATCCTGGTGCTGGAAAAGGATATCTTGATCGGTAAACTGCTGACGGGAGTGTTCCGTGAGTTCGGTGTGCCCAGCGTTTCCACAGCACGCTCGATCCTGCTATGGCGTGGAAAATTTTCATGAGCTTGAGATGGATATCATTTTTTTGATTGGCGCGCCGATCTGGACGAGATTGAGTTTCTTCAATGAATACGCCGTGATTCGGATAGAGCTAATGCTTACCTAACGGCCGTGATACTCGGTGCCAATACCGAACTGCGCCATGATTGCGAGTCCCGCGGTCTAGGGATGACTGAATAGCTCCCCACCTCTGTCTCAGCGAAGACTTTCTAACTACGGATGGTTTCGGTGTTCGAGCACGACCGTGTCGTTATCAACACCAGTGTTTTTGTTGGTTTTAATCGCCGCTGCCATCATGGCCGCTCCGTCGGGTAATGAGGAGCGCCGTAAACGGGCGATGTGGGCCGCTGCTTAGTCTTTCAGGCAGCCGAGCAATTCCTTCCGAAGTCTCCTGTCGCGCTTGAGATGCCATTCGCGGCTCATGGCGTCGCGTCGCGCGGTATATGGCTCGGCATAAAGTAGCCGCCACTGCCGACCACGCGTTGAGCGCGCACCGGTGCCGGCATTGTGTTCGGTGATGCGGCGCTTTAGTTCCGTCGTCCAACCCACGTAGGTGCGGGCCCTGCCTCTGCCATCAAAGCTGCCCAGCACATAGACGAAACAGGTGTCCGGTTTAATCAATGGTCGGATCGCGTCCAAAATTTGTCCGCCAGCCCATTATTATAATCAAGTTCGTCTTTTGTTAGCGTGGCCGTTAGCGAATTAACACGGTGAAGTAGCGCCTTGCGCTCCAGGGCAGTCCACACGGTATCATTGGAAAGCCCGCTCGCATCGCGAGCAGAGACGACGTACCGTCCGATATGAATGTGATCGCCATAGGGTGAAGGTAAACGAAGCAATCTGATCTCGCCTGTCACTTCGTCATGCATGGCAAAATATAGCTCTCCAGAGTATTTTTGCGCGATGTTAAAGGCGAGGATAGCCGGTTTTCACAAAGATGACGACGGTCATTGGGTGGCCGAACTCGATTGCAGCCACAATCGCCACATCCGACACTTGCCACCGTTTCAGGAACGGCCCTGGGTGATGACGGCTGATAGCCGTAAGGAAAGTCTCGGCCAGAAAGTCGAATGCGGGTTTTGTGCGCAGAGCATTTCATTGGCCGAGGAAATCTAGCCCTACCCCAACCGGGCCAAATCATCAAGGATCGGGCAGTCTGGGCG
>CAYXUT010000024.1:0-23474 GCA_964468005.1 uncultured Magnetovibrio sp. | reverse complement strand
TAGAAGACACCTATGTCGACCAACCAGAACTGTTTCCCCGTTTGCGCGGGCGCCACTACGCCAAGATGGCCAATGATTGGATGAACGGCCTCAACCCGTTGATCCTGCGCTGTATCATATTGGACATCTTCAATAAGCTCGATCCGTCCGATCAAGCCTATTTCCGGCCATCCCGCGAGGCACGATTTTCCATGACGCTGGAAGAGGTGCAGGCTAGTCGCGAGGACACCCGGCAGCAACTTTGCAATGCAATGGCCCCCATGCGCGCGCATTTGGTAGATGGACCATTCGTCAGTGGTGTTGCACCCGCTTACAGCGATTTCATCGTTTTCGGATCTCTTCGTTGGGCCGAGCTTGGCAGCGAATATAAGTTGTTCGACGATGGTGACCCGATTTCGGAGTGGTACAAGCGTGTCGCCGAACATATGGGCGTCGAATAGCTTTTGGAATTTGCGCCGAATTGATTCGGGCGCGCCTAGCGGCGGCGAGGATGACGCCTACGCGCGTGTCATTATCGATGCCTTCCCAAATTATTTAGCGTTCTGCACCGGCAATCATCTATTAAACAAAACAAAAAGGTAAGAAATATATTTTTCACGAATATATGTGTATTGTGAGGGTCTCAAGATCATACTAAGGGAGCTAATCTTGGGTGTGAGGGAGCAGTTTCGAACAAAGGAAACAACCTCAAGAGTAGTCAGATAAGGGAAGATTAATCTTGGATGCGACAGAAACCACATTGATCGACAATGCCAAGAAAGCCAGCCAGTTTCTCAAGGTCATGGCGAACGAGAATCGCTTGATTATCCTCTGTGCTCTCGCGCAGGGCGAGAAGAACGTTGGTGAGTTGGAGGAGATCCTAGGGATTCGACAGCCGACCCTGTCCCAGCAATTAAGCCGACTGCGCTCGGAGAACGTTGTCAATACCCGGCGTGAATCGAAGCAAATTTACTACAGGATTTCCAGCGATGAGGCGATCGAGTTGATTGGCCTGATGTATGACCTCTTCTGTTCGAACGAAGAGATAGAGTCAACGCCGGCAACCAACGTTGCGTAAGATTGGTTGAAATTTTATTAGCTTACTGACATGTGGAAAAGGCAGATTGCACGTAGGCATGACGCCGTATTCTTACGGTGGAATACTTTCCAATGAACAGGTTTCAGACGTTGGCTATTTACTCTATCTTACTTCAACTCTGAGAACCTCAGCACTCCTTGCGCCACTTTACTCTGAATACTAACATTTTCCTCACAGCGCGATTAAAGAACACCATGACTGTGGTCGTTTGCCATCAGCGCCTTTGGGACATTTGAGCCTGTTCCTCAAAGGAGGACCTAGCTCATCTTGATTTAATGTTAAGCCGCTTGGCGTTGATGGTTCAAGCGGCTGTTTTGGATGGTCTGTCTGGCGATTTTGGGTGCGGCGCGAACCACAAATGACCCGGCCAGATGTATCATCATCTTCTGGTGTTTGTTTGCCTTCATAGAGGTAGGTTTCGAACATTCCATCGCCACCATGACACTATTTTCGGTTGCCTTGTTTTCCGAACATGCGTAAGGCGTTCCCCTTGCCGGCGCGGCGTACACTCCTGTCTGGGTAACGCTGGGAAATACGTTTTCCGGAGCCATTGTTGTGGGTTTTGGTTATTGATTAGCGGTCAGCGAGCCGGTACCGAAAGAGTAGGCCGAGGTTGTAGATAAGTGCGGTGTGGTAGCCGGTTTCGAGGAATGATTACTAAGCAGACCGATAATCAGGTCGTTGGCCTAGGTCCCATTGGAAGTAATTCTCAAACGTTCTCGGTGTTTCCTCTTGGCCAATAAGAGAGGCTCTAGTCACCTTCCGATTATGGCTACGTTTCGGCTAGAGGGTCATCCGGCCTTGCCAAGTGCCGGGAACGTTTCCAGAAGCCAGAAGGCAACAATTGAGACGCTGCCAGTCAGAAACATTACGCCGGTGGCGACTAGTAGGGCACCGAGCACCCGTTCGACAGTCTGCATGTGGCGTCTGGCACGACCCATAAAGGCCATGAACGGCTTGACCAGCATCGCAGCGGCTAGGAACGGGATGCCGAGCCCAGCTGAATAAACGGCAAGCAATGATGCGCCCTTGCCGACCGAGTCCTCGCTGCCGGCAACGAACAGGATGGTGGCCAGTACGGGCCCGACACAGGGCGTCCAGCCAAAGGCAAAAGCCAAGCCGATGATATAGGCGCCGATCAAACCGGCCGGTTTGCTTTCGGCGGGATAGCGGGCATCGCGGTAGAGGATGCCTATTTTGAAAACACCCATGAAATGCAGGCCAAGAACAATGATTACGCCACCGGCAATCTTTGATAACAAGTCCATGTAATCGGCGATCATCTGACCGATGGCTGACGCGGTCGCGCCAAGCGAAACGAATACGGTCGAAAATCCGAGCACGAAGGCAATGGCTGCAATGAAGACCCGGCGCATCAGTTGCGAATTGGCTTTGCCTTCGCCTTCGCCAGCAACTTGATCGAGTGTCACGCCGCCCAGAAAGCATAAATACGGCGGCACCAGTGGCAAAATGCAAGGTGAGAGAAAACTCAGCACGCCGGCGCCAAAGGCACCGGCATAAGTCACATCAAATCCGCCCATAATGGGTACCTACCCGATTCAACCTCTCACAACCAATCAAATGCCTTTGATTTGAATGTTCTTGTTTGCGGAAACGGTAACAACCTTTTTCTTGGAGATATAGTCGGATACCACATCGTAAACGGGCGGTCCCTCGATGCCCTCGTTGACCGACGCCCAGCCCGAAACGACATATTCACGGCTCGGATCGATAGGCTTGCCGGTATTAACCAGTGTCATGTCGGAAATCCGTGACCCGATAGGTTTATGGATATCGATGGAATAAGCCATGCCACCAACGCGCACCATGTCGCCGCCTTGTTGGTAGTAGGGGTCGGTGTTGAATAGATTGTCAGCAACGTCTTCAAGGATGTCCTTCAAAAGCTTGCCTGTCATATTCGAGCGGTAGACATTGGGATAGGTGATCGCCGTTTGGCTAAAGACCGTGTCGACAGTAATGTCAGACCCCGGCGGCAGGCTGGCTCCCCAGCGGAACCCAGGCGAGAGGGAAATTTCGGCGTCGCGTTCCTCGATCAGCGCCTGGCAGATCAGGTCGTCGAAGGTGCCATTGAAGTTGCCGCGGCGGTAAAGCAGCGAACCGGTCTTCCCCAGCACCCGGTTCAATTCCTTCTCGTGCGGTGCGCGTATATTCTTGATGACGGCGGCCATTTCCTGATCCGGCTTGATCACGTCCGAGAACACCGGGATTAGCTTGAAGCGGTAATCAGCCACCTGTTTGTTTTTGACGTTAAGGTCGAGGCGCGCCAAGAACTTGCCGTGAGAACCAGACGCCACCAACAACGTTTGGTCGACCTTGATGACGTGCGGCAACGCATCGTGGGTGTGAGCGGTCAATATCACGTCGATGCCTTTGACGCGGCTTGCCAGTTTGCGGTCAACGTCGAAGCCATCGTGGCTCAACATTACAATTAGATCGGCGCCTTCAACACGCGCCGTATCGACCCGTTTCTGTACCAGATTTTCGCGGATCCCGAATGACCAGCTGGGGATCATGTAGCGCGGATTGGCGACCGGCGTGTAGGGAAAGGCCTGGCCGATTATGGCGATCTTGACGCCGCTGCGCTCAAACATCTGGGTCGATTTAAAGACAGTTTCTTCCCATTCCGTATCAACTACGTTGCCGGCCAGGAAGGGAAATTTGAGCGCTTCGATTAATTCTCCGACGCGCTCGGTACCATAGGTGAACTCCCAATGAGCTGTCATGGCATCGACACCCAGCGCGTTCATGACTTCAACCATGTCCTTGCCATGGGTCTTGAGCGCCGTATAGGAGCCTTGCCATGTGTCGCCGCCGTCAAGCAACAGCGTATTGTTGGGGCGCTCGGCTCGGATTGCTTTGACCAATGTTGCCATGCGGTCGAGACCGCCGACGCGGCCGTAGATTTTGGATAACGCGGAAAAGTCCTCGCTGGTCAGCGCATAGGCCTCGGGGGATTGTGCCTTGATGCCGAATTTTTTTAGGAAATCCTTGCCGGTCAGGTGTGGCGGCAGCCCCATGACGTCACCAACACCAACATTGATCGATGGCTCGCGAAAAAACAGCGGCACTAACTGCGCGTGGCAATCGGTGAAATTGAGTAGTGTAACCTGGCCGACGGAATCAAATTTCAATAAACTATCTTGCGTGATGGTTTGCGCGGCGGCCACCCGTGAAAGCGCTCCCGGTACTCCGGTTATGACGGCCGTGGCAGCAGCAACTTGCAGGAACTGTCGGCGGTCCAGCACGTCAGAAACCTCCCTGTAGGTTAGTACGCAAATAAAAAGCCAATAGCTTGTAAAAGCGTGGGGGATGCGATCTCAATTCGCACCCCCAGTCCCGTGTCCTGGTGAACTCAGTTCCGGACGGAGGGAGTTTCTACGGGAAGGCCGCGGCCCCGCCATGCGATGTACAGCTCAAGGTTCACATAGTCGTCGGCACCATACTTCAACGGCTGCGAACGGATACTCTTGTTGCAGCCACGGAAACGGCGATGCAACGATCCCGGCTTCTGCCACCCAAAGCGATAAGTCGGGAAGCCGTTGATGTGGCCCTGTGACAACAGGTTGGCACGTGCCCTCTTGCCGGCATGGTCTTCGTGGCAGTGCTTGCACGCCATATCGAGGGCGCCGAGGCGTTGGTAGTAGAGCGACTTGCCCTTAGCGAAGAACGGAGCAGCTTCGTCATCGATGCTAACATTAACCGGCATGCCGCGCGACTGATGGCGCACGTAAATGGTCATCTGCAGAAGTTCATTGGACTCATACTTCCACGGTGCCGCCTGCATGCGTTGGGTGCGGCAGGTGTTGATCTGCTGCTCCAGGTTTTTCAGCTTTTTGGTTTTACGATCGAACTTCGGGTAGGCCGCACCGACGCCTTCCATAGATTTCCCGGCATCGCTGTGACACGATTGGCAAGACTTGCCAGCATTCCCTTGGACTTCGCTCCACAGTTGTTCTCCGTCTTCTACCCAGATCATCGCCGGGTTTTCGAAGTCATCGTCTTGGATCGCCTTGCTTTCTTTGGTCATGTAAGTATAGCCGCTGCGCCGGTCATCAATCGTATAGTTTCCGGTGTATTCCTTGCGATCGGCGTAGGCGTTTGTGTTGAACGTCGTTCCTAGCATGGCCGAGGCGGTGATCATCACTGCTCCCAGATAAATCTTTTTCACTATGGTCTCCCCCGTGCTCACGCCACTTTGACCTTAGCGGTCTTCTTAACGGTCTTGCCCTTGTCATCGGTCCAGACCATTTCCAGCGTGCCGCTTTCCGTCGCTGTCACATAGAACGACATATACGGGTTGGCTGAGACTGCTGGGTGCCAATCGGCAGAGAAGACCTGTTTATCGTTATAGGTGCACACGAACTTGTTGATGATAAGCCGGGGGATCTTCTTCCCAGTTTTTTTGTTTTTGCGCTGACCCGTCTCCATCTTGTGCGAGACCAAGGTCTTCACTTGAAAGGCTTCTCCCTTTTTCGCCGACTTGGGGACCTTCACTCGGGCTTTGGTTTTTGCCATTTTACTAACTCCCTATTGCCGGTCAGCCGCCGCAGCCGCCGATGGTGACTTTGACTTCGGATTTCGCGATGACGAAGGAACCGTCGCTTATTTCTGCAACTGCGATTAGGTTTTGCGTCTTAGCGAGGCGAACACGGGTTGAGACTTTGGCCTTGCCCGACATTGTCGTAAAATGGAACGAGGCCACATTCGGGGCTGGGTTGCCATCGGCCCAAAGGTGTACCGATTTGACACTGTCTTTGTCGGTCATCGGACTATCTACGGTGATCGAAATCGGAACGGTGGAGCCGTTTTCGGCAATCTGAGGGGTGTCCAAAACGATTTTGTCGGAAGCTTGCTCCTTGCCTCCAGTCAGCTTGCTAACGGCAGCGGCTGCGGCTTTCGTATCGGCAAAAGCAGGGCCCGCCAGGCTGATGCCCATTGTGGCCACGGTGCCGGCGCCGAACAGTGCAAGCAGTTCGCGGCGACTGACCCGACGCGTGTCCATGGTTTTGCGAATCATGGTTTTCTCCTTAGGTAATTCTGGTCGGAAATCGGTTTCGGTTTCGATCATTTCAGTGTCATCAAGTAAGCGAGGATATCTTCCACGCCCTGAGCAGAAATCAGGGTCTTACCCTTGAATTTTTTGAGAACGGCGGTGTAGCCGGTGTTGCGATAGAACGATGGCATGATTGTGTCCTCGTTGATGACCTTCGAGTCGACGAGCCGCAGCCGCAACTCACCCGCCGAATATCTGGAACCGACGCCTACGAGATCAGGGCCGATAGTGCCGTGGAACTGCTGTTCCGGGATCGGCATTTTATGGCAAGCTAGGCAGTTGCCCTTCTTGCGGTGGATCGCTAATTTGCGTCCTTTCTCCGCGTTACCAGCCTTGCCAGTCAGCGATTTCGGGATGCTGATTTCATCGACTATCTTGTAATTTACGAGTTTCGGGGCGTCAGCTACGGAGCTCAAGCCGATCACCGACGATAACGCCACCCCAATGGCGACGGTGGCCAAGAATCTATGTCTCAAGGCTTCTCTTCTCCTCCAAGTTAGGACGGCCGGTTGCCCCTTATTGCCACTATTGCTCATTCGAGTGGCGTGGTTTGATTGCAGCCGACGTAACAAATTTCTCTGAATGGCTCCATCATGTTTAAAAATTATAATCCGTCAATAGACAATCAAAATGATCGGAATAGTTGGGGGACTGAGTCAATTTGAAAGATCGTATTTCACCAATAACCGCAAATCGCATGGCGTCAGCGTGACAAATCGGGAGGTCTCGTTGCGCTGTAAGTGAGGGGGGACTAACATTGCCTTCGGTTTTACCAATATGGATGTAGATACACAGGCTCCAAGCAACGGAGGAGTTCCTCATGAAACGCAAAATGGCGGTGGCGTTGGTCGTAATGACCGTGCATCTTGCATTGAGCGCAAATACGGCGCGAGCTGAGGAAAAGTTAATTCCAATGGTCGAGACCAATGGGTCCGGCCTCTATGCGCAGCCTTGGTTCCGCAAGACCTTTATGGACTTGGCCGAGGACATGGTGGAAGCCAAGAGCGAGGGTAAAAAACTTGTCATCATGTGGGAGCAAAAGGGTTGTCCGTATTGTCGCGAGATGCATCGGGTTAATCTGCGCGTTCCGTCGACAGTCGAATACATCAAAAATAATTTCTTCGTCGTGCAACTGAATTTGTGGGGTGATCGAGAAGTTATCGATATGGATGGTGAAGAGACCACTGAAAAGAAACTGGCACGCAAGTACCGGGTGCAATTTACGCCGACTATCCAGTTTTTTCCGAGCTATCTACCCGAGGATAAGAAGACTTCCGGGCGCGATCTCGAGGTTTGGCGTCTGATGGGATATTGGAAACCTTTCCATTTCGAGCATACGTTTCATTACATCAATGAAAAAGGTTATGATACGCAGCCCAATTTCCAGCGCTGGCTGCAGGCGCGGGCCAGGAAATACGATGCCGAGGGTAAGGAAGTGAAGCTTTGGTAAACGATAGCCGTCTGTGAACAACTCATAAACCATTGAGCCAGCTTTGTTTGAGTTGATGTTTGCAGGATTTCCAGGTTTTGTAACTGGAAGCCTGTGATTTCCGGTTCCGATTTCAGCTTGTTCATGATCGCTTCGGTGTATTGAGTGTTGGGGCGTACGATGCGACCGGAAAGTCTGTAAAAACCGAACACAAAGAACTGTTTCTGGTTCGCTTGAACTAGACGATCAATCGACGCCACGAGCCCGTCAACCGCAACTGTTCGAAAACACGCGTCGGTGATCAAATCAATGCAGTCATGAACACCGTCGGCTAGCATCTCCACCTTATCATCAAGTGGTCTAGAAAATTCTTTTACCAAACCATGGCCGCAACATTAATGGCGGTAATACAAAGCTCAACGCTAAGATTAGGTTTTTAACAATCGACCCAATATCGAAACCTGAAAAATAAAACGGCACCGAAATATCCCGGCGTCGTTATTATTAGCGGATTTGGTTAGCTTTTCTTAGTCACCGCCGAACATGGCCTTGAAAGCATTGGCAAAATTACCTTCTTCCAGGTATTTCATGCCGTAGACGCCACCGGTGATGATCGACATCACGGCGATTAACGAGCCCAGCGCTAATGTCGACATGCCGCTCAGGCCCTGACCGATGGTACAGCCGAGCGCCATGATGCCGCCGACCCCCATGATTGCCGCGCCAATAATATGCTGAACCATATCGTCGACATCATTGAAAGCTTCGAGGTGAAACTCGCCGGCGCTTTTCGCTGCGATGAATGAACCGAAGATGACGCCACCGACGATGGCGATACCAAAGTTAATAGTAGCGCCGGTAAAGGTCATCAGGTACTGCAGGCTTTCGCCAACGGGGCTGACGAAGGTAAACGAAGCCATAGGTGTTGGCTCAAAATCATCAAAACCAATGACGCCAGTGGCATACCAGGCCGCTGGCACCAGAGTTCCCAAAATCAAGCCGGCTGCAATATCGCGTGAAGAGGAGCGAAACTCATCGCTCTTGAAGCAGAAGGCCAGAAGGCCAACCACGACGAGGGCCGATACGATTGCTCGCATTAGCACCGGATCCGTAACCAAGCCATGGGCCAAAAGCTCGGGAATGCCCTGAGATTCGAACTCAGACGTCGAAAGATCGATATTGGTAGCGCTTTCAAGCTCAACCCGCGCGAGCCCGGTCAGGCCGCGCACCGTCATATAGGCAAAAAGACCCAAGACCACCGCGACGACCAGGGATTTTAAGTTGCCGGCACCGAGCCGCACCAAGGTCTTGTTGCCGCATCCGCCGGACATGGTCATGCCGAATCCGAACATCAAACCGCCAATGATAGCGCCGGCCCAACCGAAGTTGGTGGTCAGATAAATGGAGCTGTTGAGATTGACAACCTCCGTTATATGCAGCAGCTGGCTGCCTGCGACTGCGATGGCAATGGATAGCATCCAGGCCCGAAACCGGTTCCAATCACCCATAAATACGATGTCTGATATCGCACCCATTGTACAAAAATTAGTACGTTGTGCAGTTGCGCCAAAAGCCCCTCCCAGGACAAGGCCCAGGCTGGAAATTACCCAGATTGTCGGAATCTCTTCCATTGTAGTTCCTTCCAAAGCCCGTCGGCGGCTCGTCAACATTTCCAATTTTGCGCTGTGGATCGGATATTAGTCGTGTTTATGATTTAACCTCAAGAATCACTTTACAAAAGTATATAATGATATTTCTATCCGAAGTGATAAATTTTCGCCAAGCGGAAAATGTCGGGAAAATGAGCGGAAGGACGCGGGAACGTCATGGCGACAGAAACTTTGGACACAAAGGGGCTCAACTGTCCGATGCCGATCTTGAAGGCTAAGAAGGCGATGAAGGGGCTCGGCCCCGGCGATACTCTTGAAATCGAGGCCACTGATCCGGGTTCGGTCAAGGATTTCGAAGCCTTCTGCCGCGCTACTGGCAATGAATTGCTCGAAACGGGTGAAGACAGCGGCGTGTACCACTTCCTTCTTCGGAAGGGTTAATCCTCGCGCCTATGGTTCCAATACCATCTTGCCGATGGAATACCGGCCGAGGCCGGTGTTTATGGCCTCGTTGAATTTATCAAGCGCCAAGCCGTAACGGGCCTTGGGCTTCAACAGGCCATCCTCAAACATGGTAAAAGATCGGCCAGCAGCTCGCCGGCGCGATCTATATAGGCTGAGCCGTTGCCGTCTAGGCTCCAACTCAAAGAGGTGCTGAAATCGTGTCCGATGATCTACATGTTCTTGACCAGAAGTATATTAACTGGTGGTTCAGAGATGCTGTCCGATGCATAGCCGAGGGTAGCCAGTCGGCTTTTGTGGCACATGGCGTGGGATTGCTAGGGTAACACATGACCGCCGACGGGATTGATCATCACATCAAGGTCCTTGTCTTTTGTCCATTCCTTGGCACCTTTGGTCTTGGCGGTCCAGGCCGCGACCATGCTGGCTGCGCCTGGCGCGCCGTGCACGAATACCGTGTCGATGGGTTCAAGGCGTGCTTTTCGCATTAAAGCTGCATAGGAGTTTGGATAGGAGTTGGTGAAAAAAAAGCCGCTCAACCGAATTTCATGCCGTTCGGCAATGGATAGCGCGCACCGCAATATTTTCAGCGAACTCGCCGTATTCTAGGACGGGCGGAAAACCCATCAGCGGTGGCAACGGCGTTAGCGCCGCCGGATTTCACCGGAACAACGTCAGAGATTTTAATCCCCGAAACAAACGGCAGCCCCGGTTTGAGCTGGTACTTTTCCACTACCGTCAGGCTTTGCGCGGAGCTGATGCCGGTGGCCTTCACGTCGACCATCACCTATCCCGCGGTCAACTCGGGCCCGGGCACGTCCTTGAGCATCGTGTTTTCGATGGGCCTAACTCGTCGCAAATCACGGCACGCATGATTGTTAGCTTTTTGTGTTCCAGACGCCTCGCGTGTCGATCACGGCCTTGCCTTGTAGACTTTCTGTATCCATTTCGCGGAATGCTCGGTGATCGGTAAGTAGCACGATGGCGTCGGCTTGGGAGATTGCCTCGTCCAATTCTACAAGATGCGTATTTTTTAGCGCAGCCAAATCCGCCGGCAGGGCCTTGATATGAGGCTCGACCACGGAAATTTCGTACCCGGACTCGGATAGGAGCTTGACCACCTTGCTCGAAGCGCTTTCACGAAGATCGTCGATATCGGCTTTATAGGATAATCCCAGACAAGCAATCTTCGGAAAGTTAATCCGGCTGACCGTGTCTGACACAGCATTAGCGACGCGCTCAGGGCGGTCGTCATTGACGCCACGCGCAGCCTTTATCAACGACGTGTCATCCGGTGCAGAGGACACGATGAACCACGGGTCGACCGCGATGCAATGTCCGCCCACACCAGGGCCGGGATTGAGAATATTGACGCGCGGATGATGGTTTGCGAGCCGGATCGCCTCCCATGGATCAATATTTAGGGTCTCGCTAATGTTAGCCAATTCGTTGGCAAAGGCGATGGAGACGTCGCGATAGGCGTTTTCGGCGAGTTTCACCAGTTCCGCTGTGCGTGCTGATGTCAGCAGGCATTCACCTTCGACGGCCATCTGGTAAAGTGCCGCGGCGCGTTCGGCGCAGCGCGGCGTCACGCCGCCGACCACGCGGTCATTACGCGTCAGTTCAATCAGCACTTGTCCCGGTAAAACCCGCTCTGGGCTATGGGCAACGCATATGTCGGAAGTTTCGCCCGTATCGTGGGGGAAACTGAGATCAGAGCGTTGCCCGGCTAGGCGCGCGGAAAATCGTTCGGTCGCGCCGACCGGCGATGTCGATTCGACAATCACGACATTGCCTGCAGACAATACCGGTGCCAGCGCATCCGCTGCGGCATCAAGGTAGCTGAGGTCGGGCTGGCGGTCTTCGGTGAACGGGGTCGGCACGGCTACGATATAAGCATCCGCCGGCAAGGGTTCAGTAGCTGCAGTTAACTTACCTGTGGCGACAGCACCGTTGACCAAAATGTCGAGGTCGGGCTCTACGATATGGATCTTACCTGCGTTGATGGTGGCTACTGTGTTGGCGTTGATATCGACACCCAAGACCTCCACGCCCCGGCTGGCGAAGACCGCGGCCGTCGGTAACCCGACATAGCCGAGACCGATGACGCAAAGTCTCTCCAATTTCGGATCACTTCCCATGAGATCGCCTGATTTCGTTGACGATGCGGGCTGCTGCTTTGCCATCACCGTAGGGATTTTGAGAGCGGCCCATGGCAGCATAAGCTTCCGGTTTGTCTAGTAAGGATAAAGTTTCGCCGACTATAACATCGCTATTGGTTCCAACCAATTTCACTGTACCGGCCTCCACCGCTTCGGAGCGTTCGGTGACCTCACGCATCACCAGCACCGGCTTTCCAAGTGACGGTGCTTCCTCCTGAATACCGCCTGAATCTGTGATCACCAGGTGGCAGCGATCCATCAGGAAAACGAAAGGTAGGTAGCCCAATGGTTTCAGAAGGTGCACGTTGCCACGCTGACCGAGCAGCCGGCGAACCGGTTCCTGGACATTGGGATTGAGGTGGACCGGATAGACGATTTCAACATCATCGCGTTCTGACAAGGTGGCGATGGCCTGGCAGATACGTTCAAAACCATCCCCGAAGTTCTCACGGCGATGCCCAGTGACCAGGATTATATGTTTATCGCTGAAAAAAAACGGGAATTCGGACGCGAAGCTTTTTTGTAGTTCCGCGTCACCGCGCACCCGACCAACGACATGCAGCAGTGCGTCGATCACCGTGTTGCCGGTAATGCTCACGCTGTCGCCAACGATTCCCTCGCGCGCGAGGTTGTCCGCCGCTAATTGGGTAGGAGCGAAATGCATGTTGCAAAGCCCGTCGGTGAGCTTCCGGTTGATCTCTTCCGGAAACGGCGCGTAACGATCGCCGGTGCGAAGACCTGCCTCGACATGGCCGACGGGAATTTTTCTGTAAAATGAAGCAAGCGCGGCGGCGAAGGTCGTTGTTGTATCGCCATGTACCAAGACGCGATCCGGCTTTTCCTCTTCCAATACCTTGCCAACACCGGCGAGAACCGCCTGAGTTATGTGCGCCAGATCCTGATTGGGGCGCATGATGTCAAGGTCATGGTCGGCGCGGATGTTAAAAATTGCAAGGACGCCGTCAAGCATCTCTCGGTGCTGGGCGGTTACGCAAATCCGGCACTCAATCTCGTCGGCCGCCGCGAGGGCGTGGATTACCGGCGCCATCTTGATGGCTTCCGGCCTTGTTCCAAAAACGTTTAGAATACGCATTTATCCACCTGTAACATCTATGCGTGCCCGGCAGCCGCTGGGTCACCAGGAATGGATATAGCGGCCCTACCTGTTAGGCAAGAGGGATGGCAATTTTTCTATAGGATTCAATGAGATGTTGTCTCCAAAGCTGTCCGTGATTAGTATCGCGTCCGAACCAGTGTGTGGGGGCGGCTTGAGGCTGACCATCAGAAATTTTGGGTTTTTGCTGTTTAGCACGGGAGTGGCGGTTTTACTTGGGTCGAGTACTCGCGCTGCTGAGTTTGGATTTTCCGGCATGCATGTGCAGGGTATGAAACCGGCTATCGCGAAAACTCTTGGCATGGTCAAGGCCGAAGGTGTTCTGGTCCGAGACGTTGCTTTGGGCGGTCCTGCCGATAAGGCCGGTGTACAGCGGGGCGACCTGATCTTGCGCTTCAACGGGGTCAAGATTGATACCTTCAAGCGTCTTGTCGGCGCAGTTGTAAAAACTAAGCCTGAACAGGTGGTTTCTATGAAAGTGCGACGAAATGCTGGCGAGAAGCTCTTGAAGTTGAAGCTAGGTCGCAAACCGGCATCGTGGAAGGTCACGAAAGGTACGGTCATGGCGTTCACGGAGATCGGTATAACGCTCGCAGCCGTGACCGAAAAAATGCGCAAGCGCTTCAATATCCGATGGGGTTCTATCGGTGTGCTGGTGACCCTAGTTGACACCGAGTTTGCCAGCCGCATGCTGCTCAATCGCGGCGACATCATTGTTCAGATCAACCAAGAACCCGTTTGGCTTCCACAACAGATTAGAACCTTCTATGACATGGCCAAGGCGCAGGGACGCAAGCATCTCTTGATGCTGGTTGAGCGCGTTAACGGTTTCGAGTTTATGATGCTGCCGGTGAAATAAGCGGTCGGTATTTAACTGCCCCGGGCTTTTGCCACCAGTTTTTTTAAAGTCATCAGATCGATGGCACCCGGCACCAACTGGTCACCAATGACGAATGCCGGCGTGCCGTTGATTTTCAACGCTTTGGCAAGTTTGGAATTCTTGGCGAGCGCGATATCAATGGCCTTCTCGGCCATGGCTTTCTTCAGGGCGTTCTTGTCGATACCGAGCTTGCTGGCCGCCGTCAACACCTGCGCTTCGCCAAGGTTGCCTCGGCTTGACATGATCGCGTCATGAAAGGCTTCATACTTTTCCGGTATCGTCCGCCATACCGCGATTGCCGCGCGTGACGCCGTGATCGAGTGCGGTCCCAGGATTGGAAGTTCCTTGTAGACGAAGCGGATACCCTTATCTTCGCTCATCGCTTTCCTAATGGTCGGGAGGACGCGTTTGCAGTACCCGCAGCGATAATCGAAGAACTCGACGATTGTCACGTCGCCTCTGATGTTGCCGCCGACCGGGCTTTCCGGATCCGAAACCAATTGCGGTCTCCAGGTTTTCAATGCGGCTTTGGCATGTGCCTTGTCGGCTTGTTCACGCAACGCCTGGTGGCGTTGCACTGCTTTTAGGATAACCTCCGGGTGATCGAGAATATACCTCTCGACCAAAGTTTTGATTTCTTTTTTCTGCGCATCGGAGAGGGTCTCGTCGGAAGCCGCGAAACTTCCGGGTGGGGGCCAAAACAGCAGTACGGCACCAACTAGTGTACATAGGTAAACGGGTAGGTGACGGAAAAAACTTAAACGCATGACGAGGTTCCATGAAAATGCTTTCCGCATTTTTACCAGTTCGGCCAACGACGGCAAGGATTGAATACCCAGATCACCAAAAGGTATGATTGATCGTTTGGCGTAACCTTGGCGCTCAGCGCGATAGTTTGAACTGAGCGATGCGCATGGTGCCGGAGAGCGAGCCGCCCGTGGTGCTGATGCCCATAAAGACGATGCGGCTACGGGTTGTGTCTACGTCTGGCCATGCGATAGAGTGTAGCCGCGAGAGGTTCAGGCTTTCCGTCCACCATTGGTTTCGGCTCTCTCGCCCGCCGCGCACGACGTAGCGTGCACGCGGCTTGCCATTCTGCCTAGCTGGCTCAGCTGACAAAGTTCCGCGCTGCAACGCGCTTCCTTCCCAAACCAATGTTAGCGTGCGCGAGAAGGGCGGTAATCTTGGACGGCCAAAGATGATCTCACCATTGTCTGTCTCCGAAACTTCGATATCTTCGTCGGCAAAGCCAATGACTAGACGTACCGGATGGACCGGCGGTCCATTGATGACAGACCATGACCAAAACAAAAATGGCGTCGCCAGCAATTGGGCATTTACGCGCCGCAGAAAGGCGGCGTTAGCTTCGGTAGTTTTAATTTGCAAGACGAGAACACTACCTTCGTATACGCTCTTTATGGATACACCGTCATAGTCGCCGAGGCGCACCCAATCGCTGTTTTTGCCAAATATGGGATTATGCGGGTCAGCGCTAAAGACCTTAATCGTGCCGTCAAGGCTAACTGGGGTGAGGGTCTGCTCACAGCCAGTAATTCCGATAGCGACAATTATGGCTAGCCAATCGAAAAAGCCGGTACGCGGAATTCTCATTATTAGTTGCGCCGTTGCTGACTGGACAAGTCCTTGGCCGCTATCCTAATGTCCTCGGCCTGTAGCCATTCACGTGAACCTTTTAAAAACAGCTTCAGTGCCCGTCCGGCATGAAACTCGGCGTTCTTGGGTTTCCCCTTGAGTAATGCTTCCTCGGCAAGCGCAATCGAGCTTCGGCCCTGGTCTCCCTTGCGGCCATGAGCAGTGGCAAGCAAACGCCAACTGAATGCGGAACGGGGTTCAATGGAGAGCGATGCTTCCAAGTTGATGATCGCGTTGTCTATCAGGCTGGAATCATTCATTTCCAACTGCACGCGGGCCAGATCACGGAGAATCAGCGCGGAATCAGGCAACAGTCTTGCCGCTTGGCTGTAACTCGATAGCGCTCCGACAAGCTGCGCATTTTCAAACAGCATCTGGCCCTTCAATTCATGAAAGTAAGGATTGCCGCGTTCTTCGGCGATCAATCCGTCAATCAAAGGTAACGCCAATTCCAATTTCCGTTCACGGAAATGACCTATGGCGCGGGCGTAGCGGCTATAAAGTGAATTATCGCCCTCTTTATAGATCCTTCGTGT
This sequence comes from uncultured Magnetovibrio sp., assembly GCA_964468005.1. Lineage (GTDB taxonomy): Bacteria > Pseudomonadota > Alphaproteobacteria > Rhodospirillales > Casp-alpha2 > TMED8. The sequence continues at coordinate 7,476 of CAYXUT010000024.1, read as the reverse complement.
CTGGCTCATGGGGTTGATAAACGCGTGTAGCTTGGCTTTGATCCGCTCATTCTTATCTATTATTCGTCCTGGCGTCGGGACATCTGAATGAGGCGAGTTGGCGACGTGATGCGCGATGGTGTCTATGCGTTCGCGAGTAAGCGGATGGGAGCGCACGTAAGGGTCTTGTTGTGCTGGACTCAGCAGATCTTGGTCGCCTAATTTTTCCATGAAACCCAGCATGCCGCGTGCTGATTGTTTGGTTTGATCCAGATATTTGAAAGCCGCGTGGTCTGCAGCCGCTTCTTGTACACGGCTATACGCGAGGAAGTTTCGAAGCGCGGCTGTTTGTCCACCCGATATAATTGCCGAGCCAATGTCTCCACGGCCCGTAGCAAGGACGGCGGCCCCGCCGAGTATCAGAGATAAAACCGAGGCTGCTGATCTCTTGGCAAGCGCGTCGTGTGTTCGCGACAGATGGCGACTGGCTATATGGCCGGTTTCATGGGCGATGACGCCTATGATCTGGTTGGCGTTGTCGGCATTGAGTATTAGCCCAGTATTGATAAAAATATTTTGGCCGCCGGCGACAAAGGCATTGAGGGTTTCATCTTTAACGATATAGATCTTGATATCTTGGTTATTCAGGCCGGCTGCACGGAACAGTGGCGTTGCGTATGAGCGAATGGTATTTTCCACTTCTGCATCGCGTATCAGGATTGGTGGTTTGGCTGCCCAACTTGTGATAACGGAATGAGCAAGAAAAACGGCGATCAAAATGAAAATGACGCGGCGAGAAAACGACACTCGGCAGGCTCCAAATTCCGGGCCGAGGCACTTTGGGCCACGGCGGCCTTGGCTACAAGGTAGTCAGGTGAGTAGGAGGCGTCAATTGAGGGCTTTGGCCCTGGCCCTCCTGCTCGGCGGCTGTGGTTCCATCCCGTTTATGGACGATGAGCCGAAAGTCCCGAAAGGATCAACCGGCTATGTTTCCGGGTTTTATGGTGGTGTATCAGCCGACGAGCCGCGTGCGGCAATTGCGGGCCGTGATGTCCTGACCGCAGGCGGGACTGCCGTGGATGCGGCAACAGCCATGTATTTCACCCTTGCTGTGACCATGCCATCGGCAGCTGGGTTGGGTGGTGGTGGAATTTGTTTGGTGCGCGATCCTGATACCCAGATCGTCAAAACTTTGGACTTCCTCGGCCAGCCATCGTCTGGGCAAGGGCGTAAGGTAACTGTGCCCGGAAATCCGCGCGGCATATTTGCGCTACACACTAAATTCGGGACCTTGCGCTGGGAAAAACTGGTCCAGCCAGCGGAAAATATGGCACGATTTGGCAGCCAGGTTTCGCGGGCCTTTGCGGAAGATATTCGTGTGTCTTCCAATGCTATCACGACGTCTTCGCATCTGCGTTCGGTTTTTGCTGACAGGCAAGGTGTGCCCCTATCAGAGGGCAAGCGGCTAAAGCAGCTAGAACTTGCCACTTTCCTGGCTCGGCTACGCGCACACGGTGCTGGCGTGCTCTATTCCGGAATCAATGCGCGGCAAATTATTAGAGATGCGAAGCGCGCCGGCATCGGCTTGACCTATCGTGATCTCGTTGCCGCAAGGCCGGCTTGGCGTTCAACCATTCGGATCCCTTTTGTTGCCAACACTAGCCTGCATTTCGCCATGCCGCGCACGTCGAGTGGCACTTTGGGGGCGAAAGTGGCGGCGGCATTGGTCGCGGATGAGCGTTACCAGAAAGCCAAGGTTGGAGACAAAGGGCATCTGATGGCGGAAGCTGTCCAGCGCGCCATTGCGGATGGCGCCAACGGGTTTAAGACGGTTTCGATAAAGCGCCAGATCTGGAGCAGGAAGAATAGTGGTGAGTTTAAAAACGTGACGTATACGCAACTGGATGATTCTTATGCAGAAAAATTGATGGCGGGGTACCAGCCAGGTCGATTAACAGACATTGCCGCTGGAACGCCAAAGATCACCATCCGCAGTCGTGAAGGCGGTACTACGAGTTTTTCGGCGATCGATCGCAGCGGCGGTGCCGTGGCATGTGCCCTTACCATGAACGGGGCCTTCGGTACGGGAGAGGCTATTCCAGGCACCGGGCTGATTCTCGCCAATCCGCCGACCTCTGTTCGGCATCGCGATCTTTCCATGGGAGCCGTGCTAATCGACCACAATTTTAGGTCCAGAGTATATATGGCTGGTGCCGCGTCGGGCGATGCCTCAAGTCAGGCTGTGCTGGCGCAATTGGCCGTTGGTGTTGCTCTTGATCCAAACACTACCCTTGAGAATAAAATCGCTGAACGTCGTCGTGTGTTTCGTGATCCGGCCAGCCGTACGACTTATGTTGAGCAGGGCGCCGACGCCGGATTCGTCAATAGCCTAAAAAGCCGAGGTCACCGGGTTGCCGTAGCGTCCGGTTTGTCCCGGATCAATATGGCTTATTGCAGAAGCGGCCTGCCCGCGGATGAAGCGATTTGCAGCATCGAAGGCGATCCGCGTGGTTTCGGATTTGCCGCCACGCCGGATTAGCGAAAAATCCCATGCCGCTGAAAGCATCTTCCCGTGGAGTTATTCCATCGTTTATCGTTATGGATGTCATGCGCGAGGCCAACCAGTTGGAAGCCCGCGGCGATAGTATCTTGCACTTGGAGGTTGGCCAACCAGGGACCGGTGCGCCCGCAGGGGTGCTTGATGCCGTGCGTGATATCATGTCGCGCGACCGCATGGGGTATACTGATGCCTTCGGCGTGCCATCGTTGCGCGAGCGCATCGCCCGGCACTGCCGAGACCAATACGGCGTTAGCGTGTCGGCCGACAACGTGGTGGTGACAACTGGCTCATCAGGCGCCTTCGTGCTTTCATTTCTAGCAGCCTTTGATGTTGGAGACCGAGTGGCGTTGGCCAGCCCAGGTTATCCCGCTTACAGAAATATTCTTGCGGCGCTTGGCATAAAAGTTGTCGACATCCAAACGGATGCTGATAGCAACTTCCAGCCGAACCCGAAGATTCTAGCCGATGCGCTCGAAAATTCTGGCGTTGGTCTTGACGGGCTGGTCGTTGCTAGCCCATCAAACCCCACTGGTACCATGCTGCGGCCCGATGAGTTGCGTGACGTGATGGCTTTTTGCGATACCCACTCCATCCGTTTTATCTCGGATGAGATTTATCACGGCATCACCTATGAACAACCTGCCCAGACAGCACTTGCCTATGGACGCGACGCCGTGGTTATCAACAGCTTTTCCAAATACTTCTCAATGACCGGTTGGCGATTGGGGTGGATGGTGTTGCCGGACGATCTTCTCCGCGCGGTCGAGTGCCTTGGCCAGAACCTATTTATCTCTCCGCCAACGGTATCGCAGTATGCCGGAGTAGCTGCCTTCGATTGTCAGGACGAGTTGGAGGCGAACGTGGCGCGCTATGCTGCCAACAGGGCGATGCTTTTGAAGGAATTGCCGAAGGCCGGCTTTGACCGGCTAGCCTCCGCCGATGGCGCCTTTTATATTTACGCCGATGTGACAAGCCTTACCAATAACAGCCCCGAGTTCTGTCGACAAATGCTCGCGGAGACGGGGGTCGCTGCGACGCCCGGGACAGATTTTGATCCATCCCGGGGGCATCGCTTCATGCGCTTTTCGTTTTCCGGCGACGAGGCGGAAATAGAGGAAGCCGCCCAGCGCCTGATCGATTGGCGCTGTTGACGGCCTTAGGAAAAGGGGCGGGCTTTGCCTAGCCCCGGTTCCACCACCCTGATCGGCTAGGCGGCTCACTTGCACCGGCGTCGTCGCCGACTTGAATAACCGTCGTCTTGGCAGCGGTCTGGGTGTCTTCGGTTGAGGTTTTCGGTTTGGCTTTGGATCTAGCCTTAGCAGCGGTTGCCGCTTCCGGTTCCTGTTCAGCCTTTTTAGCCATTGGACGAGAGCGGCGCCTCGGTTTTGACTTGGGCTCCGCTTCTGATTCTATATCCGTATCCGTCTTTTCTGGCGAAGCGGACGCATGAGCCGCCTTGGCGGGCGAGGCATTGACTTTCTCGCTTTTTACTTTGCTTCGGCGGCCTTTCGATTTCTCAGTTAAAGGCTCTTCGGCCTGTTCTCTCGCTTTTTTTGCGTTGTAGCCAGCATCGGATCCATCAACCTTTGCCTCGCTCGTCCTCGCGTTGCTGGTACGTTGACGCTTCGGTTTTTTGGATTCTTTTTTAGCTGGAGCTGACGCATTCGGAAGCGCGATTACATCGCCATCGTCATTTGCCGGCGGGACAAGCAATTCTGTTGCCCCGGACACTTCAAGCAGGGCAACTGTCTCTTGGGCTTCTGCTTCGGTAGATTCAGCTGTCTCGGCGGATGCATCTTCACTCTGCTGGCGCCGTCGACGTCCTCCTCGGCGTCCACGGCGCCGGCGTTTTGAACGCTCACCGTCCGCGCCATTACTGTAGGAAACTTCTTCGTGCTCGGGTACACTGACTTTGTCTTCACCGTCCGTTTCTTATGAGACTTCGGAGGCCTCGAAACCAACATCGGAACCCTGATCGCCGCGCTATTTGCGTCGTTAAAGACGGCGCCGGCGTTTTCGACCGCCGCTATCCGTGACACCGTCTGCTTTCGCGGCATTGGTCGGCGTGCGTTGAGACTTGTCTTCGCTCACCACTTCACCATCGCGTTCGATGCGGAGGTCGGGCGGGATTAGATTGTCGTCGTTTTCGAGGAAAATCTTAATCTCGAAACGATCTTCTAACTCGGCTAGCGTATCGCGCTTGCGGTTAAGCAAATACAGCGCCACTTCGGTCGGCACGAACACGGTCATTTCAACACCGCGCTTGCGTATGCCTTCTTCCTCAATTGCGCGCAAGACCTCAACGGCGGTGGTCTCCGTTGAGCGGCGAACTCCGGAACCGTTGCAATGCGGACAGGGCTCGGACGAGGTTTCTATTAGGCTCGGACGCAGCCGTTGGCGCGACAACTCGAGTAGGCCGAAAGGGCTGATGCGGCCAATTTGAATGCGCGCCCGATCAGAGCGCATGGCTTCCTTGACTGCGCGCTCGACCCTGGTCTGATTGCGGCTCACTTCCATATCGATGAAATCGATGACGATCAGCCCGGCGAGGTCACGAAGCTTCAAATGCCGGGCAATTTCGTCGGCCGCTTCCAGGTTGGTCTTGAGTGCTGTTTCCTCAATGTTGCGTTCTTTTGTCGCGCGGCCGGAGTTTACGTCGATGGCAACCAACGCTTCGGTTGGGTTGATGACGATATAGCCGCCGGACTTTAAGTGTACTTCCGCCGAATGGATGACTTCCAACTGATTGTCGATGTGGTATTTGTGTGTCAATGGTACTTCTACGTCCTTGTATTTCTGTACCTTTTTGGCATGGCTAGGGATTAGGATCTTCATGAAATCCTTAGCCAGGCGGTAACCGTCGTCGCCATGAACAACAACCTCATCGATTTCCTTGGTGTAGAGATCGCGAATCGAGCGCTTGATCAAGTCGCCTTCCTCATGCACCAAAGATGGCGCGATGGAACTGAGCGTCAGTTCTCTTATCTGGCTCCACAGTCTCAGTAGGTAATCATAATCCCGCCTGATCTCGGCGCGTGAGCGTTCGGCGCCGGCTGTTCTGACGATTACCGCCATGCCTTCAAGGACACCTAGGTCGCCGACGACTTTCTTCAGCTTCTTGCGGTCCGACACATTGCTGATCTTGCGCGAAATTCCACCGCCACGGTTGGTGTTCGGCATCAACACGCAGTAACGCCCGGCAAGCGAGAGATATGTGGTAAGAGCGGCGCCCTTTGTGCCGCGTTCTTCCTTGACGACCTGAACCAGCAGAATTTGGCGGCGATTAATGACCTCTTGGATCTTGTAGCGTCGGTGCTGATCGCCCGGCCGGCGCGCTTCGACCTCTTCGCTGTCATCACCACCAAGCGTTTCAACGGGGTCTTCGTTGCCGGCTTCGGTTTCGTCAGCTTCGACTGCTTCCTTGACTTCAGCACGTTCCTCAGCCAAAAGCGCTTCGCGGTCAGCGATCGGGATCTGATAGTAATCTGGATGAATCTCGCTGAATGCTAGGAAACCATGACGATTTCCGCCATAATCGATAAACGCTGCCTGGAGAGATGGCTCTACGCGCGTTACTTTAGCAAGATAGATATTTCCCTTAAGTGGCCGTCGAGTTTCAACTTCGACGTCGAAATCTTCTAGCCGGTTCCCATTGACGACCAGCACGCGGGTCTCTTCCGCGTGCGAGGCATCGATTAACATACGTTTCGTTGCCATGAATTTTAAAGCTCCGCGATGTTCGTCCGCCATCTCGTGAAGTCATGGTCGGGGACTGGACATCGGTTTTGATGATGCCGACGGCGCTTGTCATCATGCCTAACACGCCGGAGGTTTCCGGCGCGGTACTTGGTATGGCGTGCGCGGCTCTGTCAAACATCGGGTTAACCTCTGAGGAATATCCTCTAAAGAACAATTTTTTCGAAGTGAAATTCGGACCCATCGTTTGGACCTCTTAGGTTAGGTCGGAAATTTGGTTAACCGTATGACACATTCGTTATCTCGAAGCGGCTATGCCAGAAGTAAGGACATGATGCGAGATAAGTTAAGATAACGGTAGGAATTTGGTTCGACAATGGCTTGCCGTAAAAAAAATCGTAAACGTTATTTTACGACAAGTTTTAACGAACGGCTTTCTGGTGATTGAAAGTTGGCTAAAAAAAACCGTATATTCTTGGATAAGGATGATCGAACGCAAGATGTGGTGGTTTTGACGCTTATTCGATATTTTGGCCAAGCCGTAGTTGTTGCGGTTTTTGTTGCGGCATGGATGAATAGCCCGTGGGCTGGCGGGCGTGCCCAGGCCCAGGCCGCACCGGCTGTAGTCACCGATATTCGAATCGGTTTGGCAGGCAAGGTCACGCGGATCGTTTTCGAGTTCACCGAGCGCATGGGTGTAAGGTTGTTCACCCTCGCTAATCCTTACCGCGTGGTCTTCGATTTACCGGAGGTAGGCTGGCGTTTGCCGCCGAAGCCTTTGCCCGTGGCAAGCGGCGTATACGAAAGATTGCGCTACGGTCTCTATAAACCAGGGAGTTCTCGCGTCGTTCTGGATTTGAGTGGTCCGGCGAGGATCGCCAATGCCACACTGATCGCCGCCAATGGAGCTTATGGTCATCGCCTGGTAGTTGAGTTGAAGGCAAGCACGCAAGCAGCCTTCCTTGAGAACTTGAAGAACGACGATATTTTCATTTCTCCATCAATGAAAAACAATCCAGGGGTGCTGGCCCGGGTCATCTCGCCGCCCGCGCCGTCGGCACGAAAGCGCAAGACTGAAGCAAAACCGGCTACCGCCCCGCAGTTGAAGACAAAACGGGCTCGTTTCCGGGTCGCACCCAGGAAGCCGCCGCTTAGGCCTGGAGGTGAACGTCATACGGTCATGATTGACCCTGGGCACGGCGGCGTTGATCCCGGGACGATCGGAATTTCAGGTATATATG
>CAYXUT010000023.1:0-23485 GCA_964468005.1 uncultured Magnetovibrio sp. | reverse complement strand
CCAAATGGAGAACTTCTCAAAATTATTTTTGAGAAACACCCAGCATCACTCAACAGTTGAATTTGCCTGAGCGCCTGATCTGTCGTGTCCTTGGCCAACATCACTCTACCAAGAGGTATCGTCCAAGGGATCGTGCATAAGGCTATGCCCAGGGTATCGTGATCACGTCCGGTTATATGACTTCGTCCATCATCTGCCCCGTGATGGGATAATTCACTTTCGGTTTGTTTTATGAGTTGGTGGACGGGTTGGGGGGATAACCGAAAATAACGCCCTTTCCTTCCTTCAGAGTGACACGTAATGATCCCGTCACTTGGTTGGATAACGTTAGGCTGGATCCCGGTTCGACGTCATGGTTGTCGAGTGGCCATTGCAGGCCTTGCAGGCTGAGACCCGTGAGGGTGCTAAGTGCGATGACGCTTAATCCCGAGCCTGGAGGGAGATCAAACTTATGCCGGCCCGGAAGCAGCGGCAAAGCTTCTTCCATCCCACTGCTAGCCAGGACACTTATTCCTCGTTCAGCAAGATCGAGCGCGACCATCACCAGGCAAAGGGCATGGTCGCTGCGCCCGCCAAGGGCTCCCGCAAGGATCAGACTTTCGGCGCCCCGTTCCAATGATTCGGAAATGGCTAATTCGCCATCTGTCATATCCTTGGCGCGCGGGAAGGTTCGGCGCGGGACACTCGCGTAGTGCCCGTGAAAATGATCTTCGGTGGAATCAAAATCGCCCATCCAAAGTTCCACTTCGAGGCCAAGCGGTTCGGCGTGGCGGATGCCGCCATCGGCTGCGATAACCCGGCTGCCCTTGACCTGTCCCAACAAACGCTCGGTTACCTGTAAAGGGCCGTTAAGGAGAATGGTAAAGCGGCTCATTGGGCGAAGAATATAGAAGAAAGAGGGGTAATTTTAATTTTATCTTTCACTTGACCCAATTCCTGCTTATTGATTGAGGCACTCTATGGGGTGCCGATTTTCGGCTGAGAGACATTGAGGGTCAACCCAAAGAACCTGATCCGGGTAATGCCGGCGGAGGGAAAAGGAGTCCGTTACGTGAAAGCACCGGACCCTTCATCCGTTAACAATTTTAGGAGGAACCGATGCGCTACCTTTTTGCTCTGACCATCGCATTTCTAGCCTTAGGCGGCACTGCCAAGGCCTCGGAAACTCTAACCATCTACACATATGGGAGTTTCATCGCCGACTGGGGACCGGGACCGGCCATCAAGAAGGCATTTGAAGCTGAGTGCGATTGCACACTTAACTGGGTCGGTATTCAGGACGGGGTGGCGATCCTCAACCGGTTAAAGCTGGAAGGAGGAGAAGCCAAGGCTGACATAGTGCTGGGGCTGGATACGAACTTGATGAGCGAGGCCCTTGCCACCGGCTTGTTCATCGGTCACGGTTTAGACAATCCTACACTCAATCTACCGATCAAGTGGCAAGATGACACTTTTGTCCCCTTTGACTACGCCCATTTCGCCGTGGTCTATGACCGGGAAAAGGTTTCCGCTCCCCCTGCAAGCCTGAAAGAACTGGTAGAGGGCGGCGACGAGCAGAAGATCGTCCTGCAGGATCCGCGCACCTCAACCCCCGGATTGGGTTTCCTGTTGTGGATGAAATCTGTCTACGGCGAGCGTGCCACAGATGCCTGGAGCCGGTTGAGGTCCCGGGTGCTGACCGTCACTCCGGGATGGAGCGAGGCTTACGGGCTGTTCACCAAGGGCGAGGCGGAGATGGTTTTGAGCTATACGACCTCACCAGCCTATCATCGAATTGCCGAAAAATCGGAAAAGTACGCCGCAGCCGCCTTTGCCGAGGGGCACTACCTGCAGGTCGAGGTGGCCGCCATGCTGAAGGGAGCCGGTAATCCCAGTCTGGCCAAGCACTTTCTGTCCTTCATGACCGGGCCGGGGTTTCAAGATCACATCCCCACCGGTAACTGGATGTTCCCGGCGGCCCGGACATCGAGCCCCCTTCCGGAAGAATTCTCACAGCTGGTCAAACCGGCCAAGACATTTCTCTTCAAGCCTGAGGAAGTTGCCAGCAACCGCCGGGCCTGGATAGATGAGTGGCTGGAAGTTATGAGCCGTTAACCCGATGCGAGCACGCCCTGCCAATGTGGCTGTCTACGCACTGGGTTTTCTGGCGTTAGGGCTTTTGGCTGCATTAATACTGGGTGCATTGGGTGCGTTGTTGTTTGCCGCTGGGATTGAGCAGGGTGCGCGTGAGGGGGCTGTTTGGCTCATCCTCGGCGATCCCTATCTTTGGCGGGTGGTCCGCTTTACCTTGTTGCAGGCGGGGCTTTCGGCACTGTTGTCGATAGGTCTAGCAATTCCTGTGGCACGGGCCGTATCCAGGCGCCGAAACTTCCTGGGAAGGGCGGCGCTGTTGCGTCTGTTCGCCCTGCCGCTGGCCTTACCCGCCCTGGTCGTGGTACTAGGTATTGTCGAAGTCTGGGGCCGCCAGGGCTGGCTAAGTATGGTACTTAAGGGTATGGGCCTGGCCGATGGCCTGCCGGGAATATATGGGCTCGGCGGCATTCTTTTGGCCCATGTCTTTTTTAACCTGCCTCTGGCCGTACGACTGATGGTGATGTTACTGGATCGTATTCCCGGTGAGAACTGGCGCCTGGCTGCACAACTCGGCATGCGCTCGGGAGCAATTTTTCGCCTGCTCGAATGGCCCGCCCTACGTGCCGGGTTGCCCGGCGTGCTGGGGTTGGTCTTCATGCTATGCGTTGCCAGCTTCACCGTGGTCCTGACGCTTGGCGGAGGGCCGGCTGCGACCACCGTTGAGGTGGCTATTTACCAGGCTTTACGTTTCGATTTCGACCCTTTCAGCGCTGTAATACTATCCTTAGTGCAATTGGGAATGACCGTTTTGCTGCTGGGCATGGGGGCGCGGCTCGGGTTGTCGATGACGTTGACAGCGGGCCTGGGGCGGAAGGTCGAACGGCCAGATACAGAACAACGTTTGGGAAAAACAACGGACTTCATAGTTATTTTCGGTGCTGCGCTATTTGTCCTGTTACCATTAATTGCAGTGGTGGGCTCGGCACTGGGCTCGGCCTATGGGCGCCTTTTCTCCGAAGCTATCGTTTGGCAGGCTGTTGCGACCAGCCTGGAAATTGGTCTGGCCGCCGCCTGTCTTTGCATGACACTGGCCTGGAGCCTGTTGGGAGCGGCGCACAAGGCCCGTCGGGCGGGAATGACGGGGCATGACCGGCGACGATGGCTCGACGCCTTCATCATCTCCTGTGAGCAGGGCGGCAACATTATCCTGGTGATGCCGCCGATTGTCCTGGGGGCCGGCTGGTTTGTACTGCTGCGCGGTTTTGGCGAAACCTTCGCCCTTGCTCCCGTTGTCGTCGTGACAATTAACGGTTTGATGGCTCTACCCTATGCATTGAGAATCCTTGGGCCGGCACAGGCGGCCGCCGCGGCCCGTCACGACCGGTTATGCGAGGGGTTGGGCATGACCGGATGGAACCGTTGGCGGCTGGTCGACTGGCCGATATTGCGTCCGTCCATCGGTTTGGCCTTTGCCTTTGCCATGGTCCTGTCCCTGGGCGATCTTGGCGCGGTGGCCTTGTTTGGCTCGCAGGACCTCACCACCTTGCCGCTGCTGATCCTGCAGAGAATGGGAAGCTACCGCACTGCCGATGCGGTGGGACTAGCTGTTATTCTGATGGTCTTCTGCCTGCTCCTAATCGCTGTCGCTGAACGAGTAGCTGAAAAATCGGGAGACACTATAAATGACGGATAAAGCTGTTGAACTCACCGGAGCGCGGGTTGACTACAAAGGTGCTGCGATGGTTTTCGACCTTGCCGTCGAAGGCGGAGATTTTCTGGCGTTGATCGGTCCTAGCGGGGCTGGCAAGACAACCCTGTTGAACATGATTGCCGGATTCGAGCCTGCGATGGCCGGGCGGATTTACATTGCAGGACACGATGTAACCGAAGTTCCCCCGGAGACCCGGCCGTTGACCATGTTGTTTCAAGAGAACAACCTGTTCGCCCATTTGGATGTGCAAACCAACGTCGGCCTCGGGCTTTCTCCAAGTCTCAAACTGACCGCTAGTGACGCCACCGAAATCTCCCACGCATTGGACAGGGTCGGCCTCACTGGGTTCGAGGAACGCCTGCCCCGACAGCTCTCGGGTGGGGAACGTCAGCGCGTCGCCCTAGCCCGCGCACTGGTTCGAGACAAACCCCTACTATTGCTCGACGAACCCTTTGCCGCTCTGGGACCCGCCTTGCGCCGGGAAATGTTGAACCTAGTTGATGAAATCCGCCGAGAAAAGGGCCTGAGCATCATCCTTGTCACCCACCATCCAGGCGATGCCCGTCATGCCGCCATCCATACCGCCTTTATCCATATGGGGCGGGTCAAGGCTATGCGGCCCACGGCTGATTTATTTGAAGCCAATGACCAACCCGAACTTACCGAATACCTCGGTCACGAACTAGATTAACGATATAAGAGACCTACGCCAGAAAACGGGCTCCACGTGATGGCGGACTATCCAAAAATGATCGCGGCACAGCTCCAAAGAACCGTGCCGCGATCGGGGTTTGCCCTAGTGTGGAGGTCGGGCAGTGGATTAGGTTCTCAAGTTTGAGATACCACTAAAATCCTGGGAAACACGGGAAGCGCGCCGCTAAAACATTGTCAGCGGTTGAAACAACATTAAGATGGGAAGTGCGCAAAGGAATGCCAAATAGGCAGTAGCGAAGGATATTTTCATTTTTTTATCCACTTCTGTGGGTAAGCGTTCTCTTATCGAGACTATAGCGTGTGCTTTAAAAATCAGTTAATGGCAAACTGAATGCGCGAACTGTGTGCGCACCAAACAAAGGGCGCCGTCTTTGTCGCGACCTGCTTGGCGACCGCTATCGGCACCGCGGTTCGTGCCGTGTCTCTGCCATGCTAGGCACGTCCTCTATCAATTACATTTAGAGCGCATCCGGTATCAACGCCGGCGGGTGCACCGGGCTTACGGCGATCGTCGTTGCGGTGTTGTTCTAAGCTTGCTTGTTCTTATTGCCGTTGGGCGGCACCATCCTCGTTTGCATTCCAGCGCCTGCACAGATGTTCGTGGTGTTGTGGGGTCGCTTAGCGAAAACTGATCCAGTCGGATTGGAGTACGGTGTAGAAAGTGCGAAGAAAACATCGGTGATCACCGCGGTGACAGAGAGTTTTAGAAGCAATCTCGGTTTTGATGGTGAGCCTGGGTCCTCGCCTGGCACCAACTCATGTGCTTTGGCGCGGTGGGCCCCCAGGGTAGTGAACAGCGTTAACCACTAGAATACTACGTAAACGGCAAGGGCGAGGCTTAGGGACATGTCGGGTTTCCGCTCAGGCCTGTTCAAGTTCGACCAGAGTGCCGTCGAAGTCCTTCGGATGTAAGAATAGTACCGGTTTGCCGTGCGCGCCGATTTTTGGCTCACCATCGCCGATGATGCGTGCACCCTCGCCTTTCAGGTGATCGCGCGCTGCGATGATATCCTCGACCTCATAGCAGATGTGATGCATGCCACCAGACGGGTTCTTGTCCAAGAAAGCCTGGATCGGTGAGTTGTCACCCAAGGGTTCCAAGAGTTCAATCTTCGTGTTGGGCAGCTCCACGAACACCACTTTGACGCCGTGGTCGAGCCGATCCTGTGGTGCGGAAACGCTGGCGCCAAGAGTGCTCAAGTAGGTCGCGGCGGCGAGTTCCAGGTCGGGGACTGCAATGGCGACATGGTTTAAACGGCCAATCATGATGTACTCCTTAGCTTAGGCGAACGAGATGGACGCGGATCACGGGACGTTTTCCGACGGCCAAGTGAAGTGCTCGCCGTGCGGTGATGCGTGCCGTCTCATGCACCAGTTTATCGTCCTTCAACTCTGCCGACGACAGTTTAGCCAAGGCTTTCCGGACAGCAAGCCGGACATCGTCGAGGCTCTCATTGTTTTCATCCTCGAACAATCCTGTGGTCGATATTTGTGGCTCGCCTTTCAAGCCTTCTCCGTTGAGCGCCACGGTTACCACAGAAAATCCGTTCCACATGGTGCGAATGCGACTTTTGATGGTCTCGCCATCCGCAGGTACTATGCGTGAACCATCGGCGACTAGCCGGCCCGCCGGCACATGGTCGATGATGCCGGGCGTTGCAGGTCCCAATCGAAGCGCCGTACCGTTCTCGATGACGAAGGCCTCCGGCACCTGGCATTGGCGGGCTAGTTCGGCGTGCTCGACCAGATGGCGTAACTCGCCATGCACTGGCACCGATATGCGCGGGCGCACGTGCTGGTACATACGGGTCAATTCATCACGGGCCGGATGGCCGGAAACATGGATCATATGATCTTTGGCGGTAATAACCTTGATGCCGCGACGCACCAGTTTGTCCTGCAATTTGGAGATGGCCGGTTCGTTGCCGGGGATGATCCGTGAGGAGAAGATCACAACGTCGCCCGACCCCATGGTGACACGTGGATGATCATCGGCGGCGATCCGCGAAAGCGCGGCGCGCGGTTCGCCCTGGCTGCCTGTGCAGATGATCAGCACCTTGTCGTGCGGCAGGTATCCCGCATCTTCTTCCATCAAGAATGCTGGGATTTCAGAGAGATAGCCGTTTTCCCTGGCCGCATCGTTGATCCGCCAAAGTGAGCGCCCGGCTAGCACTACGTCGCGGCCATTTTCGGCGGCGACGCGCGCAATGGTCTCGAGCCGCGCAACATTGGTGGCAAAGCAGGCGACGGCCACTCTTCCCTTACACTCGGCCACCAGTTTCGAAAGGTTATCGTGGATCTCCGCTTCTGAGCCCGATTCACCAGGTGAGAAAACGTTAGTCGAGTCACAGACGATGGCGAGTACCCCTTCGTCCCCAAAACGCCGAAGCGTATCTTCTTCGGCGGCCGGGCCGATTACCGGGTCAGGATCGAATTTCCAATCACCGGTGTGCATCACCGTGCCGACTGGCGTAGTGATGGCGATGGCGTTGGGCTCCGGTATGGAATGCGTCAATGTGATCAACTTCATCATGAAGGGGCCGATCTCAAACGTGCCACTAAGTGGCACTTCAATAATCTCGATCTGATCGGTGAAATCGGTTTCGGCAAGCTTGCGTCTGAGTACGGAAAGCGTGAATGATGTTGCATAGATTGGGCACCGTAACTTTGGCCAGAGGTACTGCACGGCGCCGATGTGGTCTTCGTGGGCATGGGTCAGGACGAGGCCAGCGAGTTGCTCGCGGCGTTCCTCGATGAAAGTCGGATCGGGTAAGATGACGTTAACGCCTGGCAGGCTACCGTCGGAAAAGGTTACTCCAAGATCGACCATCACCCAGGTCTCGTGGTCCTTCGGGCCATAGCCATAGAGGTTAAGGTTCATGCCGATCTCGCCGGCGCCGCCGAGCGGTACGAACAACAGTTCATCTGGTGCGGTGCAGGGCCTCATTGGAGATTCTGGCGGTAGATTGCCAATAGTCCGCGCAGCGTCAGGTCGTCGTCTGAAAGCCGGATCACATCGGTCGACTGGGTGAACAGCGGCGCCAACCCACCGGTAGCGATGACGTCCATATCCTGGCCCATTTCACCCTTGATGCGTTGCACGACACCTTCAATCAGGCTGACGTAGCCCCAAAAGATGCCGGATTGCATGGCCGGGACGGTGGACTTACCGATTATGGTTTCCGGCCGTTCGACGGCGACACGCGGCAATTGCGCGGCAGCGCGGTGAAGTGCCTCTACCGAGAGATTGACTCCGGGCGCGATGACCCCGCCTAGGTAGCCACCAGTTTCGTTGATAACATCAAAGGTCGTGGCGGTTCCGAAATCTACGATAATCAACGGCCCACCGTATTTCTGATGTGCGGCCAAGGCGTTGACTAGCCGGTCGGCACCGACCTCGTCGGGACGCTCAAGGTGAATTTTGATTCCCAGTTCAATTTTTGGATCGCCGACGATCAAGGGCTCGCAATCGAAATACTTGCGGCACAGAGTTTTCAATGAAAACAGCGTCGCCGGTACGACGGTGGCAATAATAGCGGCGGTGATTTTTTCGCGCTCAAGCCCTTGCAACCGCATCAACTGTTCGAGCCAGATGCCGAATTCATCCGCCGTGCGGTTGGGGTCGGTGGATGAACGCCATTCGCCCAAAACCACATCATCGTTGCCGAACACGGCGAAGACAATGTTGGTGTTACCAGAATCAATGGCCAGCAGCATGGATGCTTACTCCGTCAGGTAATGGAAAAGAAGATGTCACCCGCCGCGATATGGCAAACCTCGCCGCCGCAGTCCAATACCAATGCGCCACTGGCATCCAAATCCTTGAATATGCCAGTGACGGTTTTACCGTCCAATCGCGCCTCGATCATTTCGCCTCGCCCTTTTGAGCGCCAGAGCCAGTTTTTGCGCACCGGCTCGAAACCTTCATCAAGCCAACGGTTGGCCCAGGCCAGAAAACTTCGTGCATACGCTTCAAGTGCTTGCTCGACCGACGTCGGCCATTGCTCGAAACGCAGCGATGTCGTTGGATATGCCGTGTCTTCTGGATGCCAGCCGACATTCATCCCCATGCCGAGCACCACCCAATCGACGTTTTTCCTCTCACCCAAGCTTTCGGTCTCGAGCAATAGGCCCGCAACCTTCTTTTCGTTGAGCAAGACGTCGTTGGGCCATTTCAAATGGACCTGATGTCCTGGCTCTCCCAAGGATCCCAAAGCATCGTAGACAGCCAGCGCGCAAACGAAACTCAATTCCGGCATGCGCGATACCGGTACGTCGGGGCGCAGGATCAGCGACGTATAGAGGTTACCGGGCGGGCTCGACCATTCGCGGCCGCGTCTACCGCGTCCCGCCGTTTGCTCAAGAGCCCAAATTAGCGTTCCGTCGGGCGCTTCGCCCTCGCCCTTGCTGGCGAGGGCCTTGGCTTCATCGTTGGTTGATCCGACGCTTCCGAGCGCGATCAGGTTGTAGGCGGCTGGAAGTTTTGGCGTTTTCATCATCCAGCGAACAGCGATGCCGCAGCGGTCGCCGCGCGGGTCACTACCGGGCCTGGATAGATAAAAAACAGCACGATAATCAAGCCGGCAAGCGTCACGATAATACCGATTTCCTTGTCGACGGGCTTATCGAGCGGCTCATCGACATCGTCGAAACACATGATGCGAATGATGCGGAGGTAATAGAAAGCGCCGACAACGCTAGTGATAACGCCGATTACGGCAAGGCCATAAAGCTCAGCTTCGATAGCGGCCAAGAACACATAGAGCTTGCCGAAGAAACCGGCCAGCGGCGGAATACCGGCCATGGAGAACATAAACAGCGTCATGGCGGCGGCGAGCATGGGATGGGTCTTGCCAAGACCAGCAAGGTCATCGATGTCCTCAACCATGCGGTCGCCTTTGCGCATCGCCAGGATGCAGGCGAAAGTGCCGACGTTCATGACAAGGTAAATCGCGAGGTAGATCAAAATACCGCGCACGCCGGCTTCGTTGCCGACCGCCAGGCCGATCAGCGCATAACCGACATGGCCGATGGAGCTATAGGCCATTAGACGTTTGATGTTGCGTTGATTGATGGCGGCAAATGCGCCGAGTACCATAGAGGCGACTGAGACGAAAACGATGATCTGCTGCCATTGTGCCGCCAGATCTCCGAACGGACCGACCATGATGCGGATAAACAGCGCGAGCGCCGCGATCTTGGGCGCCACGGAGAAGAAGGCTGTCACCGGTGTCGGTGCACCCTCGTAAACGTCCGGTGTCCACATATGGAACGGCACAGCCGAAACCTTGAAGGCAAGACCCGCTAATATGAAGACAATGCCGAAAACGATGCCGCGACCGGCCTCGTGATCGCCACCGTGGCTGAGTATCTTAGCTAGTGAGTCAAAGTTAGTGGAGCCAGAAAAACCGTAGATCAGCGATGCGCCGTAAAGAATCATGCCCGACGCCAGGGCGCCTAGGACGAAATACTTGAGTCCGGCTTCAGCTGAGCGCGTATCGTCACGGCGAAAAGCGGCGACGACGTACAGGGACAGGCTCTGCATCTCGAGCCCGAGATAAAGGCTGATGAGGTCGTTAGCTGATATCATCATAAGCATGCCGAGCGTCGCGAACATCACCAGCACAGGGTATTCGAAACGCGCCATATCGTGGCGCTCAAGAAACTGCTGCGCCATGATCAAGGTGGCGGCGGAACCGATCAGCACCAAAACCTTGCAGAAACCTGAGAACGGATCAGAGACGAAAAGCCCGCCGAACCCGACCAGCCGTCCGCCCGAGAGTGCAAGAACCAGTAACAGCACGAGCACCAACGAGACCACGGAAAGCCAGAAAATGATGCGAAATGCATTGATGTCGATTTCTTTGCGGCCACCCTTTTGGAAAACGCCGAACATCAGCAGTGCCATGATCACCAGTGCGAGGAAAAGCTCCGGCAGTATGGGCATCAGGTCGGGAACTTGTGCGAGCGGCATGGTCGTCTCCTAATTCCCGGCCACGGTGATGCTCAGGGCGGCGGCTTGCGCCTGCTGGACTTGCTGCATCAAGTTCTCGACGGAGACATGCATGAAATCCAGGAACGACGGCGGATAGATGCCCATCCAGATGGTCAGGATCACCAAGGGCGCGAACACAGCCCATTCACGCAGGTCCATATCGGGGATCTTCTTGAGCGAATCCTTGGTTAACTCGCCGAAGATCACCCGGCGATAGAGATAAAGCATGTAGGCAGCACCCAGGATGACACCAAGCGCGGCAAAGGCCGCGACCCAGGAGTTGACCTGGAAGGCACCTAGCAGAACCAGGAATTCGCCGATGAACCCGCCGGTTCCCGGAAGACCGACGGAGGCTAGCATAAACAGCATGAAGATTAGGGCATAGGACGGCATACGGTGCACCAGCCCACCATAATCAGCGATATCGCGCGAGTGGATCCGGTCGTAAACGACACCGACGATTAGGAACAAGGCGCTTGAGACGACGCCGTGGCTGAGCATGACGTAGACGGCGCCTTCGATCCCTTGTACGGTCAGCGTAAAGATGCCGATGGTGACAAAGCCCATGTGGGCTACCGATGAGTAAGCGATTAGCTTCTTCATGTCTTCCTGCACCAGCGCTACCAGAGAGGTATAAATTACCGCGATGATGGAAAGCGTGTAGATCATTGGCGTGAATTCAAGCGAAGCCAGCGGGAACATCGGCAGCGAAAAACGCAGCATCCCGTAGCCACCGAATTTCAACAAAACGCCGGCCAGGATGACGGAGCCTGCCGTTGGGGCCTCAACGTGTGCGTCCGGCAGCCTAGTATGGACTGGCCACATTGGCACTTTGACGGCGAAAGACGCGAAGAACGCGAGCCACAGCCAGTTCTGCATATCGGTTGGGAAACCGTGCGTGAGCAGCTTGGTGATGTCGGTGGTGCCGGCATCGAAGTACATGGCGAACATGGCGAGCAGCATCAAGACCGAGCCGGCTAGTGTGTAGAGGAACAGCTTGAAGGCCGAATAAACGCGTCTTGGCCCGCCCCAGACCCCGATGATCATGAACATCGGGATCAAGACACCTTCAAAGAAAATGTAGAAGACCACTAGATCGAGCGCGCAGAACATGCCAACCATCAGAGTTTCCAGGATCAGGAAGGAGATCATATATTCCTTCACCCGATCCTTGATAGTGTCCCAACTGGCCAGTATGCAAATCGGCGTTAGCAGTGTCGTTAGCATGACGAACAATACGGAAATACCGTCGACGCCCATATGGTAGCTAAGCTCAAAAACCGGCATCCATTCCGCTTTCTCGACGAATTGGAAAGCCGACGTAGAGCCATCGAAATTGAACCAGAGATACAAGGATAGTAGGAAGTTGATGCTTGATGCCCAAAGCGCGACGTATCGTGCGTTGCGTGCGACGATTGCCTGGTCTACGTCACGGATAGTGAGAATGAACAAGGCTCCCGCCAACGGCAAGAAAGTCACCAGGGAGAGTATGGGAAATCCGCTCATGCCGACTTCACCCCGCGTACCTGAATAGATACCAGGTTATGATTACGACGACGCCGATCAGCATGGCGAAGGCGTAGTGATAGATGTATCCAGTCTGAAGTGCCGAGACCTTGGCCGCGACCCGCCTGACCATCGCCGAAATGCCGTCGGGACCAAGCTCATCGATAATCCAGCCATCGATTACTCGCCAGAAACCCTTGCCGATGACGAAGCTTGGTCTTACAAACAGCCAGTCGTATAGCTCATCAAAATACCATTTGTTGAGCAGGAAGTGGTAGATACTTTGGAAAGCGCTTGCGAGACGGCCCGGAATGTTGGTCTTGGCAATGTATAGGATATAGGCTAGTCCGATGCCGATCACGCCGACTACCAATGGCGCTAGCTTCACCCAATGCGGCACATGATGTGCGTTCTTAAGCGCCTCGTGATGGTTGAGAATGAGAATGGCGTTGCCCCAAAAGTCCTTCGCCTTGACGCCGACAAATGCTTCATAGCCGATGTATCCAGCGAAGACTGCGCCGGTAGCCAGCACAAACAAAGGCAGGATCATCACCTTCGAACTTTCGTGCACATGCGCCATGGTTTTTTCATCGGCGCGCGGCTCGCCGTGGAATGTCATGAATAGAAGCCGCCATGAATAAAAGGCAGTCAGGAATGCGGCCAGGATGCCGAGCCAAAAGGCATACATGCCAACAACCGTGTGTGCGCCATAAGCGGCCTCCAGAATGATGTCTTTGGAATAGTAGCCGGCGAAGTATGGCACACCTGCCAGCGCCAAGGAGCCGATCCACATGAGTGCATAGGTCGCCGGCACCAGGCGCCAGATGCCCCCCATCTTGCGCATGTCTTGCTCATCCGACATGGCGTGAATGACTGAACCAGCGCCCAGGAACAACAGCGCCTTAAAGAATCCGTGCGTCATCAGATGGAAGATACCAGCGGAATAGGCGGAGACTCCGCAAGCAAAGAACATATAGCCGAGCTGCGAGCAGGTCGAATAGGCAATGACGCGCTTGATGTCGTTCTGCACACAGGCGACCGTGGCGGCGAAGATCGCCGTTGAGGCGCCGACGATGGTTACCACCGTGAGCGCGGTGTCAGAATATTCGAACAAAGGCGAGAGCCGTGCGACCATGAACACACCTGCCGTCACCATGGTTGCGGCATGGATCAAGGCGGAGACCGGTGTCGGACCTTCCATGGCATCCGGCAGCCAAGTATGCAAGCCTAACTGCGCCGACTTGCCCATAGCGCCGAAAAATAGCAGCAAACAGGTGATGGTGAGCGCGTGGAAGTCGGTGCCGAAGATGGTGATAATGGCATCCTTCTTGCCCGCCGCTGCGGCGAATATGGTATCGAGATGCACCGATTCGAATATCATGAATACGGTAAAGATACCGAGTGCGAAACCGAAGTCACCGACCCGGTTGACCAAGAATGCCTTGATGGCGGCTGCGTTAGCTGACGGCTTGTTGTACCAGAACCCGATCAGCAGGTAGCTTGCTAAGCCCACTCCTTCCCAGCCAAAGAACAACTGCACCAGATTATCGGCGGTGATCAGCATCAGCATGAAGAAGGTGAACAGGCTCAAGTAGCTCATGAACCTGGGAATTGCAGGGTCGTGGTGCATGTAACCGACTGAATAGATATGCACCATGGCGGAAACACCAGTGACGACGATCATCATCACTGCCGTCAGGGTATCGACCTTCAAAGCCCAGGAGACCTCGAACGCGCCGGAATCTATCCAGGTGAAAATCTCCGTGGTATAGGGGGCGCTACCGAGCGCCATATCCCAAAATATGTTGATCGCGCAGAGCATTGAAAACACCAAGCCCGAGCAAGTAATCCATTGCGCAGCGGCATCGATTTTTTGTTTCTTCTCTTTGTCGTTGGTGTTGACGAAGGCCAGTATGCCGGCGAGCACGGCTCCGAGCAGCGGGAATAAAACGACGAGGGTTTCAAGCATCTTCGATCAACCCTTCATCATGTTGACGTCCTCGACGGCGATGGAGCCACGGTTGCGGAAGAATACCATCAGAATGGCGAGCCCAACGGCTGCCTCGGCGGCGGCGACGGTAAGCACGAACATGGCAAACACTTGGCCGACTAGATCGCCCAGTTCGGCGGAAAACGACACCAGATTGATATTCACGGCAAGCAGCATCAACTCCACTGACATCAGAATGATAATGACGTTCTTACGGTTCAGAAAAATACCGAAGATGCCGAGCGTGAACAGGGTCGCGGCAACTGTCAGGTAATGGGCAAGAGAGATCTCGAACATCAGATCCCTTTCCCCGTTTCGACTTTGCGGACCTCAGTCGAATTGGCTGGATTGCGGTCCAACTGCCGGCTGATGAGCTGTTTCTTGACGCCGACGCGGCTTCGATGCGTCAGCACGATGGCACCAATCATGGCGACCAAGAGCAGCATGCCGGCCGTCTGGAACAGGTAGATGTAATGCGTGTAGATGAGATTGCCTAAGGCGTGCGTATTGCTGACAGTATCCGGCGTAGGTGCCGCGCCGCTCTTGGCAGCTTCTGGCGCGATCATCCAGCTACCGACGAGGGTGGCTAGTTCGACCAGCATGATCAGCCCGATCAGCCCACCGATAGGGAGATACTGCAAGAACCCCTGGCGCAGTTCGACGAAATTGATATCCAGCATCATGACCACAAACATGAACAGCACCGCGACCGCGCCGACGTAGACGACAACCAGGATCATTGCCAAGAATTCCGCGCCCAACAGCACAAAGAGGCCTGCTGCGTTGAAAAACGCCAAGATCAAGAACAGCACCGAGTGCACCGGATTTTTGGCCGTGATTACCAGCACCGCCGAAGCGACACAGATGCAGGCGAACATGTAAAATGCCAATGCTTCAATCATCGCTCATCACTTACCTATACGGCGCATCCAGCTGGAGCCGTTTGCTGATCTCAGTTTCCCAGCGGTCGCCGTTGGACAGCAGTTTAGCTTTGTCGTACATCAGTTCCTCATGCGTCTCGGTGGCAAACTCAAAGTTTGGTCCTTCGACAATGGCATCCACCGGACAGGATTCTTCGCAATAACCGCAGTAGATGCATTTGGTCATGTCGATGTCGTAGCGCGTCGTGCGCCTGGAACCATCATCGCGCGGCTCGGCCTCGATGGTGATGGCCTGCGCTGGGCAGATGGCCTCGCAAAGCTTACACGCAATGCAGCGCTCTTCGCCATTGGGATAGCGTCTAAGCGCATGTTCACCCTTGAAACGCGGGCTCAGCGGGCCTTTTTCGTAGGGGTAGTTGACCGTTACCTTGGGCCGGAACATGTAGAGAAGCGTCAGCGCCATGCCGCTCAGGAGTTCGCCCAGAAGGACGGTTCGGATGCTTTTCGAGATGAAACTCACGATCAGTTCTCCCCTACCCTTGCACTGGTGTTAAATCGAAAGCGATGAGTACGCCACTCACAATAACGACGGCGGCCAATGAGATCGGTAAAAACACCTTCCAGCCTAAGCGCATCAACTGGTCATAGCGATAGCGCGGGAAAGTAGCGCGCACCCAAAGGAAGATAAACAGGCAGAACGCGATCTTGCTAGCAAACCAGACGGGTCCCGGGATCCAGTTGAACGGTGCCGTGTCGACCAGCGGCAACCAGCCACCCAAGAACAGCACCGATGTCATGCCGGCCATCAGAATCATATTGGCGTATTCACCGAGGAAAAACAGTGCGAAGGTCATGGCCGAGTATTCGACGTTATAGCCGGCAACCAGTTCCGCTTCTGCTTCCGGCAAATCGAAGGGATGGCGGTTGGTTTCTGCCAGGGTCGAGATGAAAAAGATCACCGCTATTGGGAATAACGGTACTACAAACCAGATGGTCTTTTGCGCCATGACAATGTCGGAAAGGTTCAAGCTCCCTACACAAAGCAGCACAGTAACAATGATGAATCCCATTGAGATTTCGTAAGAGACCATCTGTGCTGCCGAGCGCATGGCGCCCAGGAAGGCGTAGCGCGAGTTCGATGCCCAGCCGGCCATCAATATGCCGTAGACACCAAGCGATGAAATAGCGAAGAGATATAATATGCCGACGTTGATATCCGCCAGCACCACGCCCTGATCAAAAGGAATTACGGCCCAGGCGACAAGCGCCAGGATGAAGGTGACGCAGGGCGCGGCAACGAAAACACCCCGGTTGGCACCGGAGGGAATGACGGTTTCCTTGAGGAACAGCTTGAGCCCGTCGGCCAATGGCTGCAATAATCCAAACGGCCCGACCATGTTGGGGCCCTTGCGTAGGTGCATGGCGGCGATGACCTTGCGCTCAGCGTAGGTCAGATAGGCGACCGAAACCAACACCGGCAGTATGATGGCCAATATCTTGATGACGATCCAGGCCGTTGGCCAGATGTAGCTGTGCCAATACTCAGCCATCGGTGCCCTTCTTCTTTTCATCAGCGCAGAGAAAGGTTTTCGTGCAATGCGCCATGGTCTCCGACGCACGGCTGATGGGATCGGTCATGTAGAAATTGACGTGGCCGGTATCGAACGCAATGCTATCCGTCGTACCGGCGGTGCCGAAGTCTTCCCAAGCCGCGGGCATTGCCAGATCGACATTGATGAAGTTGGAGTTGATCTCGGTCATCCGGGCGCGCAGTTGGCGGAGATTGTCGTAGGGCAGCTTGTGACCGACGGCATCTGAGAGTGCACGGACGATAGTCCAGTCTTCGCGTGCGTCGCCTGGTGGGTAGACGGCCAGCCGGCCCAATTGCACACGGCCTTCGGTGTTGACATAAGTGGCGTTTTTTTCCGTATAGGCGGCACCGGGCAAGATCACATCGGCGCGGTTGGCGCCGGCGTCGCCGTGATGGCCCTGATAGACGACGAAAGCACTGCCCAAGCGTGATGTGTCTATCTCGTCGGCGCCCAATAGATACATGAATTTGATGGAGCCGTTCGACGCGCCCTCAAGGATACCGGCCACATCACGCCCGCCATCGCCCGGTACGAACCCGAGGTCCAACCCACCGACACGTGCGGCAGCCTTGTGCAGAACGTTGAATCCGTTCCAGTCACCAGATATGGCGCCACAGTTCTCTGCAACTTGACGCGCCATGGTAAGAATATGTGCGCCGTCCGAACGGGCCAGTGCGCCTTGGCCGACGATGATCATCGGATGCTCAGCGTCTTTCAGGACTTGAGCGAAGTCATTCTTGCCGTCAGCCAAATCCTTGAGCGCGTCGGGGCCGTCGCCGAGTTGTGTTGTCGGGTAGGTCATGTCGCCGTTGGCGCCGATAACACCGACGGAAAAGTCGCCCCAAGTCCAACGCTTGCGGATGCGGGCGTTCAGGACCGGTGCTTCGGAGCGCGGATCGCAACCAATCAATAACGCGGCGGATGCGCGATTGATACCGGCAATAGTCGAGTTGAAGATGTAGGACGCACGGACGGATGCATCTAACTTGGCGCCGTCCTGGCGGCAATCAATATTGGTGGAGCCGAACGCCACCATCAGGTCTTTGAGCGCGGCCATAGCCTCGCTATCGGCCATGTCACCGGCTATGGCGGCCATGGCGTCACCGGAGAGGCCCTTGGTGGCCTCACCTACGGCGGCAAAGGCTTCTGGCCAAGTCGCTTCCTCAAGCTTGCCACCGTGGCGCACATAGGGGCGGTCGAGGCGCTGGCGGGTAAGACCGTCGCAAGCGAAGCGGGTCTTGTCTGAAATCCATTCCTCGTTCACGTCTTCATTGAGGCGCGGTAAGATGCGCATGACCTCGGGGCCGCGTGCATCGATGCGGATGTTGGAGCCCAGTGCGTCCATGACATCGACGCTTTCGGTCTTTTTCAGTTCCCACGAACGTGCGTGGTAGGCATAAGGCCCGTTGGTCAGCGCACCGACCGGACAAAGATCAATCATGTTGCCGGAAAGCTCAGATGAAAGCGTCTTTTGTATATAAGTGCCGATCTCGATGTTTTCGCCTCTGCCCGTCGCACCTAGTTCCGGCACGCCGGCAACCTCGGAGGCGAAGCGCACACAACGCGTGCAATGGATGCAGCGCGTCATGATGGGCTTGATCAAGGGGCCGAAGTCCTTGTCCTTTACGGCGCGCTTGTTTTCCTGGTAGCGCGAGTTGTCCCAGCCAAACGCCATGGCTTGGTCCTGCAAATCGCATTCGCCACCCTGATCGCAGATCGGGCAATCGAGCGGATGGTTGATCAAAAGGAATTCCATCACGCCCTTACGCATCTTCTGCACTTCAAGCGTGTTGGTTGTGATCACCATGCCGTCGGCCACCGGCATGGCACAGGACGCCACCGGCTTGGGCGAGCGTTCCATGTCAACCAAACACATGCGGCAGTTGCCAGCGATGGAAAGTCGTTCGTGATAACAGAAACGAGGAATTTCGATACCGACCTGCTCGCAAGCCTGCAGTATGGTCACGCCAGCGTCGACTTCGTATTCGTTTCCATCGATGGTCAGTTTCGCCATGGCCCTAATCCGCTCCTTGGCCTCACGCCGCTTCCGTCGTGGTTTGGGCGCCGCCTGAAACGCGCTCCACCATCTCGCCCCGAAACTGTCGGATCAGGCCCTGGATCGGCCAAGCAGCCGCGTCGCCGTGGGCACAGATGGTGTGGCCCTCGACTTGGTGGGTAACCTCCTCGAGTATATCGATCTCTTCGACGCTGGCATTGCCGGCGCAGATACGCTCCATCATGCGCCACATCCACCCCGTACCCTCGCGGCACGGCGTGCACTGGCCGCAGCTTTCGTGCTTGTAGAAGGCGGACAGGCGCGTGATGGCACGAATAACATCTGTTGATTGGTTCATCACCATGACCGCCGCGGTGCCCAGACCAGAGCGCATTTCCTTGAGCGAGTCGAAATCCATGGTTACGGTTTCACACTCTTTTTTGACCAGCAACGGCACCGAGGCGCCGCCCGGGATGACGGCCTTAAGGTTGTTCCAACCGCCCAGTACCCCGCCGGCGTGCTTTTCGATCAGCTCTTTCAGCGGGATGCCCATCTCTTCTTCCACGGTGCAGGGCGTATTGACGTGGCCAGAGATGGTGAACAGCTTTGTGCCGGTGTTGTTTGGCTTGCCGAGACCGGCGAACCACTCATGGCCACGGCGCATGATCTCCGGTACCACGGCGATGGATTCGACATTGTTCACCGTAGTCGGGCAGCCAAAGACGCCGACATTGGCTGGGAACGGCGGTTTCGAGCGAGGCTGGCCCTTCTTGCCTTCTAGGCTCTCAATCAGCGCCGATTCCTCACCACAAATGTAGGAGCCCATGCCACGGTGGATGAAGAAATCGAATTTGTAGCCCGATCCGCAGGCATCATTGCCGATCAAGCCGGCCTCGTAGGCTTCGTCAAGGGCGCGTTGCAACGCCTCGGTCTCGCGGTAGAACTCTCCACGCACATAGCAGTAGGCAACATGCGCACTCATGGCGAAGGACGCGATCAAAGCGCCTTCGATCAGTTTCATGGGATCGTGCCGCATGATTTCCCGGTCCTTGCAGGTTCCGGGCTCGCCTTCATCGGCATTGATGACCAGGTAATGCGGTCTGTCGCCCACTTCCTTTGGCATGAACGACCATTTCATGCCGGCGGAGAAACCAGCACCCCCGCGTCCGCGAAGGCCTGATTCTCTTACGGTCTCGATAATATTATCGCGGCCGAGTTCGAGAATTTTTTTGGTGCCGTCCCAATCACCACGTTTCTTGGCCGCTTTCAGGAAAGGATCCTCGAGACCATAGAGATTGGTGAAAATGCGGTCTGGGTCTTTGAGCATCAGCCGTTCCTTTCGCCCATTTTTGCGGCCAGGAGTTTCGCTTGGTGCTCTAGGCTGGTCAGGCCGCTTGCCGGCTCACATCTGTAGCGTCTGGACTGTGATCCGGTTTTGGGTTGCTTACCGGCCTTCAGTTCGCTGAGTAGGGTAATGGTTACCGCTTCGTCGAGGTCTTCGTAGTAGTCGTCACCAATCTGCATCATCGGCGCGTTGACACAGGCGCCAAGGCATTCCGCTTGTGACAACGTGAACATGCCGTCCTCGGTGGTTTCGCCCATTTCTATACCGAGTGTTTTCTTGCAGGAGCTGACGATTTGGTCGGATCCGCGCAGCCAACACGGTAAATTGGTGCAAACCTCGACGTGGTACTTGCCGATCGGTTTGAGGTTATACATGGTGTAGAAGGTCGCGACCTCGTAGACTCGGATCGGCGGCATCGAGAGCCGCTCGGCGACATAATCCATAGCCGCTTGCGAAAGCCAACCGCCGTTTTGGCGCTGCGCCAGGTCGAGAAACGGCATCACCGCGCTGGACTGCCAGCCTTCAGGGTATTTCTTTAGAACGTCGGCAACCTTTTCCTCCGTTTCCGGGGTGAAGGCGAAGTTCTCAGCGGTAGCTGTCATCGGTCAATCTCACCAAAAACGATATCGATGGATCCGATGTTGGCGACTACGTCGGCCAGCATGTGCCCTTTTGAGAGGAAATCAATGGCTTGCAGATGCGCAAAGCCGGGTGCCCGGATCTTGCAGCGGTAGGGCTTGTTGGTACCGTCGGATACTAGGTAGACGCCAAACTCGCCCTTCGGTGCTTCTACGGCCGTGTAGGTCTCCCCGGCCGGCACGCGAAAGCCCTCGGTAAACAGCTTGAAGTGATGGATCATTGCTTCCATCGATTGCTTCATGTCGGTGCGGGCCGGGGGCGTAACCTTGTTGTTTTCCGCTTTGCACGGTCCTTTGGGCATGTTGTCGATAGCCTGGTGGATGATCTTAACACTTTCGCGCATTTCGATCATGCGCATCAGATAGCGGTCATAGCAATCACCGAACTTACCGATGGGAATATCGAAATCCATATCGGCGTAGGCGTCATAGGGTTGTGACTTGCGCAGGTCCCAGGCAATGCCGGATGCGCGCAGGTTGGGGCCGGAGAAACCCCAGTCGTAGCACTGCTCGGCGGTGATGACGCCGATATCGACGGTACGCTGCTTGAAGATGCGGTTCTCGGTCAGCAGTGTTTCCAAGTCGTCGATGACACCGACGAAGTGATCGGCCCATTCCTTGATCTCTTCAGCCAGTCCTTCGGGCATGTCGTTTGCGACGCCGCCGGGACGGAAATAGGCCATGTGGAGGCGCGCTCCAGAGACGCGTTCACAAAACTCCATGAGCCGTTCGCGTTCCTCGAAACCCCAAAGCATCGGCGTCATGGCGCCAACGTCCATGGCATAAGAACAGATATTGAGGAGGTGATTGAGGATACGGCCGATCTCACAGAACAGCACACGCAGATATTGGGCGCGCGGCGGAACATCCAGGATTAGAAGTTTTTCCGTCGCTAGACAAAAAGCGTGTTCCTGGTTTTGCGGCGCTACGTAGTCGAGGCGGTCGAAGTAGGGTACGGCCTGGATGTAGCTCTTGTGTTCGATCAGCTTTTCCGTGCCCCGGTGCAAAAGACCGATGTGTGGATCGGCACGGTCGATGACCTCACCGTCCATTTCCAGAACCATGCGCAAGACGCCGTGTGCGGCTGGATGCTGCGGGCCGAAGTTGAGATTGAAGTTCTTTATCTCGGTTTGAGCCATCACGCATCCTCCCCTTCGCTTTCGTCTTCGCCCTCAGCCTTTTCGTCGCCCGGCAGAACCGGTGGCATGCCCTCCCATGGGCTCAGAAAATCGAATGAGCGAAAATCCTGGGTTAGTTTCACGGGCTCATAGACGACGCGCTTTTGTTCATCGTCGTAGCGCAGTTCCACATAACCCGTGAGCGGGAAGTCCTTGCGCAGCGGGTGGCCTTCAAAGCCGTAGTCGGTCAGGATGCGGCGAAAATCCGGGTGATTGGTGAAATAGATGCCGTAGAGATCCCAGGCCTCGCGCTCCCACCAATTGGCGGCACTGTAGACACTGGTGACCGACGGTACCGGTACGGCCTCGCTGGTCCAGACTTTGATGCGCAGGCGCAGGTTGTGCGGTAAGCTTAGAAGATTGTAGACGACACAGAAACGCTCTTCGCTTTCCGGATAATCGACGCCGCAAATATCCATCACCAGTTTAAACTGGGTGTTGACGTCTTCACGCAAGAATTTCAACACTTCGACGATATTGTCGCGGTGTACGGTTAAGGAAAGTTCGCCCCGGCTTTCGTCACGGGCAAGCACTTTGTCGCCGAGTTGAGCGGAGACGTATTCCTCGAGATCTTTGAGCGCCGCGTCCATTTGTATTGTTTTTTCTCTGCCGCGATGGTTATCGCCACAAGGTCCCGGTCCGTTTGATCTTCTTTTGTAATTGTAAGATGCCGTACACCAGCGCTTCCGCGGTCGGCGGGCAACCTGGAACATAGACGTCGACCGGCACAACGCGGTCGCAGCCACGCACCACCGAATAGGAGTAGTGATAGTAGCCGCCGCCGTTGGCGCATGATCCCATGGAGATCACGTAACGCGGCTCGGCCATCTGGTCGTAAACCTTGCGGAAGGCTGGTGCCATCTTGTTGGTCAGCGTGCCGGCGACGATGATGACGTCAGACTGGCGCGGGCTCGCGCGCGGTACAACGCCAAAACGGTCGAGGTCATAACGGCTACAATAAGCGTGCATCATTTCCACAGCGCAGCAAGCCAAGCCAAAGGTCATTGGCCAGAGCGAGCCCGTGCGAGCCCAATTTACCAGCTTGTCGATACTAGCGATGACGAAACCCTTGTCCTGCAACTCGCCCGTAACCTGGCGCATGAGGAGATCCTGGTCGAAACCCGGCTCCAACGGCGCGGCTTCGCTGCTCCCAAGTATCACTCCCATTCGAGCGCTCCTTTCCGCCATTCATAGATGAATCCGATGGTTAGGATGCCGAGAAAGATCATCATCGACCAGAACCCGAACACACCGATTTTGCCGAGGCTGATGGCCCAGGGAAACAGGAAGGCGATTTCAAGGTCGAAAATGATAAACAGGATGGCTACCAGATAGAAGCGGACGTCGAACTTGTGGCGGGAATCAGAGAACGCTTCAAAGCCGCATTCGTAAGCCGAGGTTTTCTCGACGTCGGGATGTTGCGGAACGATGATCACGGATGCGCCGATGGCGATGCCCGCGATGACGATAGCTATCCCTAAGAAAATCAAAATTGGTAGATATTCGACGAGGAGCGCCTGCAAAATCCGATCCCACTTTACTGTTTCCGAAACGCTGTATTCCGGGAACTAACCTTCAGCGTCACCCTGCCCTACCTTACCAGAGTAGGCAACAACAAACGGGATAAATTAGCGAGCAAAAAACCGTGTGTTGTCGGGCGCCGATCAGTGCCGCTGGAGACCTATTTAGATCGTGTAATTTCTGGGGGCGGTGGCGGGAGTGACGGGACGGGAACCCGCGGCCTCTGGCGTGACAGGCCAGTGACGTTTGGTGGTTTTCTGCGACACTTCCAAC
Source organism: uncultured Magnetovibrio sp. (assembly GCA_964468005.1). Classification (GTDB taxonomy): domain Bacteria; phylum Pseudomonadota; class Alphaproteobacteria; order Rhodospirillales; family Casp-alpha2; genus TMED8. Next base: position 72 of record CAYXUT010000023.1, on the reverse strand, counting down.
TTTTGATTTCAGAATAGCCCTAATTTAAACCGAAAATAGTTGGAAATCTCTTTTGGTTTATCAAAGCGGTTA
>CAYXUT010000022.1:19829-23761 GCA_964468005.1 uncultured Magnetovibrio sp. | reverse complement strand
GCCGTTAGCACATCTGCCGGCAGGTAGAGCCTATCCCGCTCCGCATCTTCAACGACATCACGGAGTATGTTGGTCAGTTGCAAGGCCAGGCCTTCGGCAAATGCGAGCCGTTCGCCAATTTCACGCGGGATGCCGAATACATCGGTTGATAGCCGCCCAACCGCGCATGCCACGCGGTTGCAGTAGAGCATTAGTTCGTCCATATCGGCGATGCGCACGCGCGCGCCAACATCCATCTCCATACCGTCAATGACGGTCCGGAAATCGTCCTTTCTGAGATTGAATGCCTCGACAGCGGGCAACAGGGCATGCCCAGTTAAGCTGCGCGGATCGCCGTCATAAAGCCTCTCCAGTTCGGCTCGCCACTGCCCAAGCGCCAGGCGCTTGGTTGCTTCCTCGCCCGGGTCGTCAACGATATCGTCGACCTTGCGGCAAAAGGCATAAATAGCAAACATAGCTTGGCGCTGGCGTTTCGCCAGCCGCCTCAGGGCCCAGAAAAATGAGGTGCCGGAGTCGCGCACCACGGCTTCAGCGTATACCGTCGGATCGCTTCGCTGGATATCCTCTTCCGACACAGATTTGCTGATATTCATGATCGCCATGGATACACGAGCGTGGCGGCTTCATCACGCATTGCTACCATATTGGCGTCCTTTCCAAGCGACACCCCGGCCGCGCCAGTGACGCAATGCCGAGGAGATGGTCATCAGGCTGTAGAGCCCCGCCACCAACGGCAGCGCAAAGGCGTGAAGTGGCGAAAAGCCGTATAACGCCAAGGTCGGCGCATAAGCCACCACCATGAAACCCCATGCGACACCTCCCATGGCCATGAGGTATTCACCATCCATCATCATACCAGAGATCACAGCGGCCGGCGGGATGAGATAGATCACCACCATGCCCATGATGGTGCTAAGCAACTCTGATACCGAATGATTGAGTTGCATAAACGCAGTTCGAGCCACCATGTCCCAGATCTCAGAAAGACTGTTGTAAGCGCGCAGGCTCCGGGTTCGCCGAGCAAGGCCGAGCCAAATGGAACCGTACGCCTTGATCAACCGCGCCAGAGCGCAATCGTCAATCAGCTCGCCGCGAATGGCAGCAATGCCGCCAACGTCCGCCAAAGTGTCGCGGTGCACCAGCATACACCCGCCAGCAGCCGCAGCCGTCGGACGTGCCGGATCGTTAACAGCGGGAAAGGGATAGAGCTTTTGGAAAAAAAACACGAACGCCGGGATCAACCAACGTTCCCAGAAACTCTCGCATCGCAACTTGACCATAAGCGAGACTAGCTGCCTGTCCTCGCTTTCCGCCTTAAAGATCAAGCGCTTGAGATTGTCTGGATCATGTACGATATCGGCGTCGGTAAGCAAGACGTACGCAGAGCCGGACAAAACATCGTCGATGCTCTCAATCCCCTGGCTGATCGCCCAAAGCTTTCCGCTCCATCCCGGTTCCAGCGACTTTCCCGAAATCACCCGCAGATGCTCCGATGCGCCCGTCGCCGACACCGTACCGTCATCGCTATTGTCATCGACAACAATGACCCTGACTTCGCCCGGATAATCCTGGTTCAACAGTGAGCTAATCACCTTGGCAATGGTTTCGGCTTCGTTCCGGGCCGGGATGATGGCGGCGACATCGGGCCATGTAGTTAGATCACCGGCCTCTTCGAGGCGTTGATCAGCAAGCCAAAAACGGCTTCTGAAAAATAGTAAGACAACCCAGACGGCGAGTGACAACCCAGCCAAAACCAGCATCAGAGACGTGATCATAACCCACGAAATCCGAACGCCACAGGCACGGCGCCGCAAATGCACTGCCACAGGTAACCAGGCTTGGAGAGTTGTATCCGCTTGCCCAGTGGGTCACCACGACGAAGCATTTCAATCAGCGTTTCAGCTATGCGGATAATGGCTGCTGATTCCATGGCCAGGCGCCTACTGACAAGACCTGCCGACAAGTTACGCGCTTCGGCCATTAGGGGTTCAGTCGCATCCAAACAGCGATCGATAACAAAGCGAAGTCCGGGTATGGACTTCGGTGCATTGAGCGCGGCGACATCGGTTCCAACCTCGCGCATCCAATCAAGCGGCAGATAGACGCGGTCGAGTTGACGGTAGTCGTCCTGGCAGTCCTGTAGATGATTAATCACCTGCAGCGCATTGCAAAGTGCATCGGAAGGTCCATAACCATCCCGGCTACCCCCGTGGAGATCGAGAAGATAACGGCCAACCGGCGCCGCCGAACGGTTACAATAGCTCATCAACTCGTCCCAGTTGGCATATCGGGGTTTGATAGCGTCTTGCTTGAAAGCGTCAATCAGGTCGAGACCATGGCGCAATGTGATATTCGTTACCAGCAGGCTTTCTCGCATACGGTGGCCGGTGGCAAAATCCGAATCATCGGTATTGGCTCCTAACAACGCCGCTTCGAAACCTTCCAGACGCGCGACCTTTTCGGTCGCCGGCAGACCCGGATCGTCTGCAATATCGTCAATGGCGCGGGCGAAACGATAGAAGACCGAGATATGCGGACGGAGTGCGGGCGGCAACAGCCACGAACCCACGGGAAAATTCTCGTAAGCCACATCCTTGCCAGACGGCGTCTCGATGGAAACATCTAACTGAAAGTTGGCGGGCTGTCTCATGATGCCACGAAACCAAGCCTTGTCAGGGCGATCAAGAGTTCGCGTCGATGCGCTTTTTCAACTCGTCCAAAAGGCCCTGCACGCCGTTTCCATTTTGGCGGATAACGGACGAGAATTCCTTTTGCTGGGTAATTCCCATGCTTAGCCCTTCGACCATCACATCGACAATCTTAAAGGCATCGTCTTCCTTTTTATCCTGGCTGATCCGCCAGGTAACGGAAATTGGTTTCAAACCTTCCGTCCTGACGATCGTAGAGTGCACCAGGATATCATTTTCTCCGCGCACCTCGGAGCGCCCGACACTCAGCATTTCTCCTGAGTACTTAGCGAAGCGGTCGGCATAGACCAAGACCAGCATGTCCTCGAACAGCGTCAGATACTCGTTCCGCTCAGCCTCCGTGGCACGACGCCAATACCGACCCAGGACCCACTTAGCGATCCGTTTGAAGGCAAAGTTCTCAAGCATCATCTTGCGGAACCGCTTGCGACGCTCGGCGGTATCGATGCCGAGCGAGGCCACGGATTGGACAGCCTCGTCGGCAAGTCCCTCGATAAATAACTTGGCTTCGACAGCAGCGTCATCACCACGCGCGACATTACCGAACACAAGTGAAATAGCCAAGATACAGGGGGCTAGAACGGTGGCAACACGACTATTCATGATCTGTAAACCCTCGGTCAAACAATCCTCAAGTCTAACAAACCCAACCGAGCGGTGGAAATCAATCGAAAAAATACCATTCGCGGATAGCTTCACGATTGTAATCTAAGCTACACAGCAGGCAGCGACGGCCTAATTCTGCAGTTTCGCGATCGCCAATTCGCGCCCCAGCAGCCCGAGGCCGCAATCGGGAGCCGCGATCAGACGCTCAGCATCAATGTGAGCAAGCGCCTCGACCAGCCTCTCGCAGATTTCATTGGCTCCCTCTACCCGGCTTTTCGCGATAGCGAGAACACCGAAAATCACCGTCGTTTACTTGAACATATCAAGTAGGCTGAGATCATTTGGCCGGTGGCGTCCTCAACTGACAAGACTTTTATACTCGACGCATCGATGGCTTCCGCCAATTTGAAGTAACAGTTCTTCGGTGCTTTTGGATAGTCCGCCACGTCCAATACATCCGGGTATCCGCAGCACATGTGAGCGACGCGCGTCACGCCGACGCCAGCATCTCGCTCGAGATGGATGGCCGAGCGGATGGCCGAATTGTGCTCCAGTCGTGACCAAAGATCGCGGTATTCAATGAATCGGTGGCATTGAGGCTGAATACCACGCGGTTAA
>CAYXUT010000022.1:0-19729 GCA_964468005.1 uncultured Magnetovibrio sp. | reverse complement strand
AAGATCGCGGTATTCAATGAATCGGTGGCATTGAGGCTGAATACCACGCGGTTAACATTGCCGCCAAAACCAAAAAATTGCGCCAGCATGCGCCGCGTCTCAGCGACCATGGTTTCCGCTTCAACCGCCAACTGGTGGCTGGCGCAGCCCGGATTGACACCGTGGCTGCGGAAAAACGAATCCACTAGGGTGCAGACCGGCTCCGGCTTTGGCCAAGTGGTCGCAGCGTTATCGAAATAATAATTATCCTTGATGGCTCCAGGGGTCCTTGGCCATCTAAGCACCCAAATCCAGGCACCTCCATCCAGGTAGATGGAGCCTATATGCGCGGTGGGGGAGAATGGTTGTTAAGTTGCACTGACAGTCAGAAGAAATTTAAAAAATCTAATTTTTTCCATATTTATAATTAAATTCTAAATCGACTGCCGTCTTCCTACTTCCGAACCATGCTAATCAATGCCGGGAAGAAGGCTGAGATAGGTGGGTTCTGAAAAGACCTCATCAAGAAGCGCGGCGTCGGACCTCATCCATGAACCGGTCGCGGATCGCCACTGGACCCATCTCGATTACCGAGACCGGAATGTTCCCCGACTGGCATTTACAGACAATAACCGTCATCCGGCCGGAACCGAGCGCCGCCTTCAATACGACCTCTGTATCCTCAGCCTGGCATTCGACAACGTTCTCACAACCGCAGGCCTCGGCCACCGCTGCCAATGAAGTTTTTTGTCCTGCATATGTCGGTTGGTCGCCGGTCGAGCCGTAAGAGCCGTTATCGATAATTAGCAAAACAAAATTGTCAGCCACGTTGTTGGCGATGGTCGACAGCGTGCCCAAATTGGTTAGGATCGAACCATCGCCATCGATGGCAACCACCTTTGACGGCTGCGATATTGCCAGCCCAAGACCGACAGACGAGCATAGCCCCATGGTTCCGAGCATATAGAAGTTGCTCGGCTGGTCGTCGAGCATAAACAACTCCTGCGACGGTAGGCCGATGTTACAGACCACCAACTCGTCGGTAATCACAGGGATGATTGATTTCAAGATTTCACTTCTGTTCATTGGCCGGCACTCCAGAAACTTGCATCCGTCAGGATCGCGGTCGGTTTCTTGCACATCTGGGTGTACTCGAGGATCCCAGGCAGTTCGGCAACGTTGTCGGGATGATGAAAATGATAGGTGGGAATGTTTAATTGAGCCAAAAGTGGCTTGGTGTGTATTGCCATCTCCACCTGACAAGCGACCTTCTCCCCCACCTCACCCCGGAAGCTGATCAGCATAGGCAGCGGAATCTGGTAGTATTGAACCAGAGTGGCGAGTGTATTGATAGTCACGCCGATAGCCGTATTCTGCATGATGATGCATGGCTTCTTACCGCCCATATAGGCGCCGACGCAAAGCCCCATGCCCTCGTCTTCCTTATTTGACGGCACGTGCAAGATGCGGTCCTCGTTTTCGATCTCAGAGATCACGCCGCCTAGCTGCTTGCACGGCACCGTGGTGACGAACTCAATGTCAGCCTCGATCAAGTCATTAAGGATACGCCTGCTTAAATCCACTGCCATATTCATGCCTCCCTTGCGCCATTAACCGCCGGCCAATGGCTTCAATATCTTAGAGTAGAGCTCGCATTTCAACTCAACTCCGAGGCCCGGAGCATCAGGCATGCAAACATGACCATCCTCGATCACATCTTCATCGCCAAAACCACCAAACGGCTGGAACACCAGCGGATAGGTTTCGGTACCGCCAAGCTGCAACCCAGCAGCCAAATGCAACCCCAACTGCTGGCCGCCGTGCGGGACGTGGCGCCTGGGCGACCAGCCCATCTCTTGCGTCATCTTGACGATATCGATGAAGGTGGACGGTCCGTAACAAAGCGAGGGATCGAACTGCAGCCAGTCGCGGCCGCGCCTTAGCCCGCCATGGCGGATCAAGTTGCGGGCATCGGGCATTGAAAACACGTTCTCCGCCGTGGCGAGCGGCATCATCGCAGCAGCGGCCAATTCCGCATGCCCCTCATAGTCGAGCGGATCAATAGGCTCTTCAAACCAAGCGAGGCCGTACGCCGCCATGGCGCCGGCATATTCCAGCGCCCGGCCAAGATCGAGGGCCGCATTGGCATCTACCGCCAGGTTTTCACCCAATTCAGCAACTGACAATGCCGCCTCGATACGGCACAAATCTTCTGCAATCCGCGCTCCGCCAACCTTCATCTTCATCAATGTATAGCCGGCGTCACGATAGCCTTGCATCTCAGCCTTGAGGCCGTCGATACCTTTCTCTGAATCATAATAGCCGCCGCCTGGATAAACCGGCACACGCTCATCAAACGCCCCATTGTTGAAGCGCTCGGCGAAAACCTTGTAGAGAGGTTTTTCCTCGAGTTTGCCGACCGCATCCCAAATCGCCGTATCAAGCGCGCCGACAGCAAAAGCCCGCTCACCATGGCCGCCCGGTTTCTCGTTCTGCATCATACAGGAATGACAGCGCGCTGCATCAAGCATACCGGCGTCATCCAGCAGGCTATCGATATCGGCCTCTAACAAGCGCGGGATCAAACGATCGCGCAACACGCCCCCTTGCGCATAACGACCATTGGAATTGAATCCGAAACCAACCACCGGCCGACCGTCGCTCTGCACATCCGTGACCACTGCAACAACGCTGATAGTCATTTTTGAAAAATCAATGACAGCATTGTGCATGGTCGAAGACAGTGCAGCACTTGTCTCATGTATGGCTGTAATTCGCATGCAGCATTCTTGATCATCTGCCCGGAGACGGCAACTCCAGTGCAAAACTCAGGCCATTTCACCTTCGACCAATAATTACTAAGCTGCGCCACTTTCATTCAAGGTTTGTACGCGTGACAACCGCGCATGCATTGACACTATTTTCTCAAAAGTCTCAGCCGCGTAATAAAAAAACACGCACCGTCGGTTGCATAGCATATGCTCGAATCACGAGATCAGATTTAGGCTCAAAATTGATTATGCCGACAGGAGCCAAACTGATTAGGAATTCCACAGTTTCCACACGTAGGACATGGCGGCCAATAATAAAGGAAGTCGAGTGTCACTAGATCGAGAAACTTCAGATCATCACCAGTCTCACCCGGCGTTCGCTGCTTCCACGACCACATCCATCAACACCTGCGTGCCAGCAGCGAGGTCATCGGGCGTGGCGTTTTCGCGCTCATTATGGCTGATGCCGTTTTCACACGGCACGAATATCATCGCTGATGGAGCCACGGCAGCAAGTTTGCATGCATCGTGCCCGGCACCGGAAAACACATCCATGCAAGCAATATCACGGGCCCTGGCCGCGCGGCGAATGCCGTCGACGAGTGTTTCATTGAAGGTCACAGGTGCGGCCAAAGACGTGCGCTGAATATCGATATCGAGCCCCATGTCTGATGCAATTGCCTTGCATGCGCCCAGCATCTCTTCTTCTAGAGACGCCAGGATATTGGCGTCCGGATGGCGGCTATCGATCGTAAATAACGTCTCACCGGAAATGGTGTTTCGGGAATTGGGCCTGACCCTCACGTGCGCGACGGTAGCGACGGGTATGGGGTCGAATTTGAATGCGGCTTTGTTGACCGCATCCGCCATGCGCGCCGCCCCCAAAAATGAGTCCTTCCTTTGGTCCATCGGCACGGTGCCGGCGTGCCCCTCCTCGCCCGTAACAGTGACCAAGAAGCAACGCTGGCCTTGCGCGCCGATCACAGCACCAATGGGAACGCCAGCATCCTCGAGCACCGGGCCCTGCTCTATATGGTTTTCAAAATATGCCTTCACCGGATAGCCGCCCGAAGGCTCGGATCCTGCATAACCAATGCGTTCCAACTCGTCACCGAACCTTTTGCCATCGGGATCAACAGAGGCGCACACTTCTTGTTCATTGATCAAGCCCGCAAAAACCATTGAACCCATGGTCTTGGATGAAAAGCGGCAGCCCTCCTCGTCCGTCCAAACGACAATATCTATGGGCGCGCGGGTCTCAGCATCGGCATCATTAAGAGCGCGCACCACTTCCAAGCCCGCAAGCACGCCATAGGCACCATCAAAGCGCCCACCTAAAGGCTGGGTGTCGAGGTGACTGCCAGTCAACACCGGCGAAACATCTGGGTTCGTACCAGCACGCCTGGCAAAAATATTGCCGATGCGATCGACGCGTATGGCACAGCCCGCCTCCTCGGCCCACCTGACGAAAAGATCACGCGATTCTTTATCCTCATCACTCAAAGCCAAGCGGCACACGCCACCCGCCGGTGTCGCACCTATTTCAGCCATTTCCATGTGGCTATGCCATTGACGGTCCCTATTGATCACGAAAGCTTATCCTTGATCCAATGGGCCACACGAAAAAGATCCGCGTCGCAGCCGCGCCGCCCGATCACCTGCAAGCCGATGGGCAGGCCATTTGGCCCGGTCATTACAGGAAGCGAGACTGTCGGCATGCCTGTCAGCGTCCAAATCTTCTGAAAAACCGGATCACCGGTGGATTGAAGCCCTATCGGCGCTTCGCCGGGCGCGGATAGTGTTATCAGGGCATCTACCTCCGCAAACAAACCGTCCAGTTGGTGACGGATGACCTCCGCCTTATCGATAGCGGCGATGTAGTCCTTCGCCAGTATATTCTCACCGATCGCAATACGTTTGGCCGTCTCGGGCAGTAGCTTGTCTGCCTCGTCGAGATAGCGCCCGGGGTTCGCGGCCGCGCTACCGTCCATAATCGTCGCATGCACCGTCAAAGCTCCATCGACCACAGGCATGACCGGAACCTCGTGTACATCGCCTAGCCGGCAGACGATCTCTTCAAAAGGTGCTACGGCGCCGTCTTCGACAAATTTCCAAGGTGGCCCTTTAAAGACACCAAGGCTTGGAGCTTCGCCAATCGGCTCTTCCATCACATCGCTCAAACGACAACCGGCTTGATAGCGCATCTCGAAATCATTCGGGTCGTGCACCATCAAGACATCGCTAATTAGCGCCAAGTCATAGAGCGTACGCGCATAGACGCCAATATGGTCGAGCCGGCGCGACAGGATAAAAACGCCCGTGCGCGAGATCGAGCCGAAGGTCGGCTTATAGCCGTAAACACCGCAAAAAGATGCGGGCCGCAGCATCGACCCGCCGGTTTGAGAACCCAACGACAACGGAACCATGCCGCTCGCGACCGCTGCCGCCGACCCACTGGACGAGCCGCCAGGCGTGCGTACCGGATCATGCGGATTGCGCGTCGCGCGCGCACCGGAAAGAGCGAACTCTGTCGTCACGGTTTTACCCATAATCACCGCACCGGCATCACGGAGCAATCTGGTGACGGTAGCATCTTCATCGGGAACACGGCCAGAAAACAAGTCCGAGCCGTTTTCGGTCGGCATGTCTGCAGTATCGATGATGTCTTTGAGCCCTACCGGCACACCATGCAATGGCCCGAGAATTTCGCCGCGCGCCTGAGATTCGTCCCGTGCCTGAGCCTGGTCCAGAGCCGCCACTGCGTTGAGATGTGCCCAAGCCATGATCCCGGGCTCGCGCTCATCAATACGCGCCAGACAAGATTCCACGATGTCTTCTGATTTCAATTCGCCAGCGGCGATTGACAGCGCCGCCTCACATGCTGAAAGTGGCTTCTCCGGTGTCAAAGTGTCCTCCGGTTTCCCTCTGTTTTTATTTTACATGGCACTATAATGGCACTACCCCCCGGTCAGCAATTGCTCCAGGACAATTTCTTGGTAATCACCATCACACTGACCCGGTTTTCATAATGGACCCACGCCGTTAAAGTACGGCGTCTTATCAGCCGGGAGACCCCGCTTGCCCGATACAGAACCACATTTGTTAGCTGAGTCTGAAAACGGCATCGCTAGGTTCACCATCAACCGACCGGAGAAGCGCAATGCCATGACGCTTGCCATGTGGCAACACATGGGTGATATCTTTGAGGCTTGGGCCAATGATCAGCAGATCCGGGTAATTGTTATTCGCGGCACCGGCGACAAATGTTTTTGTGCTGGAAACGATATCTCAGAGTTCGCCAAACGACGCTCGACACCGAAACAGATCGCCCACTACAACACAATTACCGCAAAAACCTATTCGGCGCTTCACACTATTCCCAAACCGACCATTGCGCGGATCGAAGGTAGTTGCATGGGCGGTGGATTGGAAGTTGCGCTACTTTGCGACATCCAGATTGCCTCAGAGGCAGCTACCTTCGGCGTGCCGCCAGCAAAGCTCGGTCTTGGCTACAAACTCGATGACACGGCGTTGCTGGTCGACAATATTGGCGCTAAGGCGGCCAAGGAATTATTGTTGACCGGGCGACAATTCCCCGCCAGTGACGCGCTCCGATGGGGGCTGGTCAATCGGGTTGTACCAGCGGACCAACTAGACACGGTGATCAAGGATTATGCTGAGGAAATCGCCGCCAATGCGCCGCTTTCAGTCAAAACTGGCAAGCTTATTGCCAATGAGGCAGCAAAACCTAAACAGGACCGTGACGAAGAACTTTGCCAGTCCTTGGTTGATGCCTGCAACCGTTCGGAAGACATTGTCGAAGGACGTCAAGCCTTCTCCGAAAAGCGCCCACCAAAATTCAAGGGAAGATAAAGGCCCGAACCGACCATGAACAAGACCAACAGCATAAATCTCACCAATCCAGATGCGTTCGCCTTCTGGACGCCCGTGACCATTCGCTATTCCGACCAGGATGAATTGGCGCACATCAACAACTGTTCTTACGCCGCCTACGTAGAGGCCGGTAGGGTAGATTTTTTAGGCGGTCTTTTGGATTCTGAGTGCCACACCGGGATCGACTTAATCCTAGCCCGCATCGCCATCGATTATCTGAGTGAAGGGCACTATCCGGGAATAATGGAAATCGGCTCGCGCATTCTCAAACTTGGAAAAAAGTCGATGACCACAGGATATGGGTTGTTTTTGAATGGTGAGTGCAAGGCAACCGCCGAAAGTATCAATATTTTTTTCCGCCCAGATACACGCGAGACCCTGGTGATCCCACCAGATATTCGCGCCCGGTTGGAAGCCGACCCCACGCAGCGCGAACGCGGTGAGCGCTCAGGAAAAATATAGTAGTGAATCTCGAACGATACGTATTCACCTGCCCTTTTTCGATGCCGAAGATCACCGCAAGAGCAGCAGTATGTCCTCGACGACCATCAAAACCAATGACTGAAAAACTCCTTTGTTCTTCGATCAGTTGGATGTTTTCAATACAAATTTTTGTTGTTTAAGACCGGCGCGCCTCGGTCTCGGCAGAAAACGAAAAGGGGGGTGGTGATTATGAACGATGCAATTGTTGTTGGTGCCGGGCCGGCCGGCATGGTTTGCGCCATGCACCTAGCAAAGGCTGGATTGAGCATAAAAGTTCTGGAAGCAGAGCCTGAAATCCCAAAAACCTTGCGTGGCTCAACCTTTCATCCTTCTTCGCTCGATATGCTCGAAACAGCCTTCGGCGCAGCGACCCCTTTGATCGATCAAGGTTTGATCGCGCCGACCGTTCAATACCGCCGGCGCGGCGAAGGCAAGATCGCTGAGTTCGATTTCAAGGACATTAAGGATCTTACCGACCACCCCTTCCGCCTGCAGGCGGAGCAATACAAACTTTGCTACATTCTGGAAGACATGTTAACCAGCTATCCAAGTGCTGAAATCATCTACAATGCCAACGTTACCTCCATTAACCGAAATGAAATCGCCACCAGCGTGACGGTTAACGGCGGTGAAAAAGAGTATAGATCACGCTACCTGGTTGGCGCCGACGGCGCCAATTCGATCGTTCGTCGTTCCCTCGACGTTTCTTTTGATGGCTTCACTTGGCCCGAGCGTTTTCTTGTCGTTACTACCCCGTTCGATTTCACCTCGGTGTTTAACGACCTATGTTCCGTAAGCTACGTCGCCGACGCTGAGGAATGGTATTTTCTCCTGAAGATTCCCGATGGATTCTGGCGCGTCATGTTCCCGACCCGGCTCGAAGAAAAAGACGAAGACGTGCTTTCGGACAAGCGCGTGCAGACCCGCATGGCCCGTGTCCATAACAAAGGCAGTTCCTATGAGGTTGCCCACAAGACCCTCTACAATGTTCACCAGCGTGTTGCCGACACCTACCGCATTGGGCGAGTGGTGCTGACGGGCGATGCCGCACATATCAACAATCCGCTCGGCGGTATGGGAATGAACGGCGGCATCCACGATTCGTTTAATCTGGCTGAAAAACTGATCCCTGTTCTCAAGGGCGAGGCCAATCCTGTAACCCTCAACCACTACAGCGATGAGCGCCGGGCTGTCGCCATGGAATATGTGCAGAAGCACTCGATCCAAAACAAGAAAGATCTAGAAGCCAAGGACCCAGCCGAACAAGCCGCCTTTGCACAAAGGCTGATTGAGGCTGAGCAGGATCTAGACAAGCGCCGGCAATTGCTACTGCGGCTTTCCATGTGGTCTAGCCTGGGCAAGGCCGCTAACCGATTAACGCTCCAAGGTCGTCAAGCCCATCCAGCACCCACACACGCTGGCGGAGCGCCTCGGCGGCCTCCACACCAATGACGGGCTCCGTTAATTCCCGAAACTTGTCTTCAAGTTCTCCGTCGCTCAGTGGACTGTCCGGGTCGCCCTTACGTGTTGGCGAATAGTGCTCAAAAGTTTCGCCACTCGTGGTGGTCATTGTGACGATGGCTGAACGCCGGTTTGGAAAGGCTGCCTCCGCCGCTTCATCTACATGACAAGAGACCTTCATCATGTTGGCGCGCATGGCCGGATCGCCGAGCAGTTCGTCAGCGAAAGCAGCAAAGCGCACGCGCCCGGTCAGCAACGCCGCCGCCATAACGTATTCCAGACTAAACTTCGCCTCATAGAGCGTCTTGGGATCGGGGTTACCGCAAATCTCCACACCCTTGGCATAGGTACCGACCGTCATCGCCGCTACGTCGTCTGGCCCGACGCCATGCGCTTCCTTAAGCGCCAATACTGCGTCAATGGCGGCGAATGTATGGCCGCAGCAAGTATGGTTCTTCTGGGTCATGCGGCAGATGGTAAATTCCGCTTCCAGACTATCGAGCACAGCTTGCCAATCGACGTCTCGGCTCATTGCGTTGCCAAACCCGCGCGGGCCCTCGAACATGCCATCCGCTCCGGTTACGCCCTTTTCAGCCAGCATTGCTGCAGTGGCACCTGCTTCCGAGGCGTGCCCCGCATGGATGGGCTTACCCATCGAATCACTGGAAAATGCCTGTTGCAAAGCGGCCGCCATGGTGACCGAATTTGCCAGGGCATTCTTGGTTTGGTCGGCGTCAAGCCCAAGCGCCACAGAAACCGCCGCCGCGGCCCCGATGGTGCCAATTGTTCCGGTGGTGTGCCAGTAGTCATAGTGCGTCGGCTGCATGGCAGCACCGACACGGTTAGAGACCTCATAGCCTGCAATTACCGCACGCAAAAACCGCCCACCATTATACCCCTTGCCTTGGCAGATCGCCAAGGCTGCGGGAATAACCGGCGGACCCGGATGGTAGATGGCATCTCGGAAGATATCGTCTACTTCCATGGCGTGCGCCGCGGCACCATTGATCAGCGCTGCCGTACGCGCTGGCGCCAAGCGTCTCGACGGCACCAATTGAGAGTTGCCATGATCAAGTTCCTCATCCAGGGCTTCTATCATCAGTGTGGCCGGCGGGTGCACGGCGCCACAGATGATCGCGGCAAGAGTATCGATCACACATCGCTTGGCCGCATGAATCACTTCGGCGCTCAATTCCCGCTCGATCAGGCTGGATGCGTAGCGTGCCAGTTCATTGGCGATCATGACCCCTCCTCATTCTTATCACAGGCCAGTTTGACACGAGAAAATAGACGTGACAAATTGTATACAATTGTACACAAAAAATTCTGAGAGTTTCCCATGGTCAAAATCGAAGCCGATGTCGTTATCGTTGGTGCGGGTAACGCGGCCTTCTGTGCCGCCTTTGCCGCGCAGGAACAAGGTGCCAGCGTTTGTATGTTTGAGCGCGCGCCCGAGGACGAGTGCGGCGGCAACAGCCGGTTTACCGCTGGTGCCGTGCGATACGCCTATAACGGCATCGACGACTTACGCAACATCATGCCCGACCTCTCCAACGGTGAAATCGCCAACACCGATTTCGGCATCTACTCGGAGGACGAGTTCTTCGACGACATGTTCCGCATCACCCAATACCGTACTGATGCCGATCTTTGCGAACGGTTGGTCCGCAACAGCTTTGAAACCGTGCAGTGGCTGCATGGACGCGGCATCCGCTTCGTACCCAGCTACGGACGCCAAGCCTTCAAGGTCAATGACCAGTTCCGGTTCTGGGGAGGGCTGTGTACCGAATACTGGGGCGGCGGACCAGGCATCATCGAAGAGGAAACCCGGATCGCCAAGGATAGCGGCATTCGCATCGAGTATGGTACTCGAGTCGTATCCCTGATGTCCGATGGCCACCAAGTTAGCGGTGTGCGTATCAAACGTGGCGGCGAGATATTCCAAGTCGCGACTAATTCCGTCGTGATTGCCACCGGCGGGTTCGAGGCCAACCACGAATGGCGTACACGTTACCTTGGCCCGGGTTGGGATCTCGCCAAAGTGCGCGGCTCACGCTTCAACACTGGCGATGGCATCCGCATGGCGCTCGATATCGGTGCCGCATCTTACGGCAACTGGTCGGGCTGTCACGCCGTTGCCTGGGACCGCAACGCGCCCGAATTCGGTGATCTTGCCGTTGGCGACAACTTCCAAAAACACTCCTATCCGTTCGGTATCATGATCAATGCCGCAGGCAGGCGTTTCGTCGACGAGGGCGCCGATTTCCGCAACTACACTTACGCCAAGTACGGCCGCGTCATCCTCAACCAGCCAGACCAGTTCGCCTGGCAGATTTTTGACCAGAAAGTTTTGAAACTTCTGCGCGACGAATACCGTATTCGCGAGGTCACCAAGGTTACGGGGAGCACCCTTGAAGATTTGGCTGACAAGCTTGAAGGCGTCGATACAGAAGGCTTCCTGGCAGAGATGAAGGCTTACAACAAAGCCGTGCGAACCGACATTTCTTTCGACCCCACGGTCTTGGACGGCCGCTGCACCGAGGGGCTCAGCGTGCCCAAGTCCAACTGGGCCAACACCATTGATGAAGGCCCTTTCGAAGCCTATCAGGTCACGTGTGGCATCACCTTCACTTTCGGTGGATTGCGCATTCAACCTGACTCCGCCCAGGTTCTGGATGTGGACTTAGCCCCCATTCCGGGTCTCTACGCTGCCGGCGAACTGGTTGGTGGTATTTTCTATTTCAATTACCCGGGTGGAACCGGTCTTACATCAGGTGCTGTTTTTGGCCGAACCGCCGGCAGCGCCGCCGGTGCCGCCGCCACGACTTAGGCGCAGAGGTGACGACCAAACCCAGCGCGACAAAGACGACCGGTCCGGCCAAACAATCGTTGGCTGGTCAAGTGCTCGATAATTTGCGCCAAGCCATCCGCAATGGCATCTATCAACCGGGCCAACGTATGCGCGAAACGGAAGTAGCGTCAAACCTAGGCGTCAGCCGCACACCGGTGCGCGAAGCCTTCAGACAGCTTCAAGCGGATGGCCTCCTAACCATGGAGACATGGCGTGGCGTTGTTGTTGCCCACATTGACCAACAACAGATGATTGAACTTTACGCCATGCGCCAAGTCCTAGAAGGTACGGCCGCCGGCCTTGCCGCACAGCACGCGGCTGCTTCGCAGATTGCGGTATTGGGTGACCTGCTTGATGCATCTGAAGACGAAACCGATCTAGACAAACTTGTCGAGTTAAACCACCAATTCCATCAAGGCATCTACACCGCAGCGCACAACCGCTTCTTGCTGAAAACCTTGCACGCGCTCAGTGATTCCATGGCTTTGCTGCCTTCGACCACCTACGCCTTGCCCGACCGGCCGACATCGGCATTATCCGAACATCGTGAAATTTTGTCGGCGATAAGCCGGCACGATTCGGAAGCCGCCGAAGCTTTCGCACGACATCACATCACCAGGGCGGAGCATGCCCGATTGAAAGTGTTGCTTGAGTGGGAACACCGGAACAAAGGAGTGCAAAAATGAACTACATCCCTGGGCCGCACGGCGATTGGGAATCGATAGAGCCAACTGAGGCCGGGTTTGATAGGGAAAAGCTCGCTTTGGCAACTAACTTCGCGCTGGGCGCGGAGACACATTGGCCGCGCGACCTTAGCGAAGCGAACAACGTTCCCGGCCTGACCGATATTGAGCCGCCACCGTGGAACAAGCCGCTTGGCATCTTCAAGCCACGTGGCGGCCCCAACGGCGTCGTCGTCAAGGGTGGCAAGTTACTTACCTATTGGGGCGATCCCGAACGCGTCGACATGACCTTTTCCATCGCCAAGAGCTATCTTTCGATTCTCACTGGCATCGCCGTGGCTGACGGCCTAATTCTGGACATCGACGGCCCCATCGCCGATACGGTCAAAGGGGAACTGTTCGGGTCCGATCACAACAAGAACATCACCTGGCGCCATCTCCTTTACCAGACGAGTGAGTGGCAAGGCACGCTGTTCGATAAGCCTGACCAAGTCGATCACTTTCGCCAAGTCGGCGCCGGATCCGACAACAGCCAAAAAGGTAAAAACCGTGACCTGCAATCGCCGGGAACGTTCTGGGAATACAACGATGTCCGCGTCAATCTACTAAGCGTTTCACTACTGCATCTATTCAAACAACCTCTGCCCGACGTCCTGAAAACGCGAATTATGGATCCCATCGGCGCCAGCGATACCTGGTCCTGGCACGGATATGAGAACTCCTGGATTGAGATCGACGGTAAATCCATGCAGTCGGTTCCGGGCGGCACCCATTGGGGTGGCGGCATTCATATTTCGTCGTTAGATCACGCGCGGTTTGGCCTACTGGTGCACCGTAACGGGGTCTGGGGGACAAAACGAATATTACCGGACGGATGGTGCACAGAACTCCGCACCCCCTGCCCGATCCAAAGTAATTATGGTTTCCTGTGGTGGCTCAATACGGGCGCCAGCCACTGGCCGGGCGTTCCGGCAAGTTCATACTCAGCTGTAGGCGCGGGTACCAATTTAATATGGATATCGCCGGACGATGATGTGGTGATCGTTGCCCGCTGGGTCGATCCGAACAAGGATGCTGAACTTCTGCAAAACTTCATGGCCGCAGTTAATTAGCAAATTGATTCGCCAGTGTCTTTTCGGGCGACAGATGGATGCAGACCCGCGTCCCCAAAATGCTGGGTGCTCTTGATTTCAAACCCACCACCATGCAACTCGACCAGCCCTTTGAGACCAAGTAGAGGCCGAGGCCTGCCCCTCTCTGAGGAACCATGTGATTGCAGCGCACCTGTCCGAAGGGCATTAGGATACTCTCGGTATCTTTCGCCGCGATGCCAGTACCGTTGTCCTTCATAACCACATCGTCGTCTTTAGCCAAATCGGCACTCGTACCGATACGGTCGCCGGACGGCGTGAACTTGACCGAATTCAATAATAGGTTGAATGCCGTCTTTTCGTTTCGGGATTCGGTTTTGTGGTTCTTACGCATCATAGCAAAAAGGCGCGGTGCAAAATATGAACGGTCAGAACCGGAGAGATTAGCTACAAAAAAGAGACCCTAACAAAGCCAATGACAAAGAGCCGTAGGACACACTGCTCAACCATAACCTCACTTTACGAAAATGGCTCGGTTACAAAACATCCCCGCTAGCCCCTTCAAAAGAACCCTTTGTCAGTGTCATATCTCGTCAAAATCAACTATCGCACTTTGAGCCTGAACCCACCCAATCTCTGCGCTTGATCTTTCACGACAAGTTGACCCTCAGACATAGACCCACGGTCGCGATACCCGGTCGGCTTTTCGAAATGTCAAAATTTCACCTGAACGACGCCGTGCCAAACCGAGATCATCCAACCCTTCAAGTAAAGCCGTTCGCCGAAAAGCTCCAATATCAAAGGCCACAGGCTCTCCCTGCGGTGGGATAACGACGGAGCTTTCCAGATCCACCGTAAACAGTGACGTGTGCGGTGCGGCTTCCGCTTGGCGAGCAAAGGTGGCAACGATGTCTTCCTCCAACACCACCGGAAGCACCCCCGATTGGTAACAGTTGTTGACGAAAATTTCGCTGAAGCTCGGCGCAATGACAGCGCGAAACCCGTAACCCTGCAACGCCCAAACAGCACTTTCACGCGACGAACCACATGCAAAATTGGACCCGGCAATGAGAATACGCGCCTTGCGGAACGGTTCATTGTTCAAGACGAAATCGTCGTTTTCCGTGCCGTCTTCATTGAATCTCCACGGCGCGAACAGAATACTCCCCATGCTTTCACGCGACGTGCCGATGAGGTATTGCATGGGCGTCATGATGTCGGTGTTGATATTGGGACGGAACAAGGGCGCCGCCGTGGCTGTGAGAGTGGTGAACGCTTTCATGACCTACTCCATCAGCTTTCTAACGTCGGTAATAGCGCCCGTAACGGCAGCAGCAGCGGCCATGGCGGGGCTCGCGAGATGGGTGCGCGCACCCGGACCTTGGCGGCCGACAAAGTTTCGATTAGATGTGGAAACGCTGCGCTGACCCGGAGCCAAGATGTCGCCGTTGGCACCGACGCAAAGCGAACAGCTTGGCGCGCGCCACTCAAACCCAGCCTCGAGGAAAATCCTGTCCAGCCCTTCCGCTTCGGCCTCGGCTTTAACTGCCGCCGATCCCGGCACGACCCATGCGGTCACGCCGTCAGCCACCTTGCGCGCCTTGACAACGCCGGCAGCAGTTCGCAGATCGCTAATGCGGCTGTTGGTGCATGATCCTATAAATACCCAGTCCACGCCAACGCCCTCGATAGGCTTTCCAGGCTCAAGACCGATATAGTCGATCGCCGCTAACAATGCATCACGGCGCTCCTTGTCAGGTACTTGATCGGGATCAGGCACGATCTCGTCTATGGCAATGACGTGTTCGGGGCTGGTGCCCCAAGTGATCTGCGGCTTCAGTTCTGCAACATCAACAGATATATCGCGATCGAATTTCGCATCACCATCACTGGCGAGCCCCTGCCAATGCAACACCGCCTTGTCCCACAGCTCATTTACCGATGAATGCACGCGCCCTTCCAGATATCGGAAGACCTCTTCATCGGGCGCCACCATGCCGACCTTGGCACCCATCTCAATGGATAGATTACAGATGGTCAAGCGGCCTTCGACATCAAGGGACCGAATGGCGGAACCCGCGTATTCAAGCGCGAAGCCAACGCCAGCCGCTGTGCCCTCGCGACCAATAACGTGCAAAATCATATCCTTCGGCGTTACGCCCATGGGTAGCCTACCTTCAAAGCTGATCCGCATGCGGTTCGGCTTACGCTGGATGATCGTCTGCGTCGCCAGAACATTAACCAGTTCGCTCGAACCGATACCCCAGGCGAATGCCCCCAATCCGCCATGCGTACAGGTATGGCTGTCGCCGCACACAAGCGTCGCACCGGGCAAGGTGACGCCCAGTTCCGGACCGATGATATGCAGGATACCGAAGCCCGGGCTGTCCACATGATGATAGCGGATGCCATGACGTTTGCAGAGCTCTCGAAATTCATCACCGACCTGGCCATAGGCCTCGCCTCCGGCCGGATTGTCCGGGTCGCTGGCCGCCGTATGATCGGGGCTGCCGAGCACCATTTCAGGGTGAGCTACTGCCTCGCCAGCTTCCTCAAGTGATTTGAGTGCCCGATAACCGCTAAGATCGTGAAGCAAGATCCGGTCGATATGCAAAAGCGTCATGCCACCACCTAGATCGGCAATCACGTGCTGGTCCCAGACTTTATCGAATAGCGTCCGGCCCATCAGGCCTCGCCCATAGAGCTGGCTTTGGCACCAAGCGCCTCAACTCCGCCCACCTCACCCCAGCGCGGCGCTTCATCAATTGTAATGTCGATTTGATCGAGTATCCGCATGCAGGATTGGTCAATGATCTCTTTGACCGATGCCGGCTTTTGGTAAAACGCTGGCACTGGGGGGAAGATCACGGCGCCAAGTCTAGCAAGCCGCTGTAACGTCTCTAGGTGGCCGGCATGCAAAGGGGTTTCGCGCACAGCCACGACCAAAGAACGTCGCTCTTTCAACATAACGTCGGCGGCTCGGCTGACCAGATCAGCTGTGTTCCCGTAAGCGATGTTGGATGCAGTCTTGACCGAGCAGGGTGCGATGACCATGGCATCCATGCAAAAAGAGCCGGATGCGGGCGCGGCACCGATATTGCTAGCTAGGTGCACGATGTCTGCCAAAGCTTCAACCTCAGCGACGCTCCGATTGCTCTCAGCGGCGAGGGTAAGCCCACCGGCTTTCGACACGACGACATGTGATTCCACCTCTGACACCGGACGAAGCATTTCCAGTAACCGTACTCCGTACACGGCGCCGCTGGCGCCGGTAATGGCGATCAACACCCGTTTGGTTTGAGCAGCGTCCGTCGGCATTAATATCATTCCCTTGTGAATTCTTCATAAGCTTAATTGATTGGAAGGCGGCAGGAAACCCAGGTATGCCGAATGTTGGCCTGTCGGGGTTTTGAGTGCTATAAACGGGTGGGGACTTTGTCGGGGAGAGGCTCGTTTATCAATGCGAGTAATGTTGGTACGTTTGGCCGCGTTGGCCTTAGTGGCGAGCTTCGTAGAGGGCTGTGCCAATTCAGGATCGTTCATGCAGGACGCCTCGCCACCGAGCGGGAAATCCGAAGTACAAAAAAGTGTTTCGTCATTCAGCCAGTTTCCCAATATTCCAATCCCGACAGGCACCAAGATTAACATCGACAAGACTTTGGTTTTCGGCTCTAAGCCCTGGTACGGCCAGTTGGCTCTGAATTCGTCGAGCAATACCAATCAATTATTTGATTTCTACCGCGACAATCTCCCACAGTATGGCTGGCAGGAAATCACGAGCGTGCGCGCACCGACATCAATTCTGACCTATGCCACGCCGGAACGCGTGCTTGCCATCGCCATCCAAAGCGGCACCCTGATCGGCAGCTATGTCACCGTCACCGCCTCTCCGCGCGGTCAGGCGAAACCTGAACCGATGGACAGCAACGCGCCAGCCGGCGTAATGCCGGCTCCTGTACAAAAATTGAATTGATCCTCTGATATCCGAACGAAAGGCTTGTAGCAATGAGAGACGTGTTGATCGTCGACGGCGTGCGCAGCGCCATTGGAAAATTTGGTGGCGGATTGTCAGGCGTGCGCCCCGACGACTTGCTTGCCGAGATCTATAAGGGTCTGACCGAGCGGACCGACATCGACCCGGCAATCATTGATGACGTATACGCTGGTTGCGGCAACCAGGCAGGCGAAGACAACCGCGATGTAGCACGCATGTCGACACTGTTAGCGGGCTTCCCGATCGAGGTGCCGGGCGTCACTGTCAACCGCAACTGCGCATCCGGCTTGGAGGCGCTCAATCAGGCAGCCAAAGCGATCATTGCCGAAGAAGGTGACGTGTTCATCGGCTCTGGCGTGGAAAGCATGTCGAGGGCACCGTGGTCGATGCCCAAACCGGACCGCGTACCGACCTTCGCACCGCCTAAGATGTACGACACCACAGTGGGCTGGCGCTATGAGAATCCAAAGATGGACGCAATGTATCCAATCGTGTCCTTGGGGCAAACGGCGGAGAACATCGCTAAAGAAATGCAAATCACGCGCGAGGAACAGGACGCTTACGCGTTGGAAAGCCATCGCCGCGCCGTCGCCGCCATCAGCGGCGGCAAGTTCAAAAACGAGATCCACCCAATCTCCATCCCGCAACGCAACGGCGACCCGATCGTCATCGACACCGACGAGCATCCACGCATGAAAAACGAGAACGGCAAATGGGTTCTGGCCATTGATGAAGCCGATATGGGCAGCCTACGTCCAAGCTTCAAAAAGGACGGCACCGTTACCGCCGGTAATTCATCGGGAATCAACGACGGCGCCGCGGCCGTCCTGGTAATGGAGGCCAAACGCGCCGAAAGACTCGATTTGAAACCCAAATTGCGTTGGATCGGATCGGCTTCAGCTGGAGTGGATCCGGGCATCATGGGTTACGGCCCGGTACCTGCCACGCGAAAGCTACTGAAACGTTTTGACCTCAGCGCCGACAATATTGATCTATTCGAAATCAACGAAGCTTTCGCCGCCCAGGTCATGGGCTGCCAACAGCAGCTCGGCATCGATCACAACAAGCTCAACGTCAATGGCGGCGCCATCGCGCTTGGTCACCCTCTCGGCTGTTCAGGCACGCGCATCATGGTCACCTTGATGAATGAAATGGAGCGCCGGGCCGCCGATGCCAAACGGCCGTTTTATGGCGTTGCCTCGCTCTGCATTGGTGTCGGCATGGGTGTCTCTACACTGGTCGAATGGATCGGAGATTGATCGCGTGAGCGACCAACCCATACGTCCTCTTGACGGCGTCCGTGTGATCGGGCTTGAGCAGTATATCGCCGGGCCCTATTGCACCATGCTGCTGGCCGACGCCGGCGCCGAGGTGATCAAAATTGAACGCCCCGGCACCGGCGATCCGCGTCGCGCCATGCCGCCATTCGCCGAAAAAGACGGACACAAGAAAGCCGCTGGTTTCATGGCCTATAACCGCAATAAAAAAAGCTTCGCACTGAACCTTCGTGATTCGAGGGGTCAAGACGTGTTTCGCAAGCTTTGCAAAACAGCTGATGTAGTGGTCGAGAATTTGCGTCCCGGTTCCATGAAAAAGCAAGGTCTCGGCTTTGACGACATGAGCAAGGTTAACGAGCGCCTGATCTGGGGGGTAATTTCCGGCTTTGGGCAATTGGATGGTTTTCGCGGCCCATACGCCGACCGGCCCGCCTTCGATATCGTCGCCGAAGCCATGAGCGGGGTCATGCACATGGTCGGTTTTGCCGACAAACCGCCGAGCTGGACCATCTATGGCCTGGCCGATGTTTATTCTGGACAGATTACCGCTTACGGCATCATGCAGGCCTTGTTCATGCGCGAACGTACCGGCAAAGGACAATTGGTCGATAGCGCCATGTTCGACAACATGGTGGCACTCAACGAAGCGCAAATGGCGCTCTATTCCATCGCCGGCCAGGTCAACTCTCGCGGTGAACCGAAGAACGTCTGGCCGCGCGACGCCTACCAGTGCAAGGACGGCTGGATTGCCGTCAATACACCCGACAACATAATCTGGGGACGCATGGCTGAACTGATCGGCCGCCCGGAACTAAAAGAAGATCCGCGCTCCATCTCGGGCCCGGCACGTTGCCAGAACATCGATTTTCTGCAACCAATCCTGCGTGGATGGTTCGCGACACAAACCCGCAAGACCGCCGTTGATGCGCTGAACGGCGCTGGCGTGCCATGCGGTCCAGTCTATGACACCAAGGATATCTTTGACGACCCACATACCTACGAGCGTGGCGTCCTGGTCGATGTCGATGATCCAAACGTCGGCACCTACAAGTTCGCTCGCACACCGCCGCACCTATCCGCCGCGCCGGAAATTAAGACCGACCCAGCGCCTGAACTTGGTCAGCATACCCGTGAATTGATGCAGGACTTGCTTGGTTACGATAGCGACGAAATCGATGCGCTGGCAGCTAACGGTATTGTTGAAGTGACTTAAGGCCCGAAAGAATAAACGGCATCAACATCGAG
>CAYXUT010000021.1:0-23893 GCA_964468005.1 uncultured Magnetovibrio sp. | reverse complement strand
ACTTCCTCTAACGCTCTTCATTACAGGTGCGGGTGCCGCAGTGGCATTATCATTCCTGATAGTAGTACGTTTCGTGAGACAAGAAGATGCTAGCTCGGAGCCATTATCTTTCGACCTGTTGAGGATAAGTGGGAGCGGTTGGCTTGTTTCTCCACTGACACTGAACGCGTTGAGAAGCTTTTCCGTGGTAACTTTCGGATTGCTAATTATAGCTGGATTATTTGGTAACATCGATCCGTCAAAAAATATTTTACCGACATTCCTATGGGTTATCTGGTGGGTGGGGATGGCATTTATTTCATCGCTTGTAGGAAACTTATGGGCATTGGTTAACCCATGGAAGATCCTTTTTTCTTGGTTTGAGACGGTGATTGGTGGTTTCCGATATACCCGAAATTATCCAATCTGGCTTGGGCAGTGGCCATCGGTAATATTGTTTTTAGCTTTCGCTTGGCTAGAGTTGGTTTCAGAGCAGGCGACACACCCCCCTACATTAGCGGTTTTGATTATTACCTACTCAGGCATTACTTGGTTAGGTATGGCTACCTTCGGGCGGGATGTTTGGCTTGAGAATGGAGAAATTTTCACGGTTTTTTATGGCCTTTTTGCTCGGTTCGCGCCGGTGGCGAAAAATAATGATCGATTGGATCTAAAACTACCGGGAATGGGTCTTCTGGACGAACGCCCGGCACGTTTTTCAGCTGTGTGTTTTGTGCTACTTTTACTGACCACAGTGACGTTTGATGGGATCCTTGAAACTCCAATGTGGGCAGGGGTCCTGGATCGTATTTCGAATAGCGTGGCCGCCCAATCTTCAGCAATGGTCTTTCAAACAGCCGGGACCGATTTAACTATCGTTGTTAAAACTATCGCCTTGATTGTTTTCCCCTGTATTTTCTTGGGTATTTTTTGTGTTTTTGGCCACGCTATGGCGGTGTTTGGCGGAGGTAGGGTCTCGACTAGTGATGTTATAGGATATTTCGTAGTGTCTTTGGTTCCGATCGCGATCGCTTACCATATCTCGCATTATCTTTCCTATTTGCTAATTACGGGCCAGAAAATTATCCCGTTGGTATCTGATCCGCTCGGATTTGGCTGGAACCTTTTCAACACGGTTGGGTACCAGGTCGATATCAGCATTATAAATGCTAAGATCGTCTGGTATTTCGCCGTAATCGCCATCGTCATCGGTCACGTACTTGCTGTTTACATTGCTCATGTGATGGCGATCAGGGTATTCACGGAACGAGATGTTGCGCTTCGTAGTCAGATACCCATGCTGGTACTGATGGTGGCTTATACGATGATTAGTCTTTGGATAATGTCACAACCGATAGTAGGTTGATATTGAAAGCATCGCTTCCAACTTCGTGCCTTGCTAGAAGTCAGGGGCTTACTATGTGAAATTAGCAAACCTAGGTTGAGTGGAGGCTTTCTTCCGGTCGAGGTTGGCGGAATTTTCGTGTAGCTTTATAGCTTTAACGTTCGCCAAGTGGATCTTAAAGTGGCCGCTGTGTTAAAAGAAATTTAGTTCAACCAATTGGGCTATTTCCCACCGGCCGAATGGTTCCTAAATGACGGGTAGGAAGAAAGCTTTATCCACAATCATCGCGGCGAAAATTAGAAAAAGGTAGAGAATTGAATAAAGAAATAAAGGTTTTGCCGTGGCAATCCCGTCTTCTCTCCAAAGTGCCCAAACCCGGCGTGCGAATTCAATGCCTATTCCAATGGCCACGGCACCATATAAGGCGCCACAAATTCCAGAAAATACCGGTACCAAAGTGGCCGGCAGTAAGATTGCGGTGTACATGAGAATTTGGGATTTGGTGGCGCGCTCACCCGCTACGACAGGCATCATCGGAACACCAGCAGCTTCATAATCTCCGCGCCGAAACAGCGCCAGCGCCCAGGAATGCGGGGGCGTCCAAAAAAATATAATAGCAAACAATGCGATGCTGCCGAGGCTTATTTCTCCCGTGGCAGCAGCCCATCCTATCATCGGGGGAAAGGCTCCAGCGGCGCCGCCAATAACGATGTTTTGTGGTGTCCGCCGCTTCAACCAAATGGTGTAAATAAAAATATAATAGTGGATGGTAATAGCCAACAAAGTTGCGGCCATTAGATTGACAAACCAAGCCATTATACCAACGGATCCGATTGCTAGGACTGAGCCGAATAGCAAGGCGTCTTTTGGTAACATACGACCTGAGGGGATTGGTCGGCTCATCGTCCGTTTCATGACTTGGTCGATATCTTCATCGTACCACATGTTAATTGCACCTGAGGCACCGGCGCCAAGAGCAATGCAAATTATCGAGATCAATGCTGTTCTCAGATCAATCGTATCCGGCGCCAAAAGCAACCCAGTGAAAGCTGTAAATATAACTAGCGACATTACCCGGGGTTTCAAAATTAAGACGTAGTCTTGCAGACGGAAACGCGGTTCAGGAATCTCTCGTTGCTTATCTTTAGCTAGCTTGATGGTTTCAGCCGCGGTCTTAGGCAACGCCGTGTTTCCTCCGAAAAACCAAGAATGTCTGAACATGGATGGCTCTTATATAAATAACTCAAGGGATCAATGCTAGTTTCTTAATCCTGGGGTAACACCTATCATCCGAAAGAGGAAAATTTTCATAAAACTTAGACGATAAAGTAATCGGCTTCTTTTCGTTGTCAATTGGTAAGCATCGTAGTAGCCATCTGCATTATTTTAGATCAATCTTTTTTTACGGGCTATCCGATTGTTGAATTAATCCCCACTAATCGCTACGGTCTGGCAAAATTGGAAGAAGAATAATTCATGCAAAGAGCAATGTGGAAAAGAATATTTCTCCCTACGCTGATAGCTCTTGCGATTTTGTTTGGGAGCCATTTTCTTGGAGAGGTGCTGTTCTCTATAGATAGCCTAGAAAAACCAGCATATGTTGCCGAGGCCCCTCCGGATGGAGAAAAACCAGAGGATGACCTAGGCGCCGCGGGCGGTGATGCTAGGCCGACAGGAAACACGGTGGAAAATGAAACGCCCGGCCCTGACGGAGATCCTAAGTCGACAAGAGACACTTTGGAAAGCGAAACGGTAGATAACGCTACAGCTCTTCTGGGCTCAGCATCACCTATCAAGGGCGCTAAGCTCTTTAAAAAATGTAAATCCTGTCACACAACTAAGAAAGGCGGCAAGAATACCATTGGCCCAAATCTCTGGGATGTTGTCGGGCGAAAAATAGCCGGTAGCGCTGGCTTCAAATATTCCGAAGTTCTCAAGGGCAAAGGCGGTGACTGGTCATTTGCTGCACTAGATGCTTTTTTAGCTAATCCTAAAAAATACGCGAAGGGCACGAAGATGAGCTTTCGAGGAGTTAAAAAGAACGAGGACAGGGCAGATTTGTTAGTTTACCTCCATTCCCTTAGTGATGCCCCGAAACCTTTACCCTAGCTTAAGAATGACAAGCTTCTTGAGTACTGGTGAATTTCAGTTTTACCTTCGACAAATTTAATAGTTTTGCGCGGTGAGAAGTCACCGAGGTTGGTGTGAATAAGTCAAACCCAATTTAGATAAATTACCCCTTGCCCTTGTAAACGTGGTTCGGTATAGGTGGCTCGGTTTTCTGGGGCCCCTAGACAAGAGGGTGGTAGTTTTTCTTATCGAACTGTTGAGCCTGTATTAATTGGTATTTAGCAAACAAAATAGGGGTTTGTCTGGCTGATTTTGGCCCTGTCCTACTTGTCTTGATCGCGGTAATGCCAAAAATGTAAAATTAGGGTTCAATCTTAAAGCGAACAGTCGCGGAGAAAATTTTAAGAATGTTTATTATTACAGTATGGGCACTGCTCTTCGTTGGAATTGGCACGGTCGTATTCCACTTTGCTAGCCCGTGGTGGTGGACGGAAATCGCCTCTAACTGGGGTTATATCGACGATACCATCATAATAACTTTCTGGGTAACCGGCGTGGTTTGGGTCGCGGTTATATGTTTCATGGCCTATTGCGTTTATAAGTTCCGTTACCAAGAGGGCAAGCGCGCGGAATACAAACCGGAAAGTCATAAATTGGAGTGGTGGCTTACGGGATTGACGGCCGTGGGTGTCACAGTGATGTTGACCCCTGGTTTGTTCGTCTGGAACCAGTTTGTAACAGTTCCCGAAGGGGCGGCGGAGTTTGAGGTCCTTGGCAAGCAGTGGGATTGGTCCTACCGCTTTCCCGGCAAGGACGGCAAGCTCGGCAAATCCGATATGCGTAACATAAACGACGACAATCCCTTCGGAGTTGATCCAAAAGATCCGAACGGTAGAGACGATGTCTTGGTTGATGACAGCGAACTACATCTACCGATAAACAAACCGGTTAAGGTATTGTTGCGATCAATCGACGTGCTACATGATTTCTATGTTCCCGAATTTCGGGCAAAGATGGATATGGTGCCGGGTGCGGTCACCTATTTCTGGTTTGAGCCGACGCGGACCGGAACCTTCGACATAATGTGCTTCGAATTGTGCGGTACGGGCCACTATGCGATGAAGGGCATTGTTGTTGTGGAGTCGGAGACTGATTTTCAAAAATGGCTGGGCGAGCAGACTACTTTCGAGGAAGCCATGGCCAACGTGTCTGGACAAGGGCGTCCAAAACAGCTTTCCAGCATTAAAGTCAAAGATTCCGAAAAAAGCGTATCGACGCAATAATTCGAGTTGAGCGAACTTTGAAAGAAGTAAGAAGGGTATCCTAATGGCTATTGTTTCATCCGACCAAGTCGAAACCGTCCCAGCAGCGGAAGTCCCGGAGGTAGAGCTTTACCATGCGCACAGTTGGGTAACGAAATACCTATTTTCTCAGGATGCGAAGGTTATAGCTATCCAGTATTCCTTTACAGCGCTCTCCATTGGTTTGATAGGGTTGGTTTTGTCATGGGCGATGCGGTTGCAGTTGGGATTCCCCGATGTTTTCACGTTCATCGAACCGGAGGATTACTATCAATTTATCACTATGCACGGCATGATCATGGTCATCTATTTACTGACGGCGCTGTTTCTGGGCGGTTTTGGTAACTACCTGATCCCGCTGATGGTCGGCGCTCGGGATATGGTGTTTCCCTACGTCAACATGCTGAGTTATTGGATCTATTTGACGGCTGTCCTCGTCCTGATTGCCAGTTTTTTTGTGCCTGGTGGACCGACTGGCTCTGGTTGGACCCTTTATCCGCCGCAGGCGATCACTTCCGGTACTCCTGGATCCGATGGTGGTATCATCTTGATGCTTATTTCTTTGTCGCTGTTTGTTATCGGCTTTACCATGGGCGGGCTGAATTACGTGGTTACCACTCTGCAGGCGCGGACGCGGGGAATGACACTCATGCGTATGCCGTTAACAATCTGGGGCATTTTCACTGCGACCGTTCTTGCGTTGTTTGCGTTTCCAGCACTGTTTGTTGGTGCGATCATGATGACTTTGGATCGTCTAATTGGAACTAGTTTTTTCATGCCGCTGATGGTGGAAATGGGCGAGCTACTTAGCTATGACGGCGGCAGTCCCATATTATTCCAGCATCTATTTTGGTTTTTTGGGCATCCCGAGGTGTATATCGTTGCTTTGCCGGCTTTTGGTATTGTCTCCGATTTGATTAGTGTTCATGCACGGCGGCATATTTTTGGCTACCGGATGATGGTTTGGGCCATTGTCATCATCGGGGGTCTTAGTTTCATTGTTTGGGCGCATCATATGTACGTCAGCGGCATGAACCCCTGGTTTGGGTTTTTCTTTGCGACGACAACGCTGATTATTGCCGTTCCGACAGCACTCAAGGTTTATAATTGGACTATTACGCTTTGGCGCGCCAACATCCGCCTGACATTACCGATGTTATTTGCGCTGGCGTTTATAGTGACTTTTGTAAACGGCGGAATTACCGGTTTGTTTCTCGGCAATGTTGTCGTCGATGTGCCGCTATCGGATACCATGTTCGTCGTTGCGCATTTTCACATGGTGATGGGTGTGGCGCCCATTCTGGTCGTATTTGGAGCTATATACCACTGGTATCCTTTGATAACAGGACGCATGCTGCACGAAGGGATGGGACAGTTTCATTTCTGGGTCACTTTCATTGGTTCGTACATCATCTTCCTGCCGCTCCATTACATAGGATTTTTAGGTGTTCCGCGGCGCTATTTTGAGATGGGAGAAACTACGTATATCCCCGATTCCGTACAGGACCTGAATGCATTCGTCACCGTTGTTGCATTAATTGTCGGCTTTTCTCAGATGGTGTTTCTTTACAACTTGCTTTCGAGCCGTTCCAAAGGCAAAGAGGCGGGGCGTAATCCATGGCAGGCCGGGTCGCTGGAATGGCAAACACCCGAATTGCCGCCGGGGCATGGTAACTTTGACAAGGAGCTTCCCGTTGTTTACCGCTGGCCCTATGCCTACGGCATGCCTGGGGCAGCTCAGGACTTCGTCCCACAGAACTTGCCCCCGGACCTGGTGGCGACACACGTGGGCAATCAAGTGCCGGGTCTAAAAAGTGGCGGTGATTAGGTAGCAAGTTCGTGGGCATCTTTGATCAACTAACTGCTAAACCCTGGCTGGACGAGGGTGAAGTTCCCGAGGGTCTAGGCCAAGTAGCGGCTAGGAGAGGAGCGATACCGCAGTTTGCATTGAAGTTATTTCTGGCAGTTGCGACGGTTCTATTCACGCTCTTTTTCGTCACCTATTTTGAACGGTTGATTTATAGTGACTGGCGGCCGATGCCAGAGCCGTGGTTGCTGTGGTTGAATACGGCAATACTGGTTGCGGGTAGCATCGGTATGCAGCGGGCACGGAGAGCTGCGGATGAAGGACATATAGCACCTGTAAGGGCTGGTCTGGCAATTGGGGGCGGGTGTGCCGTTGCTTTTTTGGTGGGTCAGTCATTGGTTTGGCAAAATTTGATGAGCCTCGGGTATTATGCCACTACGAACCCTGCCAACGCATTTTTCTATGTGTTGACGGTTTTACATGCACTGCATGTCCTGGGTGGTTGTGTAGCTTGGGTCCGTACTGCAGGCGCGGTTTGGCAACAAGATAGCGAAATCGCCAATGTCCGTGTAAGCGTTGAAATGTGTGCAATATACTGGCACTTCTTGCTTGTTATTTGGGGAACCATGTTTGCATTACTGTTGCTGACGTAGAGGGGAAAACGAACACATGGCGGAAAAGACGGTAGGGGTTGCCGCGCAATCCGAAGGTATGCAGAGTGTTGTAGCGGATTGGTCTTCGGACCAGCGGGCGTTTAAAAACGTACCGTGGGGGAAGGCCATGATGTGGATCTTCCTACTGAGTGACACTTTCATTTTCAGTTGCTTTCTGTTGTCTTATATGACGGTTCGGTTATCGACGACGGTGCCATGGCCAAATCCCAGCGAAATTTTTGCATTGAGTATGGGCGGAGATCCGGTCCCCTTGTTATTGATCGCAATTATGACGTTCATTCTGATCACTTCTAGTGGCACGATGGTTTTAGCGGTTAATTACGGGTATCGGGCAGACCGGAAACGAACGGTACTGTATTTACTTATTACGGCGTTGTTTGGTGCCTCTTTTGTAGGCATGCAGGCCTTCGAATGGACAAAATTGATCGTTGAGGAGGGCGTGCGTCCATGGAGCAACCCCTTTGGCGCGCCGCAGTTCGGATCAGTTTTCTTTATGGTTACGGGCTTTCACGGATTTCACGTGTCGGTAGGTGTATTGTTCCTATTCATCATTGCCTGGAAAGTTCATCGAGGCGAGTTTGATAACGGAACACGCGGATTTTTTACGAGCCAGAAAGGGCGTTACGAAATTGTCGAAACTATGGGGCTCTATTGGCATTTCGTTGATCTGGTTTGGGTTTTCATTTTTGCATTTTTCTATCTTTGGTAGGGCTTGAAACATGAGTAACGAAGCACACGTGGAAGGCCAACAACATCCGCTTGGCGTTTATATCAAGGTTTGGATTTGGCTCTTCATTCTCAGTACGGCGTCGTATATGGTGGATTATTACCATGTTGAGGGGTATCTCCGATGGTCATTAATTCTTATATTTATGGCTTTGAAAGCCGGCCTGATCATGGCGATATTCATGCATTTGGCGTGGGAGCGTCTAGCACTGCTCTATGCTTTGGGCATCCCGATCTTGGCTATTTTGGTATTTATCTTCTTGATGGTGCATGAAGGCGATTACACTTTCCTCACCAGGGATATATTCTTTTCTTTCAGCAGTCCCTAACGGAATCTTATAACGCCGCCGGCTTGAACGGCCGGGGACTTCTTCTACTAATCTATTAAGATGTGACGCCCAGAACTCGTTGAGTTTTTCTGGAATGCCCAATGCTGTAAATTTTGGCTATTACAAAATAGTGAGCCGTTGGCCAGACTTTAAACTGCTAAGCCAGTCCCGTCATCAATGTCCTAGAGTGAGGTCCATCGTACTTGATGGAACGGCGTTGTATTTGATAGGGAGCGGAGTAAGGTGTCAGCGCATAAAAAAGCGAAGAGCCATTAAATCATGAACAACGCGTCGGGTGGATCTATCTTTCTTTCTTTGCTTAAGGAAGAAGGCGTTACGCATATGTTTGGTAATCCCGGTACTACGGAACTGCCGATCATGCATGCCATGCGCGAACACCAGGATTTGACATATGTGCTAGGGCTGCAGGAAAGCCTGGTCGTCGCTATGGCGGATGGGTTTTCACGCGCGTCCGGAAAATTGACGGCGTGCAATGTGCACGTGGCGCCTGGGCTCGGGAATGCCGTCGGATCTATCTACAATGCTCGGTTCACCGGCACGCCGATGATAATCACCGCAGGTCAGCAAGAACAAGGTCATGGTCTGACCGAACCGCTGCTTTACGACCCGTTGGTTCCAATTGCACAACCGGTGACCAAATGGGCGACCGAGGTTAGCCGCTTGGATGATCTACCGAGAATCATTCGCCGCGCCGCAAAGGTAGCCACGACGCCACCGTCAGGCCCGGTTTTTTTGTCGTTGCCTGGCGATGTTCTGAACGAGGAAGCCGGTGTCGATCTTGGCGCCTCGACCCGCGTTGATACACGTGTCAGGCCGGCTGATAGTGTTCTGGCCGGTCTCGCCGAACGCATTTTGGCCGCGAAGAACCCAGTCATCGTCTGCGGTGACGAACTGGTCAAATGTGATGCCTTGGCGGAAGCGACGGAATTTGCGGAGACCCTGGGCGCCGATGTGTTTCAACAGACCGTTCCCTATGGCGCGCATTACCTCTCCGAGCATGTTTGTTTTCTGGGAACCCTTAGCCGTGATCAAAAAAATGTTCGCGATACCCTGCAGCCATATGATCTGATGGTTGTATTGGGCGCTGACGTGCTCAGGATGTCGGTATCGAGCGAGGTGGACCCGATGCCGGTTGGCCTGCCCATCTTACAAATTGGGCTTGTTGATTGGGAAATGGGTAAGAACTATCCCGCCGAACAGGCAGTTTACGGCGACCTCCGCGAGACCTTGACTGCCATCGTTCCAGTACTACGCGAGAAGGGCGGCGATGATCTGGTGGCGCGTGCCGCTGCCAATCTAGAAGGACTTAAATTCCGCAACTGGACCGCCAAGCGGAGCCAGGTCGTTGATGCTATTGAGGCAGAACCGCAATCGAATCCGATGTCGCCCGACATGTTCTGCCTGCGCGTGGTTGACGCACTTCCCGACGATGCGGTTGTTGTTCATGAAGGCCTAACATCGACGCGTTACCTTCCAGACCTGCTAGCGTATAAGGACCGTTACAGCTACCACGGCTTCGCCTCCGGCGGTATAGGCTGGGCGGTGCCGGCCGCGGTAGGTGTCCAGCTGGCGCAACCAGACCGGCCTGTATGCGCGGTTATTGGCGACGGAAGTTCCATGTATTCCATCCAGGCTTTGTGGACGGCGGCACACCTGAAACTACCGATGACTTATGTTATCGCCGATAATGGTGCCTATAGAATACTCAAGCAACGACTCAAGGCATTCTACCAGAACGATCATTTCGTCGGTATGGACCTGAATAATCCGCCTATCGATTTTGTCGGTCTGGCGAAGTCACTAGGTATAGATTCAGTCAGGGTTTCCAAGGCCGATGATTTGCGTGATGCCGTCGCTGAGGGCATGGCCAGTGGCAAGCCGAACCTCATCGATGCGATGATTGACGGTTCCGTCTAAGCGGATCTTGCGGTCAGCGAACAGATTTATCCGAACCGGGCCACAGGTGAGTTGTCCTCACTCGGGTTGCGTTCCCGGAGCCCGAGGTGCGACGAAGGGAAGATATTTGCGGATATTTGAAAATTACCGATGTCTGCTCGGTTTGCAGCCTCTGGATTGCTGGCCATGATGTTGGGGCCGGGCCGGTAGTACCGGCGATGTTAATCATCGGTTCCGTCGTCGTTGGCGCGGCGCTCTATGTAGAGTTGGCCTTTGAGCCGCCCTGGTGGCTTCATATCGTGCTTTTGGTCGTCTTCGGTGCTAGGCGTGGTGCTTGGGTTCCCTACCGCCCCTGAAAGGCCTGCCGGTAGCGTTACAAGACCGCACCGCTCGACAAAGGAGGACGGCGGGCTCGGCGGAACCTAACTGTGCCCGAGAGGTCAGGACATGGGGCAGGCGGTGTAACGGGCCCCTCCGTATCAGCGATGCTTCCATTCGGCTTTTCGTTTTTCGGCGAAAGCAGCCATGCCTTCCTTCTGGTCTTCGGTGGCGAAGGTCGCGTGGAACATGCGGCGCTCGAAGCGGATCCCCTCCGAGAGCGTAGTCTCATAGGCACGGTTGACCGATTCTTTGGTAATCATCGTCGCCATTTGAGACATGCTGGCGATGGTCTTGGCCGCTTCCATCGCTTGGTCGATGAGTTCGTTATCTGGAACCACTCGGGCCACCAGTCCGGCGCGTTCAGCCTCTTCGGCTTTCATCATGCGGCCCGTCAGGCAGAGATCCATGGCTTTTGATTTACCGACGATGCGGGTTAGGCGTTGCGTACCGCCGGCGCCGGGCAGAATGCCGAGCGTGATCTCTGGCTGGCCGAACTTGGCGCTGTCGGCGGCGATAATCATGTCGCACATCATCGCGAACTCACACCCACCTCCGAGCGCGTAACCGGCAACGGCCGCGATCACTGGTTTGCGGCAGTACGCCAGGCGTTCCCAGTCGCGGGTGATGAAGTTTTCCTTGTATGTATCCATGAAACTCTTGGGTTGCATTTCCTTGATGTCAGCCCCGGCGGCAAAAGCCTTTTCCGAACCGGTGACCAACAGACAACCAATATCGTCATCGGCTTCGAATTCATCAACCGCCTGACCGACTTCCAGCACTAGCGGCGTGCAGAGCGCGTTCAGGGCTTCCGGGCGATTGAGGGTGATGATGCCGACGCCGTCTTCCTTTTTTGCAGTAATGAGTTCGTAAGACATAAAATCTCTCTCTTCCTAGGCTTTGGTGGGAACCTTAATGAGAATTAGCTGTCCAGACTCTTACCCTCACCTTTCGGCATCGCCAAGTGTCTTTTTGCAGCGCAGCAAAAATCCCGTGTTTAGCCGTTGAGCATAATAGTCGAGAGAAATCCTTATCTCGTGGGCGAGGTCGTTCAGTTTGAAAGATTTGGAGATTATTGCGACGTCGTCGGCGATTAATTTTCCGTAAAGGTCAGCCGGGCGTAATCCGCAACCCAATTCTCCTTGGTGCGGTTTCTCGTTTCAACCCGTTGATAAAGTGGTGGGTGCGATTTGCCGGCGGTCGAATAGTCTGAGGCCCAATGTGTTTTCCAAAACCATCACCGGCCAATTGACTGCGGCTTGATTAACGCCAAGCCTATCCGCTGCGGCGGTGAAGCTTTCCTGGTGCGCAGCGACGGAAAACGTATGCAGTGGGTTTAACGGCGGAAAATCACTGATCATTCCATACACAATAAAAAGTTATTTCTAAATAACCGTTCCTATGTAGAACCTTTTGAAAAATAATATAATATTGATTTCATCAAAGTATTTCTCCAATCGAAATTATAGCTAAAATTTATGTCATGATGAATTTTGATTTTAGTGAAGAGCAGACCATGTTCCGCGATTCGGTACACGGCTTTGCTGAGCGCCATTTGGCCGATGGTGCCCTGGCGCGCGCCTATCAAGATGGTTTTCCGCACGATGTTGCCGGGTTGATGGCCGAGCAGGGCTTGCTTGGCATTACCATTTCCGAGGATGCCGGCGGCATCGGTGGAACGCTCATGGATGCAGTTATTGCCATTGAGACCGTTGCTGGTATCTGTCCGCGTAGTGCCGACGTCATCCAGGCTGGTAACTTCGGTGCTATCCGCACGTTCGATGAATATGCTGACGACAAGCAGAAAAAACGTTTTCTCGAGCCTTTGTTGAAGGGGAAAAAGGTCATCACCATTTCCATGTCTGAGCCCGAGGCAGGGTCGGCAGTTACCGATCTGACAACCTCGGCGACGCCGGATGGCGATGGGTTCCGTATCAACGGCACCAAAGTGTTCGGTTCACACAGTCCGGAGGCCGATTTCTTCCTGGTCTACGTGCGATTTAGTCCAGGTGTTGGCGGCATTGGCTCGGTCATCTTGGAGCGCGGCATGGAGGGGTTTACGCAAGGCCAGCCGGTGCGCTATCTCGGCGGCGAGGAGTGGGCGCAGCTCTATTTTCATGACGTCTACATCGGGCCGGAAAACGTCATCCTTGGTGAGGGTGGTTTCAAAAAACAGATTGCCGGTTTTAACGTCGAGCGAATCGGCAATTCGGCCCGCTCACTGGCGCTTGGCCAGTTGGCCTTCAACATTGCCCGCGACCATGCCCTGGAGCGCAAGCAGTTCGGCCGGTCTCTGTGCGAGTTTCAGGGCCTGCAATGGAAATTCGCGGAGATGAAAGTTCAGTTGGATGCAGCTCGGCTGCTTTTGTACCGGGCCGCGATCAACGCCGACAACGGATTGCCTTCAGTTGAGGAAACGACCGTGGCAAAGTACGCCTGCAACCAGGCTGGCTTTGCGGCGGCTAATGAGGCCATGCAGGTGTTAGGCGCGGCGGGCTATAGCCAGGACAACCTGGTGGAATACTGCTTCCGCCGCACGCGCGGTTGGCAGATCGCCGGTGGCTCGCTGGAGATGATGAGAAACCGACTGGCCGAGATAGTCTTCAAGCGGCGCTTCGCGCAGCGGCCACCAAAGGTTGGCTAAGCTGGCTGATGGCGGATCAAGTTCTTGTACAAGCCTTGCTCAGGCCCGGTGCGGTGGCGCTTTATGGGGCGTCGGGCGATCCCACAAAAAATACTGGACGGCCACAGCGTTTTTTGAAGGCGCATGGTTACCCGGGCCGCATCGTACCAATCAACCCCAACCGCGACACCGTGCAAGGTGAGACGGCCTATGCCAAGGCCGTGGATGCGCCTGCGGGGATCGAGCAGGTCTTGATCATGGTGCCGAAGCAAGACGTGCTGGCGGCGGTCGAGGATTGTGCGGTTGCTGGCATTAAGGTGGCGACCATCTATTCTGATGGTTTTGCTGAGACCGGCGCCGAAGGGATGGCGCTGCAAAAAAAAATTGTCGCAGCAGCGCATGCCGGTGGCATGCGGATTGTTGGACCCAACTCCATGGGCACGATCGATCTGAATACGCCGATGACACTTTCCATCAATGCCATCCTGGAGATGGAAAACATACCGGCGGGAAACCTGGGCGTAATATCGCAAAGCGGTTCCATGCTGGGTGCTTTGATGTCTAGGGGTGCAGCACGTGGCGTTGGGTTCTCGTCGCTGCTTTCCATCGGCAATGAGGCCGATCTCAGCGTTGCCGAGTTGATCGAGGTGTTGGTTGGTGATGACCGGACCAACGCCATACTTCTGTTTCTGGAGGGCGTGCGCGATGCGGTGGCGCTTGGAAAAGCGGCAAGGCTTGCTCATGCGGCGGGGAAACCGGTTGTCGCCTACAAGCTCGGTCGTTCAGATGTTGGGCGCGAGTTAGCGATTTCGCATTCTGGGGCGGTCGCCGGTCCGGACGCCGCCATCGATGCGTTTCTGCGTCATCACGGTATCTTGCGTGTTGGAATGATGGAGACGCTGCTGGAACTGCCGATGCTGGCTTTGCAATCGAAACCGACCGGCGGCAACCGGGTCGCCGTGATTACCACCACGGGCGGTGGCGCTGCCATGGTGGTAGATGGACTGGGTGCCGCTGGGCTCGAACTGGTAGCGGGGCCGGAGCGTCTTTACGAGTTCTTTGATGGGTTTGGTTTGAGCCTTGGCCGAGGACGGTTAATCGACCTTACCATGGCCGGGACACGCGATGGAGTTTACGGCGGTGCGCTGGAGATCTTGTTGAACGATGATGGCGTCGATGCGGTGGTTGCCGTCGTTGGGTCATCCGGCCAGTTTCACCCGGAGCAAGCGGTGGCTCCGATCATCGACGCGTCGAACACTGGTAAGCCATTGGCTGTCTTCATTGCGCCGAATGCACCCGGGTCGCTCGACCGTCTTGCTGCAGGCAACGTTGCCGCTTTCCGCACGCCCGAGGCCTGTGTTGATGGCGTTCGAGCGCTTCTGGAATGGAGGCCCCCAGCGATCGTTGTGACGGGCAAGACGCTGGCTCCGAGCACGACGGAACTCTTAAGCTCGGTAAAAGGTCTGGATATGGACGAGGCCTCTGGACGAAAGCTCATGGCGGCAATCGGCATTGCCACGGCGCATTCGGTGATGTTGGCCGAACCCGATGCTGAGGTTCCCGACGATCTTGTATACCCGGTTGCTGCCAAGGTGGTTTCGCCGGACTTGGCGCACAAGACTGAAGCCGGTGCCGTGGCACTTGGCATCAAAGAAGAATCTGGCCTTCGTGATGCGATGGCGAAGATCTGGCAATCGGCGCGGAACTATGCGCCTGATGCCAAGCTTGAAGGGATTATGGTTGTGCCCATGGTTGATGCCTTGGCAGAAGTCTTGTTGGGGTTTCGACGCGATGCCGAAGCTGGCCCAGTAGTGGTGCTTGGCATGGGAGGCATCCTAACGGAAATTTATGAAGACGCTGTCGTGCGTCCCGCGCCGGTCAGCAAAGAAACCGCGTTCGAGATGATTGAAGAAGTCAAGGGATTGGCTGTGATCCGGGGATATAGAAACCTGGCCAAAGGGGATTGCGATGCCTTGGCAGACGCGGTGGTTTCTTTATCCGGCTTGGCGGTGGTTGAGAACCCGCAGGTTGCCGAAGCGGAGATCAATCCTTTGATGGTTCAGTGCGAAGGGGAAGGCGTTATTGCGGTGGACGCTCTGGTGCGGCTTAACGCATAATCCTGCGCCATCAGCCGGAGGCTTTGAACCGACATGACCCAAAAACGCGCCGTACTCGTAGTTTGCGATGGGCTACGAGAAGATTCGTCGCGGCCCGAATGGATGTCCAACCTGTGCCGTCTTATGGTTGATGGACGCAGGTTCACGGCATACGGCAGCGCCTTTATTACCATCCGCGGCGGTTTCGGGCTGGGCTTGGTTCACGATGGCGGAAACTCGGCCCTTGATCTGACGGCGACGATATTGTGCCACCTCGCGCAACCTTTTGACGGTATGGACGGCTCGCCGTTGCCAAAGTGTCTTAATGCAAGGATCGTACTGTGAACGGTGGCGATGAAATTTCGACTACTGACGATAATCCTTGGCTGCGCCGGCTGCCGATCTTGGTCTTTTCACATGCGGTTGGCACACTGAACGTGGTTTCGGTCATGGCTATGGCACCAGTGATCCGGGGGGAGTTGGGATTGTCGGCCGGTTTGTTCGGTACCTTTGTTTCCGCCTATTACGGTGCTCAAGCTGTAGGCTCTCTGCCAGCTGGCGGGGTCACTGACCGTTTTGGTATTGGCCGTGCGTTGGTCGTGGCCCATGTGACGATGATTATCGGCGCGGTAATCGTTGCTGTGGCGCCGGGTTATGGAGCTTGCATCGCCGGCATGATGTTCATGGGGCTTGGCTACTCCATGACCAACCCATCAACGGCGCGTGGCGTGCTTGAGTGGTTCCCGGCCGAGCGCCGTGGTCTGGCTATGGGTCTGAAACAAGTCGGCGTGCCGCTGGGCGGTGTACTGGCTGCCATTAATGGCGTGTTGGCCGCTTTCGTGCACTGGCAAACCTTGATGTGTGGGGTTGCTGTCCTGATTGCGATCAATGGCGTCCTATGCCTAGGTCTGTTTCGTTTCGACAACCATATGCTACCTGAACACCGGCGCAGCCTGCTTGCTAACATCGGTGAAGTGCTGCGGGACAGGAACTTCAACGTCTACACAGTGCTCTCCGGCATGTTAAATATCGGTCAGACTAATTTCTTTGGTTTTCTAACGCTCTTCCTCACGGATGTTG
Organism: uncultured Magnetovibrio sp.; assembly: GCA_964468005.1. Classification (GTDB taxonomy): domain Bacteria; phylum Pseudomonadota; class Alphaproteobacteria; order Rhodospirillales; family Casp-alpha2; genus TMED8. The sequence continues at coordinate 7,568 of CAYXUT010000021.1, read as the reverse complement.
CGCGCGCCAGCCAGCCGATGGCCGGGTTTGCCATGGGTCTTGCGCAAACCGTCAGCGCTCTTGCCCGGGTCGGTTGGGGATCAGTTAGCGACAAGGCCTTCGGCGGCCGGCGGGTCATCCTAAATGCCTGGATCTGCAGTGCAGCGGCGGTGCTTCTGGTAATGATGGCCAGCGTTGGTTTTATCTCTGAAGGATTTAGCCTTTGGGTTGGGCTCGCGTTGACAGCAGGGCTCGGCGCAACTATTGCGTCATTCGCGCCGGTTAGCCAGGCCATCTCCGTTGAAGCCGTGCCGCCAAGGCTTGCCGGTTCGGCTATGGGCTTCAATATGGTCGGTGTTCATATAGGCGGTTTTTTGGGGCCGGTGATGTTCGGCGTTGCCATGGATTCATTCGGCGGCGACTACGTGGCTGGTTGGCTACTAACGGCGGCTATGACGGCGCTTGGCGTGATGTTGTTGGTTTTTGCCTTCCGAGAGGGGCGGCCCGAGGCATGAACACAGCCAAGGTGGATGAAAACCTTTGGGGCACGAAGTTAACGCTGCTCACCCTGGCGCATGTCATGGGTACGGTGGGCTACGTCTCGGTAATGGCCGTGGCGCCGGAAATTCGCAGGGACCTCGACCTCAACGCAACACAGGTGGGCTCGTTCATGTTGGCATTCTACTTCGCCCTTGCTCTAAGCGCCTTGCCAGCCGGCACGCTTGTAGACCGCCTCGGCGTCGGTTGGGCCCTGTCAACATTGATGGCCTTGCTAGCATTAGGCGCGGCTGGGTTCGCGCAGACAGGCGGCTATACTTTTTGCGTCATCTCAACTTTCGTCATGGGGTTGGGATATGGATTGGTGAACCCTGTAACCGCCAAGGGCGTACTCAACTGGTTTGAGCCCAAGCGCCGCGCCAGCGCCATGGGCATCAAACAGACAGGCATGCCATTGGGTGGGATGCTGGCTTCGGCTGCCGCCGTGGTCGTGGTGGTGGTTTCCTGGCGCCTGATCTTGTGGACGATTGCAGGAGCGACGGTGGTTCTTGGCGTTGTTTGGCGGCGACGACGGTTAGCGACGGATGGTCTGTTGGTTCCCTCGTCGTATTGGCCGGCGTGATAGGTGCAACAATTCTTGCTTATGCACCGATGCTGCACACCGTCTGTGCGTAGGCGGTGGAGCCGCGTCTCAAGGGTGCGGCCATTGGTTCCAATCTGCTTGCAACATCCGACGAAGGAAACATTGGTCCGATGGCGTTCGGCGCCATTATTGACGCCACAGACAGCTATAAAGTGGTCTGGATCTTGGGCGCCCTTGTCGTGTTGACCGGCGTTCGATGCACGGCCATCGGCCTCAAGGAGAAGCTGCAGGCCGGCAAGGGGCCCCACGCGAAACTGTCGTGATTGATGACGTTGATGAATTTTACGTCACGCTCAGCGATCACGTCACTAACCAGTTCCTGATATTCCTTAAACTGCGGTATTTTGCGATGATCAGCCAGAAAAATTTGGTCGATCCAGGATGCAATTTGAGGGCCACTAAAACAGCGAAACGGTTCACGATGGCTATTCTGAGAAAGTTCTTAATATTTAATTGGGTTTGTTTTTACCGGTAATTGCACACCGCTAAAAGACCCCCTAAGTTACGGCCTGTCGTTTTCGTGGGAGGGATAGGAAGTGACAATTGCCAGAACTATTATTCGTACCGCCGATATCTGTGATGACTACCCCGAAGCTCGGGTATGCGAACTGCAGTTTCGCGATTTTTCGGCGCGTGAGGACTTCCACGGCGAAGCGGTGACCTTCGCGACCTTCGAAGACAATAGAGGCTTGCGCGATATTTTGAGCGGGGGCGGCAATGGCAAGGTGCTCATCGTTGACGGACGTGGCTCCATGCGCCGGGCCTTGTGTGGCGGCAACATCGCCGATATGGCTTTCGAGCATGGCTGGGCCGGGATGATTTTCAATGGTGCCATCCGCGACAGCCACGAATTTGCTAACTTGGATTTTGGCGTCAAGGCGACAGGTGTCACGGCTATGCGGCCACGCACGGATGGGATTGGTCGCCAGGGGGAGAAGCTGACGATGGGCGGCACCGTCATCCGGCCTGGCGAGTACGTATATGCCGACCGTGATGCTGTCATTGTTTTGCCCAAACCGGCACACGGGTAAGAACTTTATGTCCAGCAAGGAACAAAGGGGAGGTTTTCAGGAATACGAAAACCTGCACGAGTTCGCCAAGGCGGCGAAAGATAAATTGTCGATCGAAACCTGGGATTATTTGATGGGGGGCGCCGAGACCGAAACCACGCAACGGCGAAATCGCCTGGCATTGGACACCGTCGGTTTCCGTCCGCGGGTGCTGCGAGATGTGGAACACATCGATTGCGGTGGCAAAATTCTCGGTCACGAAATGAAGTTACCGATCATCTTGGCGCCAATCGGGTCGCTGCAAGATTTTGATCCGGAAGCCGGCGTGGCGCCGACCCTGGCGGCAGCGGATGCTGGTGTGATGCATATGGTGTCGTCGCGAACCCAGCCGGATCTTGAGGAGGTGGCGGCCGTAGTCGACTATCCGAAGATATTTCAGCTCTATGTGCATGGCAATGCTGAGTGGGTCGACGATTATATCCGCCGCGCCATAGATTCAGGCTATACCGGTTTCGCATTTACCGTCGATCTCGATCACTACGGCCGCCGCGAACGCGATCTGGCGAAACGCCATCGCGTGACTTCTCGTCTTCGAAAGGTTGAAATGAAGTGGCAGAACCGGTTCAAGTGGGACGACATTGCGGGCATCCGCAAAAAGTTTGATATCCCGATGGTTCTAAAAGGCATCGCTACCGCCGAGGATGCAGCGATGGCCCTTGAACACGGCATTGAGGCGATTTACGTCTCCAATCATGGCGGGCGGCAACTCGATCACGGGCGGGGCGCGTTGGACGTATTGCCGGAAATCGTTGAGGTTGCTGGCGACAAAGCGGAAGTCTATATCGACGGCGGCTTCATGCGCGGCACCGACGTGGTCAAGGCCATGGCCATGGGCGCCGACGCAATTGGGTTGGGCCGGTTGCAGGGATTGGCGCTTGGAGCTAATGGCCGCACTGGTGTGGTGCGTATGCTAGAACTGCTGGAAACCGAGATCCGCATTTGCTTGGGCCTGCTTGGCGTCACCTCCTATGCTGAACTTGATGACAGTTATCTGCATGCCGTCTCGCCGACGGAATTCCCGGGGCCTCTAAGCGCCTTTCCGCTGTTATTCGAGGACTATCTCTACGAGTGATGGATTATTCGGCGCCGGGCCCGTCGCGCAAGTATTTGTATACAAGTGTGATGTCCGATTGAGGTAACGCCTCATTGGTTTCGTTCCAGATGCCGCCGACGGTATCGGCAACACGCGTAGGAGTGCCGGCGGCCTTGGCATTCTCGACGAACAGATCGACGTCCTTGGTCAATAGTGCGGTGGCGAAGCCGGCATCGAAGGTCTCGGTCAGGATGCGGTTCGGAAACTTGTCGACGGTTGCTGTGTTCTGGCCAGTTGAGACATTGACCACGTCGAGCATTGTTTTCATGTCCAGGCCTTGGGAAAGGCCGTAAAGAACCGCCTCCGTCGAGGCCACCATGGCAGTTCCGGAAAGAAAATTGTTAAGAATTTTTACAGTCTGACCTTGGCCCGGCTCCTCGCCGACATGGAACGGGTTCTTGGCGAAGGCGTAAAAGATGTCGTCATGGGCGCTTTTTGTGGCCTTGTCACCGGCTATCATGATGGTAATGGTGCCGGCTGTTGCGCCGGCCTGACCACCAGAGACTGGCGCGTCCATGTAGGTGATGCCGGCGGCTTTGCAGAGTGCATTGGCCTCGCACGCCGCTGCCGGGCCGATGGTCGAGAGATCGATAATGACCGTGGCGCGGCGATCATTGGTGACAATGATCTCGTTGATGACGGAAAGCGATACCTTGCCGTCGGGAACCGATAGAAAGATCGTGTCACAAGTTGCGGCGATCGCTGCAGTATCGCCGATGATATCGGTGCCCTCGGGTGCGCGTTCCGGGGTGCCGGCCTTGTCATAGACGGCAAGGTTGAAGCCGCCCTTGGCGATGTTCTTCGCGATCGGGCAGCCCATTTGTCCGAGGCCAATAAAGCCCAGTTTTTCCGGTTTCATACTCACTCCGAATCCATGTGTGAAGGGTCGATGCCCAGTTCCGCCAGCACTACACGGGCCATCCGAAAGCCGTCAACGCCGGCAGGTGCGCCGCAGTAGATGGTGATCTGCAGAAGGATCTCACGCAATTCTTTGAGCGTGATGCCGTTGGTAATGGCACCACGAAGATGCAGCTTGAATTCATGCGGCCGATTGGCGGCAGCCAGCATGCCAAGATTAAGGATCGATCGGTCGCGCTTTGCCAACACGTTCCGGCCCCAGGTGCCGCCCCAGCAGTGTTCGGTGATCATACGCTGAAAATCTCGGTTGAAATCGTCGGCACCATTCAGCGATTTCTCAACATATTCCTTACCCAATACCTCCGTGCGGCATTTTAGCCCGGCCTCAAATTGTTCGTTCGACATGACGGTTACTCCTGTCCATTGTGATCATGTTTTCATGGCGATTTAGGCTCATTCGTCGCCGCGCGGCAAGACACTCCAAGCGTAAAGCCAAAATCATTGTAAAAAAGATGTTTACCAAATGGCATTGGCCCGTGATATACCCCGGAAAAGACACTGAAATCCGGAATGTTTGATCGAGTTGTAATTGCCTGGGTTTTGACAATTGACAGGGTGTCGCAGGAAAACTACCGTGCTTATTGCCGGATAAAAAACCGAATATAAAAACGGAGAACGAAAGGGAGGCTGAGTGGCGACTCTTTTAGAGATCGACCGCCTAAAAACACAGTTCTTTACCTCGGCTGGCATCGTCAAGGCAGTCGACGGGGTCTCTTATACTGTTGATGAGGGAGAAACCGTTGCGGTGGTTGGCGAGTCGGGCTGCGGCAAGTCAGTAACGGCCATGTCCATTCTACGGCTGATCCCATGGCCACCGGGCAAGATTGTCGACGGCGAAATCCGTTTTGCCGGTTGCGATCTGGTGCAATTGTCTGAAGACGAGATGCGCGAGGTCCGCGGCAAAGACATCTCTATGATCTTTCAAGAGCCCATGACGTCGCTCAATCCCGTGTTGACCATCGGCTTGCAACTGACGGAAACCATGCTGACACACACCGCTGCAACGGAAGAGGAAGCGCAAAAGCGCGCCATTGAGTTGCTGGGTATGGTTGGTATTTCTGAGCCAGAACGGCGTCTGGCTCAGTACCCGCACCATCTTTCCGGCGGCATGCGGCAACGCGTGATGATCGCTATGGCCTTGGCCTGCGAACCGAGGTTGATCATTGCCGACGAGCCTACAACAGCTCTGGATGTGACCATTCAGGCGCAAATTCTGGAGTTGATGAAAGATCTGACGCGTGATCTCGGCGTTGCGATGATCATCATTACCCACAACCTGGGCGTGGTGGCGCGCTATGCGGACCGAGTCAATGTCATGTACGCCGGCAAGATTATTGAGCACGGTTCGGCCGCTGATATCTATTACCGTCCACATCACCCCTATACTTTGGCGTTGTTGAAGTCCGTGCCGCGCATGGATCAACCACGTCAGGCCAAGCTCGACCCTGTTGAGGGACAGCCGCCGGATCTGACCATGCTTGACGAGGGATGTGCGTTCAGACCGCGTTGCCGGTACTCCACCGAGGAATGCGCCAAAAGCTTCCCGAATTTAGAGGAGGTGGGCGAAGGTCATTCGACGGCCTGCTTCCACAAGGACCAAGTCGCTGCCGCACTCAAGGAGGCGTCATGACTGTGCCTAACGAAACGGTCGTACGTGACGACTCGCAATTTCGCGGCAAGCCGACGAATGAGGCGTTGATTGACGTCCGTGGATTGAAAATGCATTTCCCTGTCACCGAGGGACTGCTTATTCAACGTGTCGTGGCATCGGTGAAAGCCGTCGATGGGCTTAGTTTTCAAATAATGAAGGGTGAGACGCTAGGGCTAGTTGGCGAATCCGGTTGTGGCAAAACCACCACTGGGCGTTGCATCCTCCAGTTGGAAAACCCGACTTCTGGAGAAATAATTTTCCATGGTCAGGATATTAACGGGCTTGATGATAAGGCGATGATTGGCGTCCGAAAAAGAATTCAAGTGATTTTTCAGGACCCGTTCAGTTCTCTTAACCCTCGTATGAAAGTTGGCGAGATTATTTCGGAGCCAATGAAAGTTCATAATATCATTTCTGATGAAGATGGACGTCAGAAACGTGCAGTTGAATTGCTAACAACTTGTGGGCTTAAGGCAAATTTCTACGATCGTTATCCGCATGAGATGTCGGGAGGTCAGCGCCAGCGTGTTGGCATTGCCCGGGCGCTTGCTATGAACCCGGAATTCATTATCTGTGATGAAGCGGTTTCGGCGTTGGATGTATCTATCCAAGCTCAGGTTATCAACCTTTTAGAAGATTTGCGTGATGAGTTTGGGCTGACCTATCTGTTTATTTCGCACGACTTGAGTGTGGTGCGCCACATTTGCCATCGTGTGGCAGTTATGTATTTGGGACATATGGTAGAACTAGCAGATTGTGATGAGTTGTTTGACAACCCTATTCATCCCTATACGCAGGCTTTGCTTGAGGCAGTACCGATCCCTGATCCGGATTTGGAAAACAGCCGTGAGCATAAAATTATCAAAGGGGAAATTCCAAGCCCTATAAGCCCGCCGCCCGGGTGCGTATTTCACCCGCGCTGCCCCATTGCAGTAGATATGTGTTCGAGTAAGTTTCCCGATTTTCGGGAAGTTAAACCAGGCCATTGGGTGGCCTGTACGGAAGTGTAAGGCCTTTTGCTGGAGGCTTTACATTAAAACGGAACAAGGAGGTTCCAAATTTCACTGGGAAGGAGACCAAGATGAAAAATATTACAGCCAAACTGGCGATTTCCGCCATAGTCGGGGCCGGTGTGGCCTTGAGCGGCGCCTTTGCCGAGGCCGCACCCAAACGCGGCGGTACCCTTAACTATGTGGTGGGTTCTAAAATACCATCCTACGATGGTCACAAGGAAACCACCTTTGGTATGATCCATCCCATCAGGCCGTTCTACTCGACGCTAATTCGGGTCAATCCGGATAACCCAGCCGATCCCAGTGATTTTGTATGCGATGTGTGCGAGGGGTCTGTGCCAAAGGGTGAAGAAGGTGGTACGAAGTTCACTTTTAAAATCCGTAAAGATGTAAAATTCCATGATGGCTCACAAATGACGGCACATGATGTGAAAGCTACTATGGATAAAATCATTTTCCCGCCAAAAGGAATCCCGAGTGCACGAAAGGCTTTCTTTAAAGCGGTTAAGTCGGTGAACGTTGACAACGATTACCAGCTTACTATTAAGCTGAGTTTCCCTACCGGTTCTTTTATTCCGGCCTTGGCGCTACCATTTAACTTCATTTACGCCAAGAAAGACTTGGATGCGCACGGCTACGCTTGGCATGCAAAAAATATTAACGGAACCGGTCCGTTTAAGTTCGTGCAACATCAGAAAGGTTC
>CAYXUT010000020.1:0-24165 GCA_964468005.1 uncultured Magnetovibrio sp. | reverse complement strand
TACCATGTTCGGGGTAATAATTAGTGCAGAAGAAAAGGCCAGCATGCTAATATCAACGAGCCTTGGATGTCGCGGGGCGGGCCCTGTATCTTGAGTGGAATGCGAGAATATATATGTCAATAGCCACAATCGTCGGGCTTTTATCTTGTTTTGCCCTCGTCGTCGGCTCGATCGTGATGAGCACAGACAACTATATGCTGTTCATTCATGCGGCCAGCTTCGCCATGGTTGTCGGAGGCACACTCGGCGCCACTTTCATGTCCTACGAGCCACGCTATGTGTTGCTGTCGCTCAAGCTCATCATAAGGATCATGAACGCACCTGCTATCGGACGTGACGTGCTGCAGGCTGAGGTCGGCCGGATAATCAAATGGGCCTTCGCCGTACAAAAGAACGGTCCGGTGGCACTCGAAGCAGAAGCGGCAAAATCCGTAAAAGGTGACAAATTCCTAAAATTTGGCGTCGATTGCGTGATCTCCGGGTATCCCGGAAATGACGTCCGCGAAATCATGGATAACTTCACTGAAAGCACCTTTGGACGAAACATGGCTCCGGTCAACATTATGAAGGACATGGCCGCCTCCTGTCCCGCGTTCGGAATGGTTGGCACCTTAGTCGGTCTGATTATCATGCTCGACAACATGGGCGGTGATCCATCCGAGCTTGGCAAGGGCCTCGCCGTCGCCATGCTGACCACCCTTTACGGGGTCATATTCTCTCGGATGATTTTCATGCCGGCAGCCTCCAAAATGGCGCAACGTGAGAGCATCCTCAGGTTCCGCAACTTCATCATAGTTGAAGGACTGGTTATGCTGGCTGAAAAGAAACCGCCGCGCTACATCCAGGACCGCTTGAATGGCTTTCTCGACCCGGCCATTCACTTCAACGTCGATAAGATGAAAAAATAGTGGAAAGACGTCATGAACCCAGGGGTTAAGGTTATTTAACGAATGCCAAAGCCACCACCAGCGGAAGAACCTGTTGACGAATCTTGGATGGGGACCTACGCCGACGCCATCACGCTGTTAATGGCCTTCTTTGTTATGCTGTTGACCTTTGCAGACTACGATATTCCCGCATTTGAAGAAGCTGCCGCCGCCATATCCGAAAATGTTGGCGGCGGGGAATCAGGACCGACAGCGACCCAGCAACTAAAGGTCGATATGGAGGATGTCGTCTTCGACATGAACGCTGACCAGGTAATGGAGGTGTCACAGGATTCGCACGGTATTGTCATTGAGATGCGGTCGGGCGCTTTTTTCAAGCCAGGATCGGCAAGCTTGAGGAAAGCAGCCTTTCCAGTGTTAGAAAAAATGGGACAGATGTTAGGCGCGCCAAAATTCGGTTGCTTTAACATTGAGGTCGAGGGTCACACGGACGATATCCCCATAAAGACCAAGCGTTTTCCATCCAATTGGGAGCTTTCCGCCGCACGCGCGTCGCGGGTCACGCGGTTCCTTATCGGCCAACAACTACAGCCATTCCGTTTCCGTGCCATCGGGCTCGCAGATATCATGCCGAAGGTGCCGAACCGCGACCCTGAGGGCAAGCCGATTAAAGAGAACCAGGCAACCAACCGACGCATCCAAATGCGCGTCGAGCGTATGAACATGGATCAGCAAAAACGCTGCAACGAGACGGCAAACCTGAAAGCCATGCTCAAAGGGGTCAACAAAAAGGGACAGTCGGCGCAAGAGCTGACACCAGCGCCGGAACAGCCAGTGACACAGCCAAAGTAAATGATTCGCGCTTCTCCTCATTCAAACAGCGAATGTGATTTCGGCTCAAGTGGCGGCTGCCCAGAAGTTTAGTCGACGATAATTTCCATATTCTCGCGGCAAACGAAGTTGCCGCTCCAGGCGACGGCCGCTTCTTCGGCGATACGGTCCATGAAGTCATCCGTGTGTTCGGGATCGTGGTGGAAAATGGCAAGTTTCTTAACGTTCGCCGCACGGCAAAGGTTCATGCCTTCATTCCAGGTCGAGTGGCCCCAGCCGACTTTCCCGGGGAACTCTTCCTCAGTGTAGGTGCTGTCGTAGATAACCAGATCGGCACCATCAATCAGGTCAAGGATATTCTGGTCCGGTGTGCCGGGTATGTGTTCCGTGTCGGTAACATAGACAACCGACTTACCCTTGTGCTCAACCCGGTAGCCCGTGGCGCCATTCGGATGGTTCAAGGGCTTCGTCTTGATCATCACATCGTCAAACAGATTGAAGTCCTCACCGGCCTCAAAATCCTCATATCTAAGATCAGCCTGCATGGCCTCCAGTGGCACTGGAAACATCGGATTATGCATCTGTGTCGATAAGACGTTCTTAACACCGCCCTGGTTCTTCAAGTGTCCGGCGCGGACAGTAATCGTGCGCTCTGGATCATAGGCCGGTGTAAAAAAGGGAAACCCGTTGATGTGGTCCCAATGCGTATGACTCAAAAGCAAATAGGTCTTGCGAACATCACGTTCCAATATGACCTTGGAGAAATTGCGAATGCCGGTGCCGGCATCCATAACGAATGTATGCTCGCCAGCCTGCACCTCAATGCAACTGGTATTGCCCCCGTATTTCATGTGATCCGGTGACGCACATGCAATGCTTCCCCGAACCCCCCAAAATTTTATTTTTAGCGCCATATTGGATATACTTTAACCTGAGAAAATGCCCACTTGCCACAGGCTTTTCAGCCGAGCGCACATATTCCTGTCTGCGAAATTGTGGTCGACACCCTGAAGACCTGCAACCGGAAAACGTTTCTAGCTCGGTTTTTCGTTACTTTATCGTTACCTCGTCGCCGATTGATAGGTGAAAATACGCGGCCGCAGAACCCTGGTTTACAGCGATTTCAAGTAAACCGTTCGCATTCTCATAACAGAATGCTTCGCCCGGGGAAACATCGGAAAATGTCCGCTTGCTCGCCAGCACCTGGCCATCAATCTCGATCATATACTTTCTTTCCAACGTCGCAGCCCTAAATCCCGTGATTAAATTGCCAAATCGGTCGATATAGACAACTTCCGTCGAATCTGCCGGCCAATCCGTCCGATGAAGTTTGTCAATGTGTATGGGATCAAAATCCGCGCTAGCTTTTTCACTCGGGCTCTCACCCAGCGCCAGCCTAGCCGCGATTGGTGCAAAGAGATCCCTTCCGTGAAACGATGCGGAAAGTCTTGCGGGACACCATGCAATCCGCCAGGCACTAATGTCGTTCGAGCCCTGGTCGATGACAGCATGAAAAAGCCCGTTGTCCGGCCCAACATACCAACATCCATCAACCAGCAAGGCGAGCGCTGCGCGTCCGCCGCCGACGCTGGGATCGACAACACCGATAACGACATCTCCCTCTTGGCATTCTCGGTCATAAGCGGCAAGCAGGTAGGATGCTGCGCGCGGATTACAGGCCGGAGCATCAGACACCAGATCAACCACTGGCGCCCCAGGCGCTTCGTGGCCAAGCACGGCCTTCACTTGGCCAATATAAGGGCCTTCGAGGCCAAAATCCGAAAACAGGTGGATCAATTCGGGCTCGAACCCAAATTCAAAGAATCAGTTGAGGGCCGTAGGAGTCAAAGCCACGCCATCATTTTCCGCCGCAGCGCGGATGAGTTTTTTGATCTTTTCGAAGGCCCTTGCTTCCAACTGGCGGACACGTTCGCGGCTGATACCGTAAATTTGGCCCAATTCCTCAAGCGTCACGGGATCGTCCTTGAGGCGTCGCTCAATCAGAATATCGCGCTCACGTTCCGGTAATTCGGTAAGGGCGTCGTTCAAAGCGGAATGCCGATAGCCGAACTCCTCCGTCTCGGCGAACGCAGCTTCCGGGCTCGCCCCTTCGCTAACCAAGATATCTTGGAACGTTGCCGTCTCATCATCCTGGGATACCGGTGCGTTTAGAGACATATCGCGCCCGCCGAGCCGGCGGTTCATGTGCTTGACTTCGCGTACCGAGACGTTTGTTTGATCGGAAATTAGCTTGGCGTCGGCATCGTCCAACTCGCCCGTATCTGTAACACCGAGGCGCGACTTGATCGAGCGCAAGCTGAAGAACAGTTTTTTCTGCGAAGCCACCGTACCGAGCTTGACCAGCGACCATGATTTCAGAATGTGTTCTGTGATAGCAGCTTTAATCCACCACATGGCGTAGGTGGACAGCCGAAACCCTTTGTCTGGGTCGAACTTTTTCACCGCTTTCATGAGCCCAATGTTACCCTCGGAGACCAAGTCCGCCATCGGCAAGCCATAGCCTTTATAGCCCATGGCGATTTTGCATACGAGGCGTAGGTGCGATGTAACCAGCTTGTGCGCAGCATCAATATCTTCCTTATCGCGCCATCGCAACGCCAGCATCTGCTCCTCTTCCTTCTTCAGTATCGGAAAACACCAGACTTCACGGAAGTAGCGTGAAAGGCCCCCTTCAACGGGAACGGCGGATAGTGCAATGTTTGACATAAGAAATTCCTCTACTCATCAGTTACCAGCTTGTAGCGCACGGATGTGTCAAAATCTTGACAATTCGTGCCACGTTCCGTTGCTGCCGCCCACATGCGGCCGCTGATCACGGTCAACAGGCCAAATTATCGAGTAGAGCCTTGGAATCGTATGATTTGTATTGCTTGCGCATGCCCATCTCCTCTTAAACAAAGCAAATAACGGGTTGTGTCAGCCAGCGCCCTCTGGCCACTGACGTCACTGTTTGAGGTATATTCGGCCCAAACTCGGCACCGAAGACTAAAAGTAACATATCATCACCCATGGAAAAGTCAACCATATTCACTTTTTGTTCTGATTGCTTCCACGTTAGCGGGAAGTGCAAGAACCGCTCTGTATGCCATCGTTTAGGTTGATGAGTTTCAGTATGACTACTTGGTAACGCCTTGACGGCGATCGGCACCGGCCAGGGATTGATTGAAGTCTTCCGGCACCAAGTCATAACTGAGATCAGGTATGGGCGGTAGATCAAGATTTTCGCCGTTGGAAATCTCAGATTTGCGTTTCTGCCTGTAGAGGCTGCGAATCGCCGCATAGTAATCGACGGAGGTCTTCCTTATCTGCTCAAGCTCATCCACCACGCCCGAATATTCATCGATTCCGCTTACGGCCTGCTCGGAATAATCAATGGCGTCTCCGCCATCGCTGATCATGTCACCGACCGGATTGAAGTACGGGTCGACCAGAAATTTACCAACAACATCACGCGGATTGGAAGGTCCGAAAATCGGCAGCACCAAATAGAACCCCTCGCCAAATCCCCAAACACCGAGTGTCTGGCCGAAATCCTCATTCCGCATATCGCCATCGAGTTCCCCGACGACATCGACAATACCGCCTATGCCAACAGTGGAATTAATGAGAAAACGCGCCAAGACCTCCAAAGCGGCATGGATATCGCCCTGCAGAATGTTGTTGGCGAAGGTAATGGGACTTGAAAGGTTGTTCAGAAAGTTGCCGACGCCCAGACGCACATTTGCTGGCAAGTTGTCATTATAGGCATGGGCCACCGGTCCCAGAATGCTTTCCTGGACAACTTCGTTGAAACTGAAGATCACGCGATTGATCGGCTCCAACGGGTCATTGATATCATCATCTGCCACCGTGGCAGCGACCACAATGGGCGTGGCCCTTTCGGCCGGCGCTTCGGGCACGGCAACAAAGGCAAAAGCTAACGCCAATAACGCCAGCCAAACAGATTTTCCAACCATTCTCTTTAACAACGCCGTATGTCCTTCACGCCACGTGCCTATGATCCCAGGCTACCTCTGTTGACTAGGTTTTCTCCCTATTTGTTAACATTTTTAGGCTATGTTGATTATCATCGCAACCATGGAATCATGATTTAACGGACGGTATGGCATTTTTTTACGTGTGGGTATCTATACTTCAAGAGAACCGAATAAATAAACTAACTATTTATTCCACATAATTAATTTGGGATTGAGGACACACATGACGGAAAACTTGATGAGAAGCGCGGTGAATCTTGGTTTGACGACAATGATGCTGATTGCGGTCGCATTCAACGCTCCGTGGGCGCACGGCGGCGAATCGGACACAGCCTCAATGGTCGCGAAGGATTTCCAAAGCGCGCTGATCAAGGTCATGAAGGACGCTGACAAAATGAGCGTCGCTGAACGCTACGAACACTTGGCACCGACCGTGGACCGATCTTTTCATATGCCATTGATGTCCCAAATCAGTGCAGGAAACTATTGGCAATCGGCGTCTCGCGATGAGAAGGAGCAACTCACCAAGGCATTCCACCGCATGAGCGTGGCAACGCTAGCGACCTTTTTCAGCGGCTACAGTGGCGAGGTTTTCACCGTCGGGGTTGAGAAGCCGGGACCGAGCAAGACCACACTGGTAATGACTAAGCTCATCAAATTCGACAAGAGTGAAATCGATATCGCCTATGTGATGCGGCGGTTCAAGAGCGGATGGCGAATGATCGACGTGATCGTCGACAGCGGCATCAGCGAGCTCAAGGTCAGACGCTCCGAATATCGCCTGGTGCTCAAGAAAGGCGGCGTGCCGGCATTGATTTCACTATTGAACAATAAAGCCGACCAGCTTATGTCCGAGTGAGGGTATCCCCTGGCAGATGGCGTTTTCAATGAGGCGAAAGATTATTAGGTATGCTTTTGCGGCCGCATGGCTCGCATTGGTAGTGGCGATATCGCCCTCCGCTGAGCAGGCCCAGGCAGATATCGAGCCAGCAAAAAGTCCCAAAGCACTTATTGGTGAGTTTCACGACGCCCTTTTGATGGTCATGCAAAATGCCGGCAGCTTGGGTTACAACGGACGCTATAAGCAACTTGGCCCTCACGTGAGCACCGCTTTTCATCTACGTCTGATGATACAGATCGCCTCGGGTCCGCACTGGCGCAATGCTCCAGAATCGCAAAAGCTTGCCCTGGTCGCGGCATTTGAAAAAGTCACTATTGGCACCTATGCTGCCCGTTTCGATGGCTTTTCTGGTCAGAGATTCAAAACCCTGACAATCAAACCAGGGCCACAGGGTACGCAGATGATAGAGACACGGCTGATCAATCCTGGCGGCGACGACGCCGAACTAACCTATGTCACCAAGCAAGTCGAGGGCAGTTGGCGCGTTATCGATGTCATTCTCGATACCGGTATCAGCGAGTTGGCGCTGCGGCGTTCCGAATACCGCCGGATCCTGAAACAAGGTGGTATTGACGCGTTAATCGCCATGCTGAATGAAAAAGCCGCCGCACTCGGCCACTAGTTGATGTCCCCGCTTGGCTCAAGATAGCGATAGCGTGCCGTATACCAAACGCCAATCAAGTAGCCCCAGGCAATCCAGAGCAGTTCACGAAACCTGCGCACCAACCCGACCGATAATCCAACCGCCGGCAAGCCCGTAATCACGCCAGCGACAATCAGAAACACACCTTCCTGCGCACCGATACTGAGCGGAATGAAGAACGTGCCTGAACGTACCATCTGCACCACGGCCTCAATAATCCACGCCTCCGACCAACTGATCGGCGCATCCAGCAGCCACAGCACATAGTAAATTTCGACAACACCCAACATCCAGTTGATGAAAGCCAGAGCGAGAGCACCGAACAATCGCGCGCGGTGAACCGTATAGAACCGAACCAGAGTTTCGTCCATGTGTCGGATCTGGTCGACGATACGGCTGGTTTGTTCCGATACCGTTCGACGTCCCAGCCAGCCGCCAGCTACACTGCCGATACGCAAACGCTGGATTGAAAAGAACAATACGGTAGAGATTAGCATAACCGCCAAGCCCACGCCGGCGGTGTGCTTGTAAGCAGAGGGGAGCTTATCAGTCTCGATCATCAGCACGAAGCCAATGATAAGAAAAAGGCACAGTCCAGCCATGTTGATGGTTTTGGCCAGAATTAGCGATGCCGCACTGTCACGGTATCGAACGGCGTAATGGCGCTTCAACAGCATCGCTTTTATTGGCTCGCCCCCCATGGAAGCGGCTGGAATAATGTTATTGTAGGTTTCACCGACCATGCGCACGGCAAAAGCACGCCAAGCCCATCTCAGGTTTGTGGGCGCGGACACGAGAGCCAAAAGCCAACTCACAGAATCGATGGCAAAGGTGACGAGGTAAAGGCCAAAAACGCCAATCATTCCCCATCCCACCGCACTAGCATTGCGCCATACCTCGGTGATTTCGACGCCAGCGAACACAGCCCAAAGCAGCCCAAAACCGACAACAACGAAAAGGGCTTTCCATATCCAACCTGGCGTTTTCGTAACCGGATCGTCAGACATGAAACTTTCGTGCCCCTTGCACGAACTGCGTCATCCAATAGACCTGCGCCCCAATGGCACCGGCCGGCAAGAGTAGCCATAAGCCATTGAGAGCCGCCAGCACCGCCACCAGAAAACAGAAATCGGCTCGCGACAATTCACGCAAGAAATAGATTACCCACAATAAAGGCGTCGTTGGCAAACTGCCGTCCTCCACGTCATCTTCGACGTTCAGTTCCGGCTGCATTCGATCCCGATAGGTCATGTACTGCCCGATAAAATAATTAATCGTCGCACCGATGGCTGCGGCAACGCCTAACCAAAACCAAAAGCGTTCGCCGGTTGCTTCGGCATGGCCGTAACCGAGACCAGAGAAAAGGGCCGCATGCACGACCCAATCGATGAAATCGTCAAGTGCCTCGCCAAACTTCGATACTTGCCCGTTTGCCCGTGCCACTTCACCGTCGCAGTTATCAAGGACATAAGAAACAATCAGAAGCGCCGCAGCCTGTAAAGTGGCTTCGTAGCTGCCAACCATCAAAAGCCACGCCGCCGCAAGTCCGCCAGCCAGTGAGAGTATGCTCACGCCATTGGCCGATATCGGCGTCATCAGTAGCAATGGCGTGACGCGTCTGGACAAGTGGCGGATTAAAGGAAACGAGGGATTTTGATCAGACGTCATATCGCTATGTTTCTTCACTGGATTGACCACCGCCGATCAACCGCATCAACGCCGGCAGGAACACCAGGGTCGCCACCATGGTCATGGAGATGGCTATCATCAGGAGTACTCCCATGCTGGCCGTGCCCGGGTGGGCGGAAAGCGAGATGCTGCCGAATGAGCCGATCGTGGTCAAGGCGCTCAGCACCACGGCGCGCGGCGTCGAGGTCTGCATGGCCTGGTTCGTACCACCGCTGTCGCGCACACGGGCAACCAAGTGAATCGCGCCGGCAACGCCGAGGCCGAACAACAATGGCAATACGATAACGTTCGCCAGGTTGAACGACAATCCACTCACGACCGTTGCCGCCAAAGTCCACAGGCCCGCCAATACGACCGGCGCGAATACCAGTGCAACATCCAAGGGCCGCCGCAGCACTACAAACAACAGGACGCAAATGCCGATAACGGCAACAACGCCGGCCTTCATGAATGCGCCGAGCACGGCTCGTCCGGCCTCCATTACAGTTACCGGTGTTCCTGAAATACTAGGTGCCAATTTCCTAACAGAAGTCACGAACGCCTCAAGGGGCTTGTGTCTGCGCAGATCGGCCTTGGGGAAGACCTCGATCAGAGCTCGGCCGTCTTTAGTAAGCCAGCGCTGGCGGAGTTGTCCGGGCAAGCTATCAAGCGTTACCAGTGCCGCGTTAAGTGCCGTTTTCAGTTCGTTTAACCGACCAGTCAATCCGATGAGCAGCCGTTGCTCGAACAGCGCCATCTTGACGTCGTCAGTCAATAGGCCAGCCATTACGTCGCGCAGCTGCCGCGCAGCCTTGGCTAGCCCGTCGGGCGCACTGTTTCCCAGGCGCTCGAGCTTCGGTGTCAGCTCTCGCCACGCCTGTTTCCGGGTCGCCGCATCGCTTCCCGCCAATGACGGCTTAGCAGAAAGAGATGGCCCCATGAACAAAGCAGTTTCGGATATAATCGAAAGTTTGTCGTCCTGGTCCTTGGGCACGAAACTCGTCAACGTCATCGTGTGGTCGACCTCCGGCAGTTTTTCGAGTGACGAAGCAAGCTTCTGTGCGGAGGCTAGATCGGTAACCAACACTTCTGCCGAATAGTGGCTGCGCGCTCCAGCTTTCATTAGATCCAGCAATGTTGCCACGGATTCTGTATTCGGGTCTTTTAGGTTCAAGGGATCAAAATCGAATCTGACACGAGGCAAAAGCGCGATGCTCCCAACCACCAGTAGGAGAGCTGCCAAAAATACCATGCGCGCGGCGGGTTGCTTGCCCGGAATCGATAAAGCAGTGTTTCGGGTTTTGCGCGGGTGCGGCGGCATCAAGCTCGCCAGCGCTGGCAATACGGTCAGGTTGGCGAAAAGCGCGATGAACATTCCGCTGCCGGCGATGACGCCAAGTTCCGCCAGTCCGACATAATCGGTTGGCAGGAAAGCAAAAAAAGCCCCCCCCGCACTCACTGCGCAAAGCGTCAGCGGCCCTCCAACACCAGATGCAGCATTCCTGAGCGATTCTAGGTTGTCCGAGGTTTCGCTCAGGCCTTCGCGATATCGCAACCCAAAATGGATGCCAAAATCGACGCTAAGCCCAATAAACAGAACCGCAAAGGCCACCGAAATCAGGTTCAACGACCCAACGCTCAGCAGCGCAAAGGACGCCGTCCATATGAGACCCATGATCAGCGTCACCAACGTTGCAAACATCAATCGCACCGAGCCAAGGCCAGCCAGCAAGATAACCAGAACCAACACTAGAGACACCAAAGCCGCCAGTCCCATGCCGGTCTTGACGCTGGCAAGTTCTTCTTGTTCCAACGCCGCGGACCCGGTCAGGCGCAACCGCAACCCATGCGCCGCATTAATGTTTAGCTCCCCGGCCAAACCGCGCACCGTATCAATGGCCTTTTCCGCCGGTTGCAGCGAGGCAAAATCGAGCCTCGGCTTGACAATGATGAAACGCCGGCGCTCGGAGATCGGCGTGGTTTCTGCCGCATCACCGGAAATCAGCCCAGACCAATCAAGTATCTTGAACTCGCCCTTGACCTGGGCTTCCGCGACATCAGCGATAGCGCCGAACACGTCACTCAAGGCCAGCGGCATAGAACCACCGGGCTTTGCCGCTTCGTCGGCAGCAAGGCCCATCATATGAAACAGGCCTACGAGGTTTCGCTCGCGCCAGAGCATGCCCAGAAACGGCTGCGCCTCGGCTAACCGGTCACTCAACTCATAAAGCTCATCGGTATCGAGATAGAGAAGTCCGTTTTGCTTGAAAAAAGGTTCGCCACGTAGATCGTAGACGTCCTCGAATATCTCCGGCATCGTTCGTAGGCGTACACCCATCGCCAAAGCCGCGTCGTCAGCAAGTCCCGCCGTCTCGCCCTCGATCACCACCACCAATGTGTCCAGGGTTTGTGGAAAGGCTGTGTCAAGCTCTCGAGCGTATTGGCGGAATGGCAAATCCTTTGACAGCATGTCGGTGGTCGAGGTGTCGATCTCGATAGCCGAGATAAAATGGATCAAGGCCGCAATGGTCAGCGCGCAAGCCAGTATCACAGTCAGAGCGCCGCGGCGCGCTACCAAACCAACCCAATCGGCTAGTAAGTTTCGGTATCTGGCAGCCAAGCGTTCAACGCTCACATCATCCTCCCTATGAGGTTCAGATGCTTGACTTCACCCAGCCTCTTGCACAGGTTGGCTCCAATCGGACGGAGGTCTTCATGATCCCATGGGATCAACGTGTGGCGCGGGTCATGATCAAGCCATTGGTCGCGACGGCAATTACACCCAACCAACTGACTATTGCAACGCTGATGGTGGCACTCGCGGGCGCCGCCATGCTGGCCCTGGGCACAGCCTATTGGGCCAACTGGGGAACTGGACTTTTTGTTCTGGCCCGTTTTTTGGACCATGCCGACGGCGAACTGGCACGCCAGAAAAACATGAAATCGCGGCTCGGGTATTATCTGGATTACGTTTCGGGTGGACTTAGCTACGGAGCATTGTTCATCTGTCTCGGCATTGGGTTTCGTGACAGCGATCTCGGCCTTTGGGCCATTGCCTTGGGGGCCGCCGGCTCGATCTCCGCCTTGGGCTCGGTGTTCACCAACCTCGGCATTGACCGGGCGCACGAAGACATCGACACCGACGCGGGCGAGGCAGTCGGCTATCCGGGCTTCGCCGGGTTCGAGTTGGAGGACGGCATATACTTGCTCGCGCCGATCACCTGGATGGGCTGGCTCTACCCATTTTTTATCGCCGCCGGTATTGGTGCCGCCGTATACGGTCTTTGGGCGCTTTGGGAACTGTTTCGGCTCAAGCGGCAGCACTAGCCTTCTCCTACTTCCAGCCAAACAACTTCCGCCGAAACAACATCAGGAAAAATACGGTAAAGCAAGGCGCGCAGATGGCCGCCGCCAGCAGCAATCCTTCTGCCGCGCCGAACAGCACAGCCAACGGCACCAAGGCCATGGCATCATCCGGGTCAAATCCGGCTGCACCGCCGAGTTCCGCCGCGCGCGCACCTTCCAGACTTTCGACCCTGATCACCATGCCCAGGATCGCTGCCACAGCGGCCCCCGCAGTTACCCCCATGACGATGGCGCCATTACCGTAATCTCCGTGGCTGAGCCCGATGCCCAGCCCGACGAATATCAACGAATTACAAAGCGCATCGGCAATTAGATCCAATGTGTGCCCCATTGGACTGGTACGCCCCGTAATGCGCGCCAGATCTCCGTCGGCGCGGTCGAACAACATGGAAACCAGAAACGCCACGGCACCGACCTGCACCCAAGGCGCGGCACCGGTGGCGAAGCCGGCGACGGCGCCAAGCCCAATGGCCAGGCGCACCACCGTCAGATGATTAGGATGCACCGACGTATTGGCCAGCGGATTGACAATGAGGACACGCGATACTTTATGGATCCATGTGTTGTGGCTCATAGGTTCACACTCCGCCCACCGTCAAAAATGTCTTGAAGCGCCGCGCCACATCATTGGGTTTGGCCGTTGGCCTACCGAGGTTTGATATTGAACCCGGCTGGATTTTCATATGGATGAGATGCGGACCCGGCCGGTGAATCGCCCTTTGCAATGCCGTCCCGAAGCCGTTCAAACCATCGCAACGGTATCCGTATGTGTAGCCACAGGCGGTTGCAACGCCGGCAAAATCAACGCTGGCTGACGACGTCGGTTGGCCGCCGGTGGAATCGTAGGTGCCATTATCGAGTACCACATGCAACAAGTTGTTAGGCGCATAAGCACCGATAGTCGCAAGCGAGCCCAACTTCATAAGCGCCGCGCCATCACCATCAAGCACAACCACGGGACGCTCCACATTTAGCGCAACGCCAAGCCCCATGCCGGCCGCACAACCCATGGAACCAACCTGGTAGAGATGCTGGTCTCGATCTGCCAGGGTAAACAGTTCGCGCCCGCATTTCCCGGTGGTAGCGACCACCGCTGCCGGTTCCGGCACCACCTCCAAAAACCTTTGCAAGGTATCAAAACGGGTCGGCACTGCTCCATCCAGGCAGTTTTCGATCTCTCCCGTCGCCGGCACCGGCATAGAACCAGGCTTGAGATCGTCTTCAGCCACATCACCCTTGTTCATGATGAACACATAAGGAAGACCCTTTTCATCCAAGTAGGCATTGGCATCCGCCAGATGACCGTCGATTTCGTCGATGCGTTTCGGAAACAGTGCGTGCGGCACCTCGATCACGTCAAGCAACTGCCGCGTGATGCGGCCCATCAACTCATGCTGCGGCTCATCCTTAAGGCCAGGTCCACCGCGCCAGGTTATGATGGCCAGTGTCGGAATCCGAAAGGGAAAATTGAGTGAGGTCAGAGGATTTACCGCGTTGCCGAGGCCGGAATTCTGGCACATGAAGACGGTCCTCTTGCCAGCCAGCCAAGCACCGGCGGCGATGGCTACGGCCTCGCCTTCACTGGCGGCAGCAACATAGAGGTAGTCAGTCGAACTGATCATCCGGTTTATGACCGGCGTCAAGAATGAACAGGGTACCCCAGTGAAGAAGTCAAAACCAGCGTCCCGGAAAGACTGGAGGAAGGCTTCCGCGGAGATCATAAGAACCTGCCTACCGACGATATCAAAACCCTCACCGGAACCATGAATGACCCTCGAGAGTATCGGTTACATGACAAAAGTGCGATGGGCCGGCATATAACACACTTGGTGGGATATTCCAGGATAACATGGTCTGTACCGGCGCTTGCGCCACGAGAAGTGCATCCATAGTATGCGCCGCTGTTTTCCTGGATACATATCTCCATGATGATTTTCGCGCTTGTGCTAAAGGCTGTCTTTGCCGGGGCTGTTGTACTTGGCCTGTCTTTGACCGCTGAGCGGTTGTCACCACGGATCGCCGGGATCATTTCCGGTGCTCCGTTGGGCGCGTTAATATCCTATTACCTGCTCGGCCTGGAAAAAGGTGTCGACTTCGTTGCCGCCAGCGTGCCACATGCCATCGTCGGCATCGCCGGCGTATTGATGTTCGTAGTGACATACCACGCCGTGTCGATCCGCGCCAAAAAGCGGGGCGCCCTAAAAAGCACTTCGGCTGGATTGTTGGCCTTTATGGTCATCGCTTTCATCGTCCGTGAATTCGAATTCACTATCCTGACAGCTCTGCCAGTAACAGCGGGTGTGGCATTGCTTGCCGGAATTTTGTTCCGCCGCGCCGAGGACCTCAGGGTCGTGAAACCGGTAAAGTTAACCTTTTGGTTGCTGGTGCTGCGGGCCGGAATGTCGGCAATCCTGGTGGTCTCCGTCGTCACCTTTGCGAAAATTCTAGGCCCTGTATGGGCAGGGGTCTTGATGGGATTTCCCATGATCTGGCTGCCAACCATTTTGATCATCGAATTGACTTATTCGCGCGAACACGCACATGCCATGTTCCGTGGGTTTCCGGTCGGGATTGGATCGGTCGTGACCTATTTAGCCAGCGTGCCGTGGAGCTTTTCCACACTCGGCGTCCACGTTGGAACCATAGTCTCGCTTGGCCTGGCGTTGATCTATCTGGCGTCAGTTACCATGATATTCACGCTGCTCAAACACCGCGCATGAGTTTCCTTTCAGCGTGAACCTCGTCTAAATATGATCCACTTGCATTCGTCTCAAGAAAAATTTGAGATGCTGAACGTACTCAGCCTAAGAGAGGAGCAAATCCAGCCACTTCACGATGATGGCTTTCTGGTTCTGCCCGGCGCTTTCAGTGTGGAGGAAAAGGCGGCCATATCTTCGTGGAGCGACGAGATGCTGGCGCGATCAGAAAAAACAGGCGCTCTCCGAATCTATCACGAGTAAAGCGTGAACGGCGGTGGTCGGGATTTGGTCGGCCGTATAGAAAATATTGTGCCTTTTCATGCCGGCATCAAAGAATTAACCGAGGCGCTTGGTGTTTCCGTTAGGCAATTTCTGGATGAGAACGCTGCGCTGTTCAAAGAAAAAATCAATTTTAAAATGCCAGATGGCGGTGGCGTCAAACCGCACCAGGACAGCCAGGCTGGTTAGAACGTCTATGTGGCTTTTGTCAGTGCGCTGGCAAGTATCGACGCAGCCACGTTGAAAAACGGGCTGTCTTAATTTTTGCGCTGACGTCACCAGGAAGGTCTGTTCCGCTCGTGGAAACCTTTGGTGGTCGCCGACATGCGAGGCATGGGTGTTGTTGCTTGCTCGACAGAACCGAGAGATATGGTGTTCTCTGGCTACTTCGCGCAGTATCAATCCGAGCCCAACATGAGTGACGCCACCCGGCGCATCTATTACGCCACCTACAGCCGTCTATCGGCGGGCGAGCATATGGCGCAGTAATGCGCCGACAAACACAAGAGCTTCTCGCCCGACATCGACCGCAATTCGGACAAGAAATACGTTTTCCACGTGTGATCAGCCGCCTGGCGTTATTTGTGCGACAGATGACTAGGCCAGGTAATCTCTGATTCGAGGGAATACTTTGTCCGTCGCTTTTTCAAAATCACTGGGATAGTCAATCTCAACCCAGGGAATATTAGTGACATCTTCGAAGCCGAAAGTCTCTGGCGGCTCTGACTTGAGCACCGCTTTCATGACGCGCTCGTAAGCGCCTTCGATCTCTTCCGCATCAATAATTTTCTGGGCCGCGTCCATCATCAAGCCGGCAATACAACTCTCCATTTTCATGAAACCCGGCCATTCTCCGACCATGTCATGGTCTTCTCCGATGACCTTGCCGAAATCGACGACGATGCCGTCCTTGAGACAAACCTTTACAGGATCATCATCAGACTGAAATTCGCGATCGACGACGAAACAAGTCCGATGCGGGGAGGCGATAAGCTTTGCCATGAGAAGCGGGTGATAAAGCACGTCTGAATCCATGAACAAAACATCGGAGCCAGACCGCAGGACCTCTTCACCCGCCGCCAAAGAAAGGATCGGGCCTTCCCGGTAGCGCGGGTTATCGATCCAGCGGATAAAGCCATCATGCGCGACCTTCAAGGCCTCCGCAATTAGATCTTCCTTCCGGTGTCCGACGACGAGGACCAGCTCTTCAATATTGCAGATCTGCAACATTTCTATATGGCGCTCGAGCAGGGATTGCCCTTCGAAACGCAACAGCGCTTTTGGCAGATCGTCGTTATCGTCACCGAACAAACGTCGGCCTACTCCGGCAGCCAACATCAATGCTTTCATCTATCCAGGTCCTAGTTCACCGGAAATCGGTTCTTAAGCTGCCTGATCCTTACGGGCAATACCCATTTTCCCGAAACCATGTGAC
Organism: uncultured Magnetovibrio sp.; assembly: GCA_964468005.1. Taxonomy (GTDB): domain Bacteria; phylum Pseudomonadota; class Alphaproteobacteria; order Rhodospirillales; family Casp-alpha2; genus TMED8. The sequence goes on along the minus strand of CAYXUT010000020.1, from coordinate 7,458 downwards.
TGCATCGGCAAGGGCCGCGCTGGCGGGGCGTGATTGATAGCCAAGATCGCGAATCGCCTTCGCCGAAGAAAAGTACATTTTCTTTCTGGCCATACGCACGCCATCGACAGTGACGAAGGGTTCTTGACCGCTAGTCATTCGCGCCCAGACTTCGGCCAGGTAGGCGATGGGCAGGATCAGCCCGTGCGGCAGACTGATGGAGGGCGGCTTCCGGCCAACCAAATTGGCGATTTCGGCCAGAATATCCTTGAGAGCCATGTTCTCGCCGCCTAACACGTATCGCTCGCCGAGTTGCCCCCTGTCAAATGCCAAGAGATGCCCGGTCGCGACATCGTCCACATGAACAATGTTTAGCCCCGTATCGACATAAGCCGGCATTTTCCCAGACACCGCCTCGACAATCATACGCCCCGTCGGTGTTGGTTTGACGTCAAAGGGGCCAACCGGTGTCGATGGGTTGACAATCACAACTGGTGCACCCTCTTCATTGATCAACTTTCGCACCGCCTCTTCGGCACGGAACTTCGATTGCTTGTAGACGCCGATCATATCAGCGTAAGTGGCGGGCGTAACCTCATCTCCCACGCCATCCTGCACGATCCCCAAGACCGCCACCGAACTGGTGTAAACGATACGCGCCACTCCGGCGGCCATTGCGGTGCGGATGATGAAGCAAGAGCCTTCGACATTAGCACGAAACATAGCCTCCGGATCACGCGTCCAAAGCCGGTAATCGGCGGCAATATGGTAGACACCAGTGCAACCCTCAACCGTGCCAGCCAGAGTGTCAGGATCCAGCAGATCGCCTTCCACAATCTCCACATCAAGGCCGTCGATGTTTTGACGGTCCGATGTCGGGCGCACCAGGACCCGTACCGGTTCGCGCCGCGCCAGCAGTGCGCGGACCACTGCGGCACCTATAAAACCGGACGCTCCAGTAACCAGTATCATGCGCTTGCCATCTTCATGAGGCCGGATTCCTCCTGGTGTTCGGCGGATAGTTGCTATAGAAGCCGCCTACAGGGGGTTCACCTTTATGGGTTTAATCTCTATTTTCAATGGTAAGATGCCAATGATGTATGAAAAACTGAAAATCCTGCTCGCCAGTCCACGCGGTTTTTGTGCCGGAGTAGAGCGCGCCATTGAAATCGTCGAGCGCGCGCTCGACCTGTTCGGGCCGCCGGTCTACGTCCGCCACGAGATCGTCCACAACAAGCACGTCGTCGATTCACTGCGCGACAAGGGAGCTGTTTTCGTCGAAGAAGTGGATGACATACCTCAAGGAGCGAACGCTATTTTCAGTGCCCACGGGGTCGCGGCCAGTGTTGTTGAGGCCGCCCGAGAGCGCGACCTCGATATCATCGATGCGACCTGCCCGTTGGTCTCCAAGGTTCACAAGGAAGGGCAGAATCACGTCAAAAAAGGCCGCCAGGTGATCCTAATCGGCCATGCCGGCCATCCCGAAGTTGAGGGCACACAAGGCCAGATTCCCGGCGGTGTTCTGCTGGTTAACACGGTGCAGGATGTTGAAAATCTCAAGGTCGAGGACACCACCCGACTTTCCTATGTGACGCAGACAACCCTAAGCATCGATGACACGCGAAATGTCATTGAGGTCTTGAAAAATAAGTTTCCGGCTATCGTCGGCCCGGATGTCAAGGACATCTGCTACGCCACGCAAAACCGCCAGGATGCCGTCCGCACCCTGTCGCCCCGGGTCGACTTGCTGTTGGTGGTCGGAGCACAGAACAGCTCGAACTCCAACCGGCTCCGCGATCTCGGCGCTTCCATGGAAAAACCAAGTTACCTGATCGCCGATGCCGATGATCTCGACCCAAACTGGCTTAAAGGCATTGACGTGGTAGGTATCACTGCCGGCGCGTCGGCACCAGAAGAACTGGTTCAAGGTGTGATCGAACGGCTGGCCGAGTACCGCGAAATCCATGTCGAGCGGCTATCCGACGTTGAAGAGCATGTTACCTTCAAATTGCCGCGCGAACTAACCCGGGCGGCGAGCCAGGGGTAAACAGTAGTGGCCGTTCCCCTAATCCAGAAAATCCGCGTCGGCGCTTACATCATGAAGCAGCGCGTAGCTGGGCGTGATAAATATCCCCTGGTGTTAATGCTGGAACCGCTGTTCCGTTGCAATCTGGCCTGCCCCGGTTGCGGTAAGATCGATTACGAAGCCGATATCCTCAACAAACGCCTCTCGGTCGAGGAATGCCTGGGTGCCGTCGATGAGTGTGGTGCGCCAGTGGTCTCGATCCCTGGCGGCGAGCCACTGATTCATAAGGAAATCGAACAGGTTGTCGACGGCATCATCGCACGCAAGAAGTTCGTTTATCTGTGTACCAACGGTCTATTGCTGGAAAAGAAACTCGACCAGTTCACGCCGACCCCTTACCTGACCTTCTCCGTTCACCTGGATGGACTTCAAGAACATCATGACAAGGCCGTCAATCAAGATGGAACGTTTGAACAAGCGGTGGCGGCGATCCGAGAGGCCAAACGGCGCGGCTTTCGAGTCAACGTCAATTGCACGCTATTCGACCAAATGAGTGCCGATGAAGCAGCGACCTATTTCGATTTCTGCATGGATGATCTTGGCGTCGAAGGCATTACCGTCTCGCCGGGCTACGCCTACGAACGCGCGCCCGACCAGGATCACTTCCTGTCACGGCGCAAAACCAAACAGCTTTTCCGTGATCTTTTGAGCCGGGCAGGCGCCAAACGCTGGAAGTTCAGCCAATCGACATTGTTCATGGATTTCCTGGCCGGTAATCAGACTTATCACTGTACGCCCTGGGGCAACCCGACGCGCAATATCTTCGGCTGGCAAAGGCCATGTTATTTGTTATCGGAAGGTTACGCATCGAGTTTCAAGGAACTGATGGATGATACCGACTGGCAATCCTATGGCACCGGTAACTATGAAAAATGCGCCAATTGCATGGTGCATTGCGGCTATGAAGCAACAGCCGTCGCCGATACCGTGGCGCACCCTTTTAAGGCACTTGGTGTCTATTTACGTGGTGTCAGGACGGATGGGGAGATGGCGCCAGAAGTGCCACTCGACAATCAACGCCCGGCGGAGTTTGTCTTTCAGGAGCTGGTCCAGACCATGACCCAGAAACGCAAAGAACATGATGCACTCTCAACGGCCGCCCGAGAAACCGAGACTGGGACCGGCCGCTCTAGCGACGCGGCGTAACGCACCAAAAGCCTTTTTCGAATTACCCGCGAGCGCCATCAAGGCCGGCAGCGCCCAGGGCCGGCGTGCCAACGCCAGGATCAAACTCTGGTAATCGACATCGCCTTCACCGCTTAGGCAATGCAATACCCATTTCGGTACATCGCGCCCAGCCGGGTCAGAAATGGCGCGTACGGCAATGAACGGCAAGCCCACATCCGCTGCCACCTGGGCAACGGTATGGCTCTCCATATCGCAAGCCAATGCACCGGTATTGGCATGCAATCGCTGTTTCGCCTCTGGAGATGCTATCATCTTGTCCACCCCGACAATCGGCCCTTCCTCAATAATAATATTGGGCGGCAACATATCCTTGAGAGATTGTCGCCAGAACGTCGTGGTCTCGAAAATCGTATCGCCGAAAACGACCGCCCGAGCCAAAATCAGAGTTCCGGCCGAAATCTCTGGTGCAATGCCGCCGGCAACGCCGAAACTCACCAGCGCCTCTGCCCCCTTAGCAATCAGTTCCCGCGCACCGGCTTCGGCGCGCTCGGGGCCGACACCGGCAAATGTAAGTTTGTCTGTTTTCGCCGTGCCAGGCGTCGTCAGACAATGCGTCTCACGTCGAAGCCCGGAGACAATACCGATGGCCACGGATCACATCCCGAAAGCGGGCAGCTTGGTATTCTGCGTTTTCAGATTGCGATAGCGTGCCAAGGTCAACAACGGGAAGAAAGCGCTGTATCCGTGGTAACGCAGATAGAACACACGGGGGAAGCCTACCGCATTAAAGTGTTTTTCGCGCCACTTTCCGTCGTCCCGCGGGCTCTCCAACAAATACTCTATGCCACTTTTGACGGCGACGCTATCGACCTCACCCGCCGCCAGCAGGCCAAGCACCGCCCAAGAAGTTTGCGAAGGCGTGGAACTTTTAACGTCATCGCGGCGATGCTGCCAGTAACTAGCGCAATCCTCACCCCAGCCCCCGTCGGTGCGTTGGCGCCCCTTGAGCCAGTCGACAGCTTTTCTGATATATGGTGCCCGCATGTCTTCGCCCACAGCATTCAACGCACACAGTACCGACCAAGTACCATAGACATAGTTATTTCCCCAGCGCCCGAACCATGAACCATCAATTTCCTGCTCACGCTTCAGGTAATCGAGCGCCCGGGCGACCGCCTGATGTTCTCGCTCGTACCCCAGTTGCGCCAGCATGGACAGACAGCGTGCGCTGACATCGGCTGTCGGCGGATCGAGGAGCGCGCCATGATCGGCAAACGGAATATGCTGCAGAAAATAGAACTCGTTATCTACATCGAAGGCGCCCCAGCCGCCGTTGGCGCTTTGCATGCCAATAATCCACTCGACGCCGCGCTCAATGGTTTTTCGATAACGCTCGGGGTCAGCGCGGTGCAGAGCCATCACCACGACGGCGGTATCGTCAACATCAGGATAGTGATCGTTCCAGTACTGAAAGGCCCAGCCTCCTGGGCGAACGCCTTTTGCATTGACGCCCCAGTCGCCAACGAAACCCAGGATCTGCCGCTCTACCAGCCAGTCATTGGCCTTTTCCAACGGCGTAACGTCCAAAGAGTTACCGACCTCAAGCATGGCATGAGCAGCAAGCCCTGTATCCCATACGGGTGAAAGGCATGGCTGACAGTAGCCCCAGTCAGCGTGAAACACCAAGAGCTTGTCGATGGATTTACGTGCGTTCTGAAAATGCGGGTGATTCTTATCGTAGCCAAGCGCATGGAACACCATCACCGAGTTGGCCATGGCCGGGAAAATAGCTCCCAGCCCACCGTCTCCGTTCAAACGTTCGGTAATGAAATCTATCGCCTTATCAATGGCGCGACGTTCCAGAAACTTTGGCAGCAATACCTGCAGCGGCCGGATCATCCGGTCAATCGCAAGCAATAGCGCGCCCAACAAATGGCCGGTGGGATTGACCAAATAATGTCGCTCGATATGCGGCGGAGTGACGAAGAGTTCGCGAATATGAACAGCGCACGGATTGACGGCCGTGGGCCGCAAGGCGGCGAGCACCAGCAGAGGCACCATCACTGTCCGCGACCAATATGACACCTTGTCCATATGAAATGGCGCCCACTTTGGCAGCAGCAGAGCTTCGACCCGCATCACCGGCACGGAACGCCATGGCACCTGCTCGAATAGCGCCAGCGTGATACGCGTAAATACGTTGGCTTTAGCAGCACCACCAGCGGCCAGGATAGCCTCACGGGCGCGGATCATATGTGGCGCGTTTGGGTCATCCCCGACCATCTTGAGCGCGTAATAGGCCTTAACCGAGGCGCTCATATTGAAATCGCCGTGATGGTAGAGCGGCCAGCCGCCATGCTTTTCCTGGGTGGCGCGAAGGTATCGCGCTAGCTTTCGTTCGACATCGTCGTCAATATCACCAAGGAAGTGATTGAGAAAAATATACTCGGCCGGAATGGTGGCATCGGCTTCAAGTTCAAATGCCCAATGACCGTCCTCAGCCTGTTGGCTGGCAAGCCAACTCCGTGCTTCCTCGATCGCACCATCGATCTCTCGCTCGTCAGAGGCTTGCGTTTGTTCAGCAGGTTCCACCCTGTGGTCCATCATTTCCATACTCGCGGCCTTGTTCCGGGATCGCTTACAACCGCTATACTTTCACCAACCAGCGTTTTCAAACCATTAACCGGATCAAATTCCACAAAAATCTCTACGAAAGTGCTTTTTGTCAAAAATCCCTCACAAATTCAAGGGCGTTCATCCATTACTCTTACGGTTCAAAATGATATCGGCTGCCGCGAATCCAGATTGGATCGTGCCCTCTATGGTCGCCGGGAGGCTTGTATCTGTCCAGTCCCCAGCGAGAAACAGATTGTCCAGGGCTGTCTCTGTCTTCGGCCTACGCGCCACCTGGGCCGGCGTTTGTTCAAATGTTGCGCGCTTTTCCTTAATAATTCGGTACGGCCCCCGGCATGGCGCATCAAGCTTCAGCACACGGCTGATATCGGACCACATGGCATCCGCAATATCACTTTCCGCCATTTCTGATAGTGCAGTGGCGGCGCTAACGGTTGCCGAGACCACATCGCCACGAAGGAACAACCACTCCACCATCCCCCCGACAACGCCGACAAAGGTTTTCATGGGGATAGCCTCTTGGGTACGGAAATGACCATTGACGATGGGTCGGAACGAATCGGGCGCGACCAGTTCGGGCATCAATTGACGCGCCGGCGTCGGCGGTACTGCGAAGACCACGGCGTCGTCCGGATCGAGATCAATTCGGTCACCCGTGTCCAAGGCCGTCACACGACCACCATTGGAAGCGACTGCACGTACTCGCTGGTTAAATTGGACCTCACAAGTATGGGCGCGCAAATACCGCAAGGCCGGATAGACAAAAGTTTCGCTTAAGCCATTGACGGCAATCAAAGGCCGGCAAGCTGCCTCACCCTTACCAAAGGTTTCCTTCATCACAGCCCACAGCAATTCAGCCGAAGCACTAGCCGGATCGGTATTGAGGATCGAAACAATCACTGGATGCCAGAAACGGTGCCAAAGCGCGCCCTCCGTTGCCAAACACTGACCAATCGTTTGCGATGCTGTGGCACGTGATAGCCTCCAGACCGAGAGATACTCTCCGATGGAGGTGCCGGGCACGCGGCGACTGGAACTCAGCGCCGACCAAGGAATGGCCCCTTTGTCAGGCCGTACCGTCCAATGTGTATCGTCCGTAAGGTCAACGAATGGGAACTCTGCGCGCTGCGGACCGCTTAATTTGTCTTCCGCGTTGATCGCCGCAAGATAGGCCATGACGGCTTGATTGCCACTCAATACCAAATGGTTTCCATTGTCGATAAGCCGCTCAAGGACTGGATCATGAAAAGAACGGCACCGTCCGCCAGCATGGCGGGTAGCCTCGTATATGGAGATTCGACGACCCCCTTGGGCGAGTTTTACAGCCGCCGACAGGCCGGCCAAGCCAGCACCAACGATATGCACACGCCCACTTTCGCTCACAGCACACCATAACGGAACGCGAGCCAGAGTTTGGTGATCTTGGAAAGAGACACCGGCGCTGCCAGGTCTTCCCAGCCCCGCCTTTTCAGGCGCAGCAAGATGCGGTGGTAGACGTGCAACATCATCTTTGCCGGGCGAACGCTAGCCGCGTCGCATTGCCCGACCAAATCTATGGCCTCTTTGAAATATAGCTCCGCAACCTCAGCCAGCACCTCACACACCTGATGCAGACGCGGATGAGCGATGAC
>CAYXUT010000019.1:0-24736 GCA_964468005.1 uncultured Magnetovibrio sp. | reverse complement strand
CATGTCGGCCCGCTCAAGGATCGTTCCGGATACGAGCTTGCCCTGCAAGCTTATGGCGGCATCCTCAGCATCACTGGCACACCAGAGGCCGGCCCGATGCGTGCGGGCCCCTCGATCATGGATCTCGGGACCGGCATGTGGATGACTATTGCCGTGTTGGCGGCATTGGTGCGGCGCGGCGCCAATGGTGAGGGCTGTACGCTTCAGGCATCCTTGCTCGAGACCGCCGTAAGCTGGATGGCGGTGCATCTCTCGAACTACGTTATCGACGGAGAGATACCGGTGCCCTTTGGCGCCGGCCATCAACTGGTGGCGCCCTATGGCGCTTACCAAGCGTCCGACAGCCCGATCATCATCGCTACCGGCAACGATAGCCTGTTTGCTAAACTGGCCACGGCGCTGGGCCATCCAGAGTGGCCGAAAGATCAGCGGTTCCGGACCAATACGGACCGGACCGAGAACCGCGCCGCCATCGATGCATTGGTCAGCGAGACCATCATCACCAGGGAGGCGGCACACTGGATCGAGCTGTTTGCCGGTGTACAAGTGCCTTGCGTGCCGATCCAGAATATCGCCGAGATGATGGACGACGAACAGGTTAAGGCAATTGGTATCATGCAGCCTGAACCGGAGAGCGGCGTCTCTTACGTCGGCATGCCGTTCAATGTAAATGGCGAGCGGCCGCAAATCCGCAAGGTGGCCTCGACACTTGAGGAAGCCACACAAGCGAGGGCCCAGGTGGAAACGGCTGTTGCCGCCGGTGAAAGTCCGTTTGAGAAGCTATTTGGATAAACCGAGAGCTGTCTCCGCGCGCCCGACCCATACCGTGAGTGCTGGGAAACCAGAAAATTCGAAGCCGCCTTCGTAGGCAACTTGGGTGTACGCCACGAGTGAGATGTTCATGAGGCTCAGACTGTCACCAATCAGAAAATTATGGCCTTGCCCAGATACTTAATGTGAAAGCGGCAGATCATGACGCTCGGTTCATGGTTGAACTGTTCTTAAAAACAGTCACTTGGTTATCTTGGTGCGTTGACAAAGCTCAACGGGAGTCAGTCCGCTTCCCTCGGCGAGCTAGGTGATGATGGTATTTGATTTTGCCAGGTGGCGGTCGTCAACGAGTTCCATGAGGGGAACTTGCCCGAATGGATTTTCGTGCCAGAAACTTCGAAGTGTAGCTCTTACTTTTCATGATGCTGATATCGAACCATTCGTAAGATAGGCTGGAGTAATCACAGGTCCATTTGACCTTGAGGCAATAGCCAAAAACCAGATCGCCGAAAATTCGCATTGGAAACGTGGCCGACTAGCGCGGTAGGCTGGTCTGGCCCATCAGGAATTCATCGATGGCGTGTGCGCACTGACGGCCTTCGCGAATCGCCCAGACCACAAGGGATTGCCCACGGCGCATGTCGCCGGCGACGAACACCTTGTCGATAGAGGTGGTGTAGTTCTGAGTGTCGGCCAAGACATTGCCACGTTCATCGTATTCGACGCCAAGACCTTCGAGCATGCCGGCGTGCACGGGATTGACGAAACCCATGGCAAGAAACACCAGGTCGGCCTTGATCTTAAAGTCGGAACCGGAAATTTCCCTCATCCCATCCGGACCCCAATCAAGGCGCACTGCATTGAGCGCCGTTACTTTGCCGCTTTTGCCCTCAAACGATTTGGTCGCCACCGCCCATTCGCGCTGGCAGCCTTCATCGTGCGAGGTTGAGGTGCGCAGTTTCAGCGGCCAATCTGGCCAGGTGGTGGCTTTGTCTTCGTGCTCCGGCGGTTCCGGCATGATTTCCATCTGGGTGATGGAAGCTGCGCTCTGACGGTTCGACGTGCCGACGCAGTCCGATCCCGTGTCGCCGCCGCCAATGACGACAACATGCTTGCCGGCGGCAAGAATTTCCGTGTTATCGAGGATTAATTCACCCGAGACCCGGCGGTTCTGTTGGGTCAAGAACCGCATGGCGAAGTGGACACCATCCAGTTCGCGGCCCGGCACCGGCAGGTCGCGCGGATCCTCGGAGCCGCCCGTCAACGCCACGGCATCATAATCCATCAACAAATTCATGTGGCTAACATTGTCGCCTACATGACTGTTGGGAATGAACTCAACGCCCTCGGCCTGCATTTGTGCTATCCGCCGGTCGATCAGACGTTTGTTCATCTTGAAATCAGGGATGCCGTAGCGGAGCAGGCCACCAGCCTTGGCGTTCTTCTCAAACACAATCACCCGGTGGCCGGCGCGCGCCAATTGTTGCGCGCAGGCCATGCCGGCGGGGCCGGAGCCGACAACCGCAACCTGCTTGCCGGTTCCGTGTTTAGGGACGACCGGTTGGATCCAGCCTTCTTCCCACCCCTTGTCGACGATGGCGCATTCAATGGTCTTGATGGTTACTGGCTCGTCGCTAAGGTTGAGTGTACAGGCGGGCTCGCAAGGAGCGGGGCAAACGCGGCCGGTGAATTCCGGGAAGTTGTTGGTCGAATGCAAGACCTCGAGGGCTTGTTGCCATTCTTTCCGGTAAACGAAATCATTCCATTCGGGGATGATGTTGTTGACCGGGCATCCTTGGTGGCAGAACGGGATGCCACAATCCATGCAGCGCGCGCCCTGGTCCGAGACCGCATCTTCTGCAAGGTTCATGTAGAACTCGTCGTAATGGGTTACACGGTTTTCCGGCGGCTTGTAACCGCGGTCTTGGCGTTCAATCTCCATGAAACCGGTGGGCTTGCCCATGGTTCACGTCCTCTCATCTGTTCTTCGTTATTCGCCGGCAGCGACGTTCAGTTGTCCAGCGAACTCTTCTTCGGAGCGCAATTCGGTCAGCGCACGCTTGTAATCAACCGGCGTGACCTTGAGGAACTTAGGTAGGTAGTTGTCCCAATCGCCAAGGATCGACCGAGCGCGTTCGCTATTGGTGTTGTGCAGGTAGCGTTCGATCAGGGCCTTAAGTCTGGTGGCGTCGTCGCTTAGCATATCGGCCGTAATGTCAGTCAGTTCCATGCCCTCGGTGCTGTTCGCGGTGCCGCTGATGTGATCGAGTTGGATCATCTCGCCGTTGCAGCGTTTGGCGAAATCGCCTGTCTCGTCGAGCACGTAAGCAATGCCTCCCGACATGCCGGCGGCGAAGTTCCGCCCGGTGCCGCCAAGCACCACGACACAGCCGCCCGTCATGTATTCACAGCCATGATCGCCAACGCCTTCGATGACGGCAATGGCGCCGGAGTTGCGCACGGCAAAGCGTTCGCCCGCAACGCCGTGGAAATAACATTCGCCGGCGACGGCACCGTAAAGAACCGTGTTGCCGATTATGATATTGTCTTCCGGCACCAATGAGCTTTCTGAGGCCGGCCGCACGATGATGCAGCCGCCCGAAAGACCCTTGCCGACGTAATCGTTGGCATCGCCCTTTAGATCGAGGGTCACGCCCCTTGCAAGCCAGGCACCGAAGCTTTGTCCTGCCGTTCCGGTCATCGAGACATGGATGGTATCGTCGGCAAGACCGGCATGGCCATAGCGCCGGGCGATTTCGCCCGAAAGCATGGCACCGACCGTACGATTGACGTTTTTCACTGGCATTTCGATGCTCACCGGTGTTGCATTCTCAAGCGCCAACGTGGCTTGTTCGATCAACTGATTGTCGAGCGCCTTATCAAGGCCGTGATCCTGTTTCTCGCAATTGAAGACGGCAACGTCAGGGCCGGCCTTCGGCTTGTCAAAAATACGTGAAAGATCAAGGCCTTGAACTTTCCAATGCTCGACCGCACCGCGCGTATCGAGGCGGTCCATGCGACCGATCATCTCGTTCATGGAGCGGAATCCGAGATCGGCCATGATCTCTCGCGCTTCTTCGGCGACGAAGGTGAAGTAGTTGATGACGTCTTCCGGTTTGCCGGTAAAGCGCTTGCGCAGTTGCGGATCTTGCGTGGCGACGCCAGTCGGGCAGGTGTTGAGGTGGCACTTACGCATCATGATACAGCCAGCCGATATCAGAGCCGCAGTGGCGATGCCGAACTCATCGGCGCCCAACAGCGCGCCAATCACCACATCGCGCCCCGTGCGGAAGCCGCCGTCCACTTGCACCGCGATGCGGCCGCGCAGGCGGTTCAGCACTAGTGTCTGGTGGGTCTCGGCTAAACCCAGTTCCCAGAACGAGCCAGCATTCATGATCGAGGTCAGCGGGCTTGCCCCCGTGCCGCCTTCGTTACCGGAAATCGTCACGTGGTCGGCATGCGCCTTGGAGACGCCGGCGGCAACCGTGCCGACGCCAACCTCAGAGACCAATTTGACCGAAATCCGCGCTCCCGGGTTGACGTTCTTAAGGTCGTGGATGAGTTGCGCTAGATCCTCTATGGAATAGATATCGTGGTGCGGCGGCGGTGAGATCAAGCCGACACCGGGGGTCGAATGACGCACGCGCGCGATCCACTTGTCGACCTTGTGCCCCGGCAACTGGCCTCCCTCGCCGGGCTTGGCGCCTTGCGCCATCTTGATCTGAATGTCGTTGGCGTTGACCAGGTACTCCGTGGTCACGCCGAAGCGCCCCGATGCCACTTGTTTGATGGCGGAGCGCATGTTGTCGCCGTTATTTTGCAACTCATAGCGGCTTGCTTCCTCGCCGCCCTCGCCGGTGTTCGACTTGCCGCCGAGGCGGTTCATCGCGATGGCCAGCGTTGTATGGGCTTCCCACGAGATCGAGCCAAACGACATTGCGCCGGTTGCGAAGCGTTTGACGATCTTGTTTGCTGGTTCGACCTCTTCCAGGGGTACTGCGACTCCGGCGCGCTTCAGTTTGAACATGCCGCGCAGGTTTTTCAGTTTCTGGCTCTGGTCGTTGACCGTGGCGCTGAACTTCTTGAAGCCTTCGTAGTCGCCTGCGCGCACCGCATGTTGCAGCGCGCCGACCGTTTGCGGCGTCCAGACATGCTCTTCGCCACGCAGTCTAAAGGCGTACTCGCCGCCCACCTCAAGGCTGTTCTTGAGAACCGGATCATCACCAAAGGCCGAAGCATGCCGGCGCAATGTTTCTTCGGCAACTTCCTTCAAACCAATACCTTCGATCATCGTTGCTGTCTTGGTGAAGTACTTGTCAACGAAGGCGCTCGACAGCCCCACCGCATCAAAAATCTGCGCGCCGCAATAGGACTGGTAGGTGGAGATGCCCATCTTCGACATCACCTTCATCATGCCTTTGGTTGCGGCCTTGATATAGCGCTCATGGATATCCCCTTCTTTCAGCGGCTCTTCGATCTCATGGCGGAGTGCAGATAACGTATCCATGGCGAGATAAGGGTTGATGGCTTCTGCCCCGTAACCTGCGAGCAGGCAAAAATCATGTACCTTGCGCGCTTCGCCGGTTTCAACCACAAGCCCCACCTCTGTCCGGAGTCCTTCGCGTATCAGGTAGTGGTGCACGGCGGCGGTAGCCAGCAGCGCTGGAATGGCGAGGTTGTCGGCGTTGATACCGCGGTCGGAGAGAATCAGGATATTGTGACCGTTTTCGACTGAGCCTTTTGCCCGCTTGCAAAGTCTATCCAACGCAGCGGTCATGCCATCGGCGCCACCGGAAACCGGATGGCAGATGCTCAGCGTTTCGGCGTGGAAGGCGGTGTCGATCATGTGCTCGATGCGGCGCACTTTTTCTAAGTCGCCGTTCGAAAGCACCGGGCCGCGCACTTCCAGGCGCTTGTGTCGGCCGGCGGTTTCAAGGTCCAATAGATTCGGCCGAGGGCCGATCAGCGACACCATTGACATCACCGATTCTTCACGGATCGGGTCGATGGGCGGGTTGGTCACCTGCGCAAAGTTTTGGTGAAAATAGTCGTAGAGAACTTTCGACCGGTCGGAGAGAACCGCCGGGGGAACGTCGCGGCCCATGGAGCCGACCGGATCCTGGGCACCCTCGGCCATGGGAAACAGAAAGAATTTGATATCTTCTTGACTGTAGCCAAAGGCTTGTTGGCGGTCGAGCAGCGTTTGGCGGTCCGGCGGCATGGCTGAGACTTCCGGAGGCATGTTCTCGAGCTTGATCTGGGTGGCGTCGAGCCATTCCTGATAGGGCTTGGCCTGGGAAAGCGTTTGTTTCAATTCGGCATCGTCGACGATACGGCCTTGTTCAAGGTCGATCAGCAACATCTTGCCAGGCTGCAGGCGCCATTTGGAAACGATGTTCTTCTCTGCATAGGGCAGAACGCCAACCTCCGAGCCGAGGATCACATGGTCGTCATCCGTAACAATATAGCGGGCCGGGCGTAGGCCGTTGCGATCCAGCGTCGCGCCGATTTGCTTGCCGTCAGTAAATGCGATAGCCGCCGGGCCGTCCCAGGGCTCCATCAATGCGGCGTGGTACTCATAAAAAGCGCGGCGTTCATCATCCATCAAAGGATGCCCGTCCCAGGCTTCCGGGATCATCATCATCATTGCGTGTGCCAACGAATAGCCGCCGGCGACTAGGAGCTCGAGCGCGTTGTCGAAGGTCGCGGAATCTGAAGCCCCATCGCCGATCAACGGCCACAGTTTGTTGAGGTCTTCGCCCAGTTGCTCGGACGCCATGGAATGGCGCCTCGCCATCATCCAGTTGATGTTGCCGCGCACCGTATTGATCTCTCCGTTGTGGCAGAGATAACGGAACGGCTGCGCCAGAGGCCAGGACGGGAATGTATTGGTCGAAAACCGCTGGTGCACCAGCGCCAGCGCCGTTTCCAGTCTCTCGTCTTGCAAATCGAGGTAGTACTTGGCCAGGTTGGGGGCTAGAACCATGCCCTTGTAGACAATGGTGCGGGCCGACATAGACGGAATGTAAAACTGGCGGATGTCTTCCAGTTCAGCGTCCCAAACCACATGGTGGGCTTGTTTGCGAATAACGTAGAGTTTGCGTTCGAAAGCGTCTGTATCGGCGCAGTTAGCGCCGCGTTTGATAAAGATCTGACGGATGACGGGTTCGATCGGCTTGACGCTCTCGCCCAGCCATTCGTTGCTGACCGGCACGTCACGCCAGCCGAGCACCAACTGGCCTTCGGCACGGACCGTTCGTTCGATAGCTTCCTGACACACGCTGGTGGCGGGACCACCGCGCGGCAAAAACACCATGCCGACGCCATACTCGCCCTCGGGCGGCAGTTTGAACCCGCGTTTTTCCTGTTTTGCCTCGGCACGAAAAAAGCCGTCAGGGATCTGCATCAGAATGCCAGCGCCGTCTCCGGCCAGCGGGTCAGCACCAACCGCACCCCGATGGTCCAGGTTCACCAGGATCTGGATGCCTTGGCGTACGATCTCATAGCTCTTGCGGTTTTTAATATTGGCAATAAAGCCAATACCGCAATTATCATGCTCGCGTTCAGGGCTATAAAGACCTCGCGCTTCCGGGAGCCCTGCAGGCAGCCCTCGCATCGCTGGCCAATCTGGTCGGCGCATTTATCTCCCACCTTTTGGAAAAAACGACCTGATTAGATAGCAAAACTGGGGCGTTCTTGCCAGCGCCAATTCCTACAAACATTGCTGAATATTCAGAAAGTTTCCTTGTTAAGACGCTGTTTTTTAAATTCGGGGTTGGGAGAACACTCTAGCATTGCTATAAAGTCCACAAGATTTTGGGGAGAGATGAAGTTGGACTTCATACATCTTGCGGTCGTCGCGGTTGTTCAAGGCATCACGGAATTCCTTCCGGTCAGTTCGTCCGGTCACTTGGTGCTGGTGCCGCTTTTCATGCAGGTGTCGGACCAAGGCTTGATCATCGACGTTGCCGTTCATGTGGGCACGCTGGGTGCCGCGTTGCTGTATTTTTGGCGCGATGTCTTTGCCATGGTTGGCGGTTTGGTTCAGATGATGAAGGGCCGCCGCGATCCTGGCGCCAATTTGGCTGGATTACTGGTGTTAGGCACCATTCCCGTGCTTGCTGCCGGCTATGTGCTTAATCACTATTTTCCTCAAGGCATTCGCGGCCTTGAGGTGATCGGCTGGACAACACTCGGTTTCGGCCTGTTGTTGTTGATCGCCGATCAGACCGGCATGACGCTAAGGCGTATCGAGCACCTGCGCATTGGTGATGTAATCATTGTCGGATTGGTACAGACCCTGGCTCTGATCCCGGGTACTAGCCGGTCGGGCATTTGCATGACGGCTGGGCGCATGATGGGCATGGAGCGCAGCGAGGCAGCGCGTCTTGCCATGCTCTTGGGCATTCCAGCGATTGCCGGTGCCGGCGTTCTCAAAGGCTGGGAGCTTTACAAATTGGGTGACGCGCAACTAAGTGCCGATACACTTCTTGCCGGTGGTCTAGCTTTCGCGACTGCTTTGATTGCCATAGCTCTGATGATGTCTTGGCTGAGGCGTGCCTCGTTCACCGTTTTCGGCGTTTATCGTCTGTTGCTGGGCGGCTTTTTATTGGCCATCGCTTACGGCTATATCGGCTAAGCCGATACCGATCAATACTTTGTTGAAAAATTAACCGTGTTGAGCGGCAGTTCTCCGCGCTCAACGCGTCGGATATTCCCCGCCACGTAGGCGGCGGCGGAGTGTGCTACCGTCAGGCTCGCCATATGCGGCGTGATGGTAACCTTCGGATGGGTCCAAAAAGCGTGGTCGGCGGGTAGCGGTTCAGTATGGAAGACGTCGAGCACCGCGGATGAGACCTGACCCGAATCCAACGCCGCAATCAAGTCATCATCAACAACATGTGCGCCGCGTGCGCAGTTGATGACAACGGCACCGTTGGGTAGTTGCGACAATGTTTCGGTGTTGATAATACCGCGTGTTTCGTTGGTCACAGGCAATAGACAGATCAGTATATCCGTACGGTTCAGGAACGGTTGGAAGCTGTCTTTGCCGTGGTAGGCGGTGACACCGACAATATCTTTTGACGTGCGGCTCCAGCCTGCCACGTCATAGCCGAGGGTAACAAGTTTTTCCGCCGCATCGCGGCCCAACTCACCTAATCCTAAAATGCCGATGCGTTGAAGACGAGCGTCTGACTGCGGGATCTGGCGCCACTCTTTTTTGGGGACCATCTCGGCATATTCAGCCATATAGCGGTGGTGGTGAATGACCCAATAGAGAACATATTCGGTCATGCCTTGCGTCAGGCAACGGTCGACGAGGCGCGAAACCGGAATGTCGTCGGGCAGGTTCGGATCGTTGGTCAAATGATCGACGCCGGCACCCAGGTTTAAGATAGCTTTTAGGTTGGGAAAGCGTTTGAGTTCTCCCGCCGGTGGCTTCCATACTAGGGCGTATTCGATCTCGCCGGGATCACCGGTTTCATCGGGATAAAGCCGAAATTCAAGCTCCGGCATCTCGTTTTTCAGCGCTTCGCGCCAGGGTTCGGCACGGTCTTCCTCGGACATGAACAGTAGGATCAAGGTTTCTACCTCCTGGAGAAAATGGGAAGTGACATACATCTGCTGGCCGCGCGGCGGCGGATTACGCTGCACGTATTAAGGCAGCTGCCAGGAAGAGGTGCAATCGTCATGGCGGAAGAAAGTGATCTCGGGCCAAAAGACGGCGAAAAACTTAGGTTGCCGGTGGTGTGCCGGTTGGTATTGATGGCGTCTTGGGCGCGGGACGGCATGTCGCCTGCGACGCCAGTTCGCATACCTTCCTGCGCGAAATACCTCAATGCTGGATGACCGGTCACGCGGCGGGCGTTGCCGCCGCCGGTTCCGCTAATTCTGGCATGCAGCCGAAGGATCTCGGTCCCAATTGCGTGCAGGGGGAGTTGCTGCGCCAGGGCGCATACCTATCGCCGTCGGTGGAAGCTGGATTGGCGGTGGCGGCGGAGTAGGGGCTTAAGTGCTGACGATGCCCGTCTCATCTGCCCGTAAGTCAAAGGCTGCGGCCATCAGTGCCTTGGTGTAAGGCGTTTCCGGATTGTTAATGACCTGGTCGGCGGGGCCGGCCTCAACCACCTTGCCGTCTTTCATGACGATGACTTCATGCGCCAGCGCGCGGATGACTTTCAAATCGTGGCTGATGAACATGTAGGCGAGGTCATGCTTTTGCTGCAGGCCGCGCAGCAGGTCGGTGATCTGTGCCTGCACCGACATATCCAGCGCCGAGGTTGGCTCATCCAAGACGATGAATTTAGGTTTTAACACCAGCGCGCGGGCGATGGCGATGCGCTGGCGTTGGCCGCCGGAGAATTCATGCGGGTAGCGGTTCTGCATGGTAGGTTCCAGCCCCACCTCCAAAAGCGCCTCACCGATCAATTGACGGTGCGCTTGGTTGCTGCCACCGAGATCGTGCACCAGGAGCCCTTCTTCGATGATCTGGCCGACCGAGAGGCGCGGGCTCAATGAGCCGAAGGGGTCTTGGAAGACGATTTGCATTTCTCGCCTGAGCGGGCGCAGGCCCTTGAACTGTAAACCTTGCAAATCGTTGCCCATGAATTTGATGCCGCCCTCAGAGCGCTCAAGGCGTAAGAGTGCCCGGGCGAGTGTCGATTTTCCCGAACCCGATTCGCCGACAACGCCCAAGGTATGGCCGCGCTTGATGGCCACCGAGATGCCGTCTACTGCCTTGATATGGCCGACCGTGCGGCGTAAGAAGCCGCGTTTCACGGGGTGCCAGACCTTGACATTATCGCTGACCATGATTTCCGGCGCTTCGGTTGGTGCCGGGTCGGGACGGTCTTTCGGCTCGGCGGCCAGAAGATGGCGGGTGTACTCGTGCGCCGGCATCTCGAAGACTTTCGATACCGGACCCTGTTCGACAATCTTGCCGTCGTTCATGACGCAGACCCGATCCGCCATACTACGCACGATACCGAGGTCATGGGTGATGAACAGAATCGCCATGCCCAGCTCGCGCTGCAGGTCTTTTAGGAGTTTCAGCACCTGCGCTTGCACCGTCACATCGAGCGCTGTGGTTGGTTCGTCGGCGATTAGCAGGTCCGGGTCATTGGCCAGCGCCATTGCGATCATCACGCGCTGCTGCTGGCCTCCGGAGAATTCATGCGGCAGCGCCGAGAGCCTTTCGAGCGCGGCCTCAAGGCCGACTAATTTCAACAGTCCGATCACTCGCTTGCGGGCTTTCGTCGGTGTTATGGCCTTGTGTAACAGCAGTGTCTCGGCGATCTGTTTTTCTATGGAATGCAGCGGGTTGAGGCTGGTCAGCGGTTCTTGAAAAATCATCGCCAGATCGTTGCCGCGAAGAACGCGCATACGGCCGTCCGATGCAGAGAGCAACTCGTCTTCCTTGAAGCGGATGCCGCCCGACGGGTGATGGGCTAGCGGGTACGGTAGTAGGCGCATGGCCGACAAGGCCGTTACCGATTTGCCGGAACCCGACTCACCGACCAGCGCTACCGTTTCGCCCTTGTCGATATGGAACGTTGCACCGCGTACCGCCTTCACTTCCGCGTCGCCCTGACCGAAGGAGGTCGCGAGGTTGTTAATTTCCAGAAGATGGTTCATCGGAACACCTTCCTCGGATCAAACGCATCACGTACCGCTTCACCGATAAAGACCAGAAGGCTCAGCATCAAGGCAATGACCACGAAACCGGAAATACCGAGCCACGGAGCCTGCAGATTAGCCTTGCCCTGGTTCAGGAGTTCTCCCAGCGAGGGTGCCCCCGGCGGCAGGCCGAAGCCCAAAAAGTCAAGGCCCGTCAGCGTAGTGATCGAGCCGGCGAGGGTGAAAGGCATGAAGGTGATGGTGGCGACCATGGCGTTGGGGAGCACGTGCTTGTAGATCAGCACGAAATCCGAAACACCGAGAGCCCGCGCAGCGCGGACGAAATCAAGATTTCTGGCGCGTAGAAATTCCGCCCGGACGACGCCGACGAAGCCTATCCAACTGAACAGCAGCAGAAGGCCGAGCAACCACCAGAAGTTGGGCGTAATGATGCTCGCCAGGATAATCAGCAAATAAAGCACTGGCATGCCGGCCCAGATCTCGATAAAACGCTGCCCAATCAAATCTAGATATCCGCCATAAAACCCCTGGAAGGCGCCGACCGAGACCCCGACCGCTGCGCTAATGATCGTAAGCACGAAGCCGAACAGGACGGAAATGCGAAAGCCGTAGATCATGCGTGCCACCACATCTCGGCCCTGGTCGTCGGTGCCGAGCCAGTTGACGGCGCTGGGTGGTGCCGGGGCGGGAACGGGAAGGTCGTAGTTGACAGTGTCGAAACTGAAGCGGATCGGAGGCCAGATCATCCAGCCTTTTTCGGCTATTAGCTCGGTGACGAATTCGTCGCGGTAATCGGCTTCCGTCTGAAACTCGCCCCCGAAAGTCGTTTCCGGGTAGGCGATGAAGGCCGGGAAGTGGAAATCCCCATCGAAACGCACCATGAGCGGTTTGTCATTGGCGATAATTTCCGCGAACAGCGTAATCACGAAGAACACCGAGAATATCCAGAACGAAATAAAACCGCGTCGGTTGCGCTTGAAATTCTCTATCCGCCGCCGCGTGATGGGAGTGATATGCAGGCCCAGGAAACGTTCGGTGCGCAATGTTTCTTCAGCTGTGTGCGGGCGGATGTCCATCTCAGATATCCCGCGCCTCAAAATCGATTCGGGGGTCAATGATATGGTACATGATGTCACCGATAATGCCCATCAACAGGCCTAGTAAAGTAAAGAAATACAGCGTTCCAAACATCAACGGGTAATCGCGTTTGAGCACTGCTTCAAAGCCTAAGAGGCCGAGGCCATCCAAAGAAAAAATCACTTCCGTCAGCAAGGCGCCGGTAAAAAGGATGCCGATGAAGGCGCTTGGAAATCCAGCGACGACGATCAGCATGGCGTTCCTGAATACGTGGCCATAGAGCACCCGTTTTTTGGTCAGGCCCTTGGAGCGTGCGGTAACGACGTATTGCTTGTTGATCTCCTCGATGAACGAGTTCTTGGTTAGCATGGTGAGCCCGGCGAAGCCGCCGATCACCATTGAAATTACCGGTAGAGCCATATGCCAAAAATAATCGCCGATCTTGCCAATAGTGGAGAGGTCATCAAAGTTGGGCGATGTCAGCCCCCTAAGCGGGAACCAGTCGAAGTAGCGCCCGCCAGCGAACAAAACGATAAGCAGAATGGCGAACAGGAACGACGGCACCGCATTGCCAAAAACCACCACGCCCGAGGTCCAGACGTCGAATCTGGAGCCGTCGCGCACCGCCTTGCGCACTCCGAGCGGTATTGAGATCAGGTAGACCAAGAGTGTCGTCCAAATGCCGAGCGAAATGGACACCGGCATCTTATCGATGACCAGTTGGGCGACGGAGCGGTCCTGGAAATAACTGTCGCCGAAATCGAAGCGAATGTAGTTGCCCATCATTAGGACGAAGCGCTCGTGGATGGGCTTGTCCAGACCAAACTGTTTTTCGATCTGCTTGATCATCTCCGGCGGCAGACCCTGGGCGCCGCGGTAGCGGTTTGTGCCACCCTCGCCTGACTTGCCGGCGGAGGTCTTCGATTGGGCCGAGCTCTGCGTTTCTTGTCCCGCCTGGCCGCCGACCCGTGCTGTTGCATCGATATTTTCGCCGGTGATTTGTGCGATCATCTGTTCCACCGGGCCGCCGGGCACGAACTGGATGACGACAAAGTTAATGATCATGATTCCGAGCAAGGTCGGGATAATCAGCAACAGGCGACGGAGGATGTAGGCATACATGGAGTTAATCTAGCGTGTTTCAATGAGTGTGGTAGCTATTCCTTGGCCGATGCCAGTTTGCCTGTCAGGGCGGCGTTGCGGGTCATATCTACCCACCAGGCCGTGAATTGATTGCCCTGCGTGGGCGTGATCTTAGGCCGGCCAAATTTATCCCAATAAGCGACTCGGTCGTACTTGGCGTGCCAATGGGGGATCACCCAATGTCCCCATTGCAGAATTCGGTCGAGGCTTTTGACGGTGTTGATCAAATCCTTGCGGGTCGGCGCGGCGATGATCTTCTCGACCAACTCGTCAATCACCGGTTCCTTGATGCCAATGGTGTTGCGACCGCCCTCCAGGTCTGCTGCTTTCGAGCCCCAGAAATTTCGCTGTTCATTGCCTGGTGACAGCGATTGGCCCCAGCCGCCGACGATGACGTCGAAGTCATAGGTCTGAATGCGGCGGCGATACTGTGAGGGGTCGACTGTGCGAACGCGCACCTTCACACCTAGCTTTTCCAAGTTCTTGGCAAAAGGCAGCACGATGCGCTCGAACAAGGGGCTGACCAGCAGGACCTCAAAGTCCAAGGCCTGACCTGTCTTGGCATTGACCCGTTTCCCGTCCTTGATCACCCAGCCAGCCTCTTTCAAGAGTTTGGTGGCGACCCGAAGATTCTTGCGGATTTGTTTGGGACCGCCCCCTTTCGGCGCTTGGTAGACCTTGGTGAATACCTCGTCCGCAACCCGTCCCTTGTAGGGCCTGAGGATTTTTAACTCGTCGGTGGATGGGAGATCTGTCGCTGCCAGTTCGGAGTTAGAGAAGTAGCTGTGGGTGCGGGCGTACTGTCCGTAGAACAGGTTCTTGTTGGACCATTCGAAATCAAAACCATAGGCTAGGGCGCGCCGCAGACGCTTGTCGATGAACATGTTGCGACGCGTGTTGAAGACGAAGGCCTGCATGCCCGACGAGCGGTTGTGGCTGATCTCTTCCTTTTTGATCAAGCCCTGATCGACGGCTTTGAACTTGTAGGCGGTGGCCCATGCTTTCGATGAGTTTTCCGCACGATAATCGTACTCACCGGCCTTGAAAGCCTCAAGTGCGATGGTCTGGTCGCGGTAGTAGTCAAATCGAATCGTGTCGAAGTTAAAGTTTCCTTTGTGGACCGGCAGATCCTTGCCCCAATAATTCTTCACCCGCTCGATCACGACGAAGCGTCCCGCTTCAAAGGATCCGATCTTGTAAGGGCCGGAACCGAGCGGTGGATCAAGGGTCGTCTTGGTAAAGTCGCGGCCTTCCCAGTAGTGTTTGGGAAGCACGGTCAACTGCCCAAGGATCAGCGGTAATTCCCGATTCTTACCCGGTTTGAAATCGAAGCGGACCGTACGCTCGGCGGCCTTCGTCACCTTGGCGACGCTACCGTAGTAAAAGCGGTAGAAGGGTGAGCCCTTCTTGACCAGCGTGTTGAAGGACCAAATGACGTCGGCAACGGTCACTGGCTTGCCGTCATGCCATTTGGCTTCCTTGCGCAATTTAAAGGCAACCCATGAGCGGTTTTTTGGCGTATAAACCAGCTCTGCCAATTCGCCGTACTGGCTGAAGGCCTCGTCGGCGGAGCCGTACATCAGCGAGTTATATGTGAACCCCGTGCCGGTGGCACCGTTACCCTTGATGATGAAGGGATTGAAGCTGTCAAAGGTACCGATGGCGTGCCGTCGGACCGATCCCACTTTTGGCGCGGCCGGATTGACATAGTCGAAATGAACGAAGCCGGGCGGGTATTTGAGATCTCCGTGCATGGCGATGCCGTGCCGGCCTTCGACACCGTCGAGGGTATCGGCTCCCGCCTCATTCAGGGCGGTCTTGAAAACCAGAAATGTGATCGCGGCAAAGCCGAAAAGCAGAAGTTTTTTCATCATGCACCGATATTGGTCGTCAAAGGGTATGGGATCAAGATTTGGCGGATGATTATGGCGCTCTTGTGATGAGTTCGAAAGAGTGTGATTAGCCCTTGAGTGTGGCCATCGCTGTGCCGTGCAAGCGTTTGTCGCCAGAGGCCAGCACGGTGCCATCGTTTTCCAGACCCAACGGATTGCCGTGCCAATCGGTCATGACCCCGCCGGCTCCCTCGACCACCGGCACTAGCGCCACGTAATCGTAAGGCGACATCTTGGCCTCGCAAACAACGTCCGCGTAACCGTTGGCCAAAAGGCCGTAGCCCATGCAGTCGGTGCCCCAGCGCAAGAACTTCACCTGTCTCTTGAGCCGCTTGAAGGCAGGCTTATCATCGCCCAAAAACATGTCCGGCGAGGTCACCAGCATCCAGGCTTTGGAAAGATCCTCGCAAGCGCGCGTGGTGACATTTTCGCCGTTGAAGGTGGTTGGATGGCCCTTGGCCCCAGTCCAGCGCTCGCCCAAGGCCGGCATGTCAATGACCCCCAGTACCGCCCGACCCTTATGCAATAAGCCGATCAGAGTACCGAACAACGGTTTACCGACCAGGAACGATTTGGTGCCGTCGATGGGATCTAATACCCAGACGAATTCCGCATCAGTGCGCACCACGCCATATTCTTCGCCGAAGATGCCGTGATCAGGATATTCTGCCTCGATCATTTCGCGCATCTTGGCCTCGGCTTTCTTGTCGGCGACAGAGACCGGGCTCTTGTCGTTCTTGACCTTGGCCTCGACGGGCGTTCGAAAATAGGACATGGAGATCGGCCTGACGGCATCAGCCAGGCCGGTTGCGAGGGCAATCAGCTTGTCGGGGCAGCTTTCCAAAGGATGCGCAGCCTTACGCCAGGGCTTTAGGCGCGTCGCTCAAGGTCCGCAGGTAAGCCAGCACGGCAGCGCGGTGTCCAGCCTTGTTGAGCCCAGCAAATACCATCGTGGTGCCCGGCACGAAATCCTTCGGCTTGGCTAGGAAGGTGTCGAGGTTGCCGTAGCTCCACTCGCCGTCCATCTTCTTCAGTGCGCCTGAATAAGTAAAACCACTGGCGCGGGCGTTGGCCCGGCCGACGATATCCCAGAGGTTCGGGCCGACCTTAATCTTGCCGCCGTTTTCGACTGTATGACAGGCTTTGCATTTGCTAAACATCTTGGCTCCCTTGGACGCGTCGGCGCATGCTAACATGATTAGCACGTCTTCGGCGCGGGCGGTCTCGGTCTTGGTTTCCGGAGCTTCCTTGGCTGCGGCGTAAGCGGGCTTCTCCAGCGCATTCGCACGTCCCAGCGCGTTGGTGGCAAAAGCCAGCCACATTTCTACGAGAACACCCAATCCGAACTTATGACACCATAACGTGACGGAACTTAACCGCTTGTTTGCCCGCGTGCAATCATAACAGTGCAAACAGACCGGTGTGAACCGGTGAGTGCAATTGCGCCTCAAACTGATTAATGTCTTGCCATGACCACGCCCAAGAATCCCATCATTGTGATCCCAGCCCGCATGGCCTCAACCCGACTGCCTGACAAACCGCTCGCCGATATTGCTGGCGATGCAATGATCGTGCATGTCTGTCGTCGCGCGATGGAAGCCGACTGCGGCCCAGTCGTCGTTGCCTGCGCTGAACAGGTGATTGCCGACACTATCGAAGCAGCGGGTGGCAAGGCCGTTCTGACCGATCCGGACCACCCCTCAGGGTCCGATCGCATCTATGAAGCGGTTGAGAAGTTCGATCCCGACGGCAGGTTTGACGCAGTGATCAACCTCCAAGGCGATATCCCGACCATCGAGAAAGCAGCGGTGCGTGCCGTTCTCGATCCATTGGATGATGCGGACATCGATATCGCCACATTGGTGACGGAGATCACCGATGCGGAAGAGCGCACCAATCCCAACGTCGTCAAGGCGGTGGTCGCTTTCGGGGCGGGTGACGACATCGGCCGAGCGATCTATTTCAGCCGGGCCACGGTGCCTTGGTGTGACGCCGATGACGCACCGCTCTTCTACCATATCGGCGTCTACGCGTACAGGCGCGAGGCACTCAGACGCTTCATTGAATTACCGCCCGGCGTGCTGGAACAGCGCGAGCGGTTGGAGCAACTTCGTGCGCTTGAGAACGGTATGCGTATTGCAGCTGCGCGCGTTGACACGGTTCCGCTCGGCGTCGATACTCCGGCCGACCTTGAACGGGCCCGGCAGTTTTTGGCTGGCGATTGAGAGCAAAAAGCGAATCGAAGCGATGAGTGATCCAGCCAACACAATCTCTTTCCAGGGCATGCGCGGCGCCTATTCCATGGCTGCGTGCCGTTCCGCCTATCCAGATATGGACCCGATGCCGTGCAGGACCTTCGTTGATGCTTTCGAGGCAGTGGAGACGGGGCGCGCCTCGTTGGCCATGATCCCCATTGATAATTCGGTCGCCGGGCGGGTCGCCGATATCCATCACTTGATGCCGGGATCGGGCCTGCATATCGTCGCCGAGCACTTCCAGCGCGTTAACCATCAGCTGTTGGCTTTGCCAGGAACGAAACTTGAAGAATTGACCCATGTTCACAGCCACGTTCACGCGCTTAACCAGTGCCGCAAGCTGATTTCCCGGCTTGGCATCGAACCGGTGGTGCACGTCGATACGGCGGGCGCCGCCGAAGATATTGTCGCTGCCGGTGACAAGACACAGGGTGCTATCTCATCGGAGCTGGCGGCTGAACTCAACGGCTTGCAAATCCTTCGTGGCGACGTAGAAGATGCCGAGCACAATACAACTCGGTTTGTCGTCATGGCGCGTGAACCGAGTGATCCCGGGCCCCTGCAAAACGATGTGATGACTACTTTCGTTTTCGGCGTGCGCAACATCCCAGCCGCGCTCTACAAAGCCATGGGTGGCTTCGCCACCAACGGTGTTAACATGACCAAGTTGGAGAGCTATGTGGACGGCGAGTTCAACGTGGCGCAATTCTACGCTGACGTCGAAGGGCATCCCGAACAACGTGCGCTTCAGCTAGCACTTGAGGAACTTGACTTCTTCTCCGACCAACTGCACATCCTCGGCACATACCCAGCGCATCCGTTTCGGCGGCGTGGGGATGGCTAACGCTAGTTTTTAAGTCTTCTTCGGCTTGACCGCCGGTCGAGCACGCGGCATTCTAATTCAGAACAAATAGCGAACCTTTGGCAATGGATGAGTGATGGTGGATGCCTTATCGATCATTCTCTGCCGCGATTGCCTCGATCTTTCCAGCGGCGATTTTGAGGCCTGTCCGGCCTGCGGGTCCCAGCGTATTATCCGGCACCTGGAACTCGACCGACTCGATATCGCACACATCGATTGCGATGCCTTTTATGCGAGCGTCGAGAAGCGCGACGACCCAAGCCTCAATGACAAGCCCTTGATCGTCGGCCATCCGGGAGGGCGGGGTGTTGTCACTACGGCCTGCTACATTGCGCGCCAGTTCGGGCCGCGTTCCGCCATGCCCATGTTCAAGGCCATGGAAATGTGCCCGCAAGCGGTAGTGGTTCCACCCAACATGGCCAAGTACAAAAGCGTCAGCCAAGACATTCGAAGCATCTTTCGAGATGCTACGCCGATCATACAGCCCGTCTCTCTGGACGAGGCCTATCTCGATCTTTCCGACGAGGCGCGCGTCGATGGTGAGGGCGAACGGGAGGGGCCGCCGGCCATAGCGCTCGCCGATGTGGCCAGGCGGATAGAGCGCGAGGTCGGGATCACCGTTTCTATCGGCCTCTCGCATAACAAGTTTCTGGCCAAGCTGGCTTCTGATCTGGAAAAGCCACGCGGCTATTCGGTGATCGGCCGCGACGAGACCAAATCGTTCCTCGCGCCGTTGCCGGTGCGAAAGATTAACGGTGTCGGCGAGGTCACGGCGCACAAGATGATTGAGACGGGTATCGAGACCATAGGGCAATTACAAGAGATGCCAGAGGCCGAACTGGTCGGCCGCTTCGGCAAGTTCGGCCGCCAGCTTGCCGGATATGCGCAAGGTCGCGACAACCGCAAGGTCACGATCGGTGGGCCGGCAAAGAGCGTTTCAGCCGAGACCACCTTCGCCAGGGATATCAACGGCGCTGATGAGTTGCTCTTGGCGATCAAGCCGCTTTGCGCGCGGGTTGCTGAGCGACTGGTGCGCGGCGGACATGCCGGCGGCACTGTAGTTTTGAAACTGAAAACGGGCAACTTCAAACTGCTGACCCGCAACCGCCAACTCCCCAATCCGACGCAGAAGGCAGAAGTGATTTATCAACAAGCCGTCGACCTGATCGAGCGCGAGGCCGACGGGCGTTATTTCCGTCTTGTTGGTATCGGTGTTGGCGACATCTGCCCAGCCGCCGAGGCCGATCCGCCCGACCTGTTTGGCGGGCTAGCCTGAGACCAGGTCGAAGTCTCACGCAAACATGTTCATTGTTTGTGTAGCTTTTTGGAGCGGCTATTCCTATTTCTCTTTACTCATATACAAAAAATAGTTTGTGCCTTTCAAAGGAGAGACCTTCATGTCCGAAATCAACACCCTCTATCCGCGCCAACCCGTTCCCAGCCTCGACCTGCCGCTGGTCGGCGGCGGCACCTGGTCGCTGGCCGAACAGAAGCCGGAGAATTTCACCATGGTGGTGTTTTATCGTGGCTACCATTGCCCGATCTGTTCACGCTACTTGGACGACCTCAACCGTAAGGCCAACCAGTTCAAGGAAAAGGGCGTCAATATCATTGTCGCCTCGTCGGACGAAGAAGAGCGCGGTAATCTGGCTAAGGAAGAATGGGGCCTTGATCAGCTTTATGTGGCCTATGGCGTGACGCTCGAGAAAGGGCGGGAGTGGGGGCTATTCATCTCGACCTCAATCGGCAAGACTGGCGCCGGCGTGATCGAGCCTGACATGTTCATCGAGCCGGGGCTTTACATGGTACGTCCCGACGGCACACTCTATTTTGGCACCGTACAGACCATGCCGTTCGCTAGGCCATCTTTCGCCGAAATCCTCAAAGCACTCGGTATGGTGCTGGAGCGCGATTATCCAGCCAGGGGCGAGGTGTTGTCGATGGCCTAACCGGCCTTGACGCCTTCGAGCCAGTTCTGTAACAGCCATCGTGCAATCGAGTCACGTCTTGGCAGGCGCGGCTCGTGGTCTTCGGCCGTGTCCCATTCCTTAAAGGCCTGCACCTCTTCGGTTGTAAACCAGCGGGCGTCCAGGATTTCCTCGGGGTCGCACTGAATCTCAGTGCTTGATGCTGTGGCGCGAAAGCCCAGCATCAATGAGGAGGGGAACGGCCAGGGCTGCGATGCCATGTAGTGCACGTCTTCGACGGCAACGGCAATGTTGACCTCTTCCAAGACCTCGCGCGCAACCGCTTCCTCTAGGCTTTCTCCCGGCTCGACGAAACCGGCGAGCGTCGAATAGAGAGGGAATTCCCACCGCCCACTGCGACCCAATAGGCAACGCGGCGGATTATAGCCATCTCCCGGTTGCTCAACTAGCATGATCACTGCGGGATCCGTGCGCGGGAAACTTGGCCGCCCGCAGGATTCATTGGCGCATTGGCGCATATGGCCGCCCTCGCGGCTTTCCGTCGGCGAGCCGCAATGGCCGCAGTAGCCGTGCGTGCGGTGCCAATAGGCGAGGCCGCGCGCATAGGCGAGCAGCCCAGCATCATCTCTCGGGACCATCCAGCCCAACTGCCGAAGATCAACGAAGCTGCCGCCTTCGCCTGCCAGAGCCACGGCGTCGTGTTCGTCCAAGTGGCTGATGTCGACCGAGAACACCGGAACGTTGTCATTATCGAGGCCGAGGAACACCATGTTGTCTGCTGCCTTGGCCAGCTTCGGTGCGTCTTC
Source organism: uncultured Magnetovibrio sp. (assembly GCA_964468005.1). Lineage (GTDB taxonomy): Bacteria > Pseudomonadota > Alphaproteobacteria > Rhodospirillales > Casp-alpha2 > TMED8. The sequence continues at coordinate 3,364 of CAYXUT010000019.1, read as the reverse complement.
GCGCCTCGGTAATAGCGCGCGCGGGCCATCGGTGTCGTCGATGATCAGATTGCGGTTGCGCCACACGGCGACGATACGCGCCAGGCCGTCGCGCTTCTTGAAGGCGATCCAGGCTTCGTCCTTGCGGTTGATCCCGGCCCGGTCGAGACGTACACCAGTATAAATAAGAGATGAAAGGCTAGGGTCTGACATGGCCACAACTTGGCATAGCCGGACCCTAGCGGCAACCTGTAGGAAATTACCCGGGGACCCTCTTGTCAGGCGGTGTTCCGTTGTGAATTAAAGAGTTTTCGGGACCCGCGTCTGTCCAGGAACCAGAACCCGAATGCCGCGCTTCGGTTTCGCGTTTGTTGGCGTTAGGAGGTTGCGAATAGGTCGCTAACTTCGCACATATGTTGCCCTCCATGCCGTCGCGTCCTGACTGGGATGCGCTTCGCAATTCCGATATCTGGAACTGCTGAACCGGCGAGCACAAGTGCGCGACTGTCAAGGAGGCAAATATCCGCCAGGTCGCCGTCCAGGACGGGCGTTAAGAGTTCAAGGACACGATCTATCTGGTGTGCGGCTTGTTTTCGCAAGGCGTCGGCCGCCTGATCCTCAACAACGAACGCTTTGGCTTGCGCTACCAGTAAACAAGTATTCGTAAGCCATACTTTCACCCTGAACGCGGCCGAAGGGCGGCGGGTGGAAAGTTGTTCGCAGCCGTCCGTGGTTCGACTGGTTCGGTATGAAGATAACGGTCTGCAACCGTTCTAGCTTGGAGTCTCCGGCGCAACACTGATATAGTCTGCACGGAAGGTTGGCGCTGGACGGACTTCTCGCCAATCCGGTCAGGTCCGAAAGGAAGCAGCCGTAACGAGTTTCGGTCCGGGTCGGTGTCCAGCCTTCCACTTTGTCCAGAGAGTTGCCACAAAGAAAAACCTCCGTATGAGCGATATCGAGACCACCGATCCTGTCAAAACATCATCGGACTCGGACTCCATTCCTTACCAGGTTCTAGCTCGCAAATACCGCCCGAGCACCTTTTCCGGTTTGATCGGCCAGGAAGTTTTAGTCCGTACCCTGACTAACGCCTTCAAAACTGGGCGGTTGGCGCATGCCTTTATCCTCACGGGCGTGCGTGGTGTCGGTAAAACCACCACCGCCAGGATCATCGCTCGCGCTCTCAATTGTATCGGCCCTGATGGGGCGGGCGAGCCGACGACGGAACCCTGCAGTGAATGCGAGCATTGCAAGGCGATTGCCGAGGACCGCCATGTCGATATCTTGGAAATGGACGCTGCCAGCCGCACCGGCGTCGATGATATCCGCGAGCTCATCGACGGCGTGCGCTACCGCCCGACTTCGGCACGCTACAAGGTCTACATCATCGATGAAGTGCATATGCTCTCCAAAAACGCCTTCAACGCGCTCCTGAAGACACTGGAAGAACCGCCTGAGCACGTGAAGTTCATCTTCGCTACCACCGAGATTCGCAAGGTGCCGGTGACGGTGCTGAGCCGCTGCCAGCGATTTGATCTCAGGCGCGTCGATATTCAAACGCTGGAAGGCCATTTTTTAGGTATCGTTGGCGAGGAGGGCGCAAAATTGAGCCCGATTGCGCTGCACCTGATTGCGCGTGCTGCCGATGGTTCGGTCCGCGATGGCCTGAGCCTTTTGGACCAAGCGATATCACGCGCTGAGAACGAGGTTACAGAAGCACAAATCCGCGACATGCTAGGTCTCGCTGACCGGGTGCAGAGTTTTGACCTGCTGGAAGCCGTGATGGCCGGCGATAGCTCAGGTGCGCTTGGTATGTTTGAGCGTATGTTCGCTAAGGGTGCCGACCCGGCGGCCATCGTTGAGGATTTGCTTGAGATCGTGCATTGGCTAACAAGGGTCAAGGTTGTGCCAAGTGTTCTTGATGATTCCACGGTGCCCGAAATCGAGCGCGTGCGTGGCAAGGAGATTGAGGCCAAGCTCTCCATGTCGGCCTTGAGCCGCACCTGGCAAATGCTCTTGAAGGGCTTGGGTGAGGTCCGCTTGGCACCTTCGGCGCGCCAGGCGGCCGAGATGGTTTTGGTTCGGCTGGCTTACACCGCGACCCTGCCTACCCCGGAAGAAGCTCTGAAATCGCTCGAAGATGATGTGCCATCGCAGCCAGCCATGGGCGTGCCGGCTGCCCCGTCAGGGGGGGGCGTTGGTCCGATGGCACGTACGGGTACTGACGATGCGCCTTCGCCACTACCGGCGGCAGAACCGACACTCAACTCCGATCCTGATCCAAGACCGGAACCACCGCCGTTGGAACCGCCGAAAGCATCCGTTACGACCAAGCCCATGCCACCATCGTTTGAAGCGCTTCTGGCGTTGGTCGATGATAAGCGTGAGGGCGTATTGCGCACCAATTTGCTCGATTTCGTCCACTTGGTTTCGTTTGATCTCGGCTGTATCGAGTTCCGCCCGGCTAAGGGGGCACCGTCGGGATTGGCCGGCCAATTGACAGATTTTCTTAATGCGCATACGGCCGAACGCTGGATGGTCACAGTCTCGCAGGAACCGGGCCAACCGACGATGACCGAACAACGCGCCCACGGCCAGGCCGACCTCGAAGCCGAAGCCGCCCGTCACCCCTTTGTCAAGCAGGTGCTCGACGCCTTTCCCGGCGCCGAGATCAAGGATGTTGGCCCAGTAGAAACTGAAAAGGACTAATTCTAACCGGTTTCCACCACTTCGCCTTCGAATACAAAACTCGTGAGGATTGACTGATACAACTGAATAGAATCAAAAAAGCCGATGTCAAGATCGTGCGTGGCCCCATCGTTCACAGCCCCTAGCATCTGCTCGGTGAGGGGTCATGGGGTGAGAATGAATCGTTCTACATCTTGGATCCCGACGGGCATCTGATCGAGATGTTCTGCGACATGGCGACCATCAAGGATGACGGTACCTACGTCGACGCCTACGGAAAGAAGATTGACGGTGCGATGGCGGTTGAGGTTTAAGCAGTTAACGAGAGCTTTGGTGGAGCCGGACGGGATCGAACCGACGACCTCTACAATGCCATCTTAAAGCCCAGCGAAAGGTTACAATCCGCTAACCCGGCGTGAGGGCCAACTACAGCTATTTTCAAAACCAGCTAAACCAAAGGTTGTCCAATAATTGTCAGAGCTAACTTCCGTTTAATCACTTATAGCCCGCTCGTCGCAGAAGCCAAGACTGATAAGTAGTCATCATAGGTCCGTTTGAACCCATCTGGCCTCTCGATGACCACTTGTCCCAACCAATCAGGATGACATAGTTTGTGAATGAGTTCTCTATGACCCTTATACCTCAATTCAATGATGGTTGAGCCACCGCGACCTTTGCTGGCGCTATATACCGT
>CAYXUT010000018.1:5244-26283 GCA_964468005.1 uncultured Magnetovibrio sp. | reverse complement strand
TGAAAAACCCCATGAGCCTCGAAGGTAACAACATTATCGTTACCGGCGCCGGACAAGGTATTGGCAAAGCGTCAGCACGCCTCATCGCCGAGCTTGGCAGCACGCCAATCCTGGTCGACATCAAAGGCGAACAGGTCGAGGTCGTGGCCAGCGAGATCGGCAGTGAAGGCCCATCCGTGCCGGTCTTCACGCCCGCGAGCTAACGCCAAGAGACCGATATTCTGCTCACTCAGACCAGGAGGTGATGACGTGAACCTCAACTTTACACCCGAAGAAGAAACCTTCCGCGAAGAAGTGCGCGCGTTCCTCGCCGAGAAGCTGCCGCCAGAACTTGCCGACAAAACCAAGCGCGGCAAACGTCTCGACAAAGAAGACTACCTGGCGTGGAATAGGGTTCTCTACGATCAAGGTTGGATTTCACCTAAATGGCCTGTGGAGCACGGCGGTACGAACTGGTCGGCAATTCAATTACATATCTTCGACGAGGAATGCTTTGCTGCAGGCGCGCCGCGCGTCTTGCCTTTTGGTACAGGGCTCGTGGGGCCAGTGATTATCAACTTCGGCACGGATGAACAGAAAGAACAATATCTGGATGATATTCGTTCGGGAAAAGTGTTCTGGTGCCAGGGCTTCTCCGAACCAGGATCGGGTTCCGACCTGGCGTCGCTGAAGACACGCGCCGTGCTGGAAGGTGATAGATATGTCGTCAACGGCCAGAAAACCTGGACCACCGCCGCGCATTGGGCCGACATGATGTTCACGCTAGTGCGCACCGACCTCGACGTGAAACAGCAAAAGGGCATCTCCTTCTTGCTGATCGACATGAACTCGCCAGGTATTACGGTGCGCCCAATCATCACTATCGACGGCGAGCACATGGTCAATGAAGTGTTTATCGAGAACGTAGAGGTGCCGGCTAAAAATCTCGTTGGTGAACTGAACAAAGGTTGGGATTACGCCAAGTTTTTATTGGCCAACGAACGTACCGGCATCGCCGGCATCGGTCAGTCGAAAGATGAACTGGCTACCCTTAAAACCATTGCCAGAAACGAGCGGAAGAATGGCAAACCCTTGATTGAAGACCCACTGTTCCAGGCACGTCTAGCGGCATTGGAAATCGATTTGATGGCACTTGAAATTACCAATATGCGCATGCTGGCCGAAGAGCAAAAAGCTGGCAAGCCAGGCCCCATGTCTTCGATCCTAAAGATCAAGGGAACGGAAATTCAACAAAAGATCTCCGAGCTTTCGATGGATGCCGTTGGTGTTTACGCCAACCCATGGATCGAGGCGGCCATGGAGGCCAATTCCAATGTGCCACCCGTTGGTCCCGAATATGCCGGAACCAAGACGCCTTATTACTTGTTCCGGCGCAAGGCATCTATCTACGGCGGCTCCAATGAGATTCAGAAGAACGTCCTGACAAAAGCCGTCCTTGGGCTTTGATTTAGGGGGACACGATGAATTTCGAATACAGCGAAGAACAAAACCTGTTCTCCGATAGCCTGCGGAAACTCCTGGAAAACAAGAACGCGGACGCCAACCGGCGCAAGGTGCTGGAGCAAGAGGACGGTTTCCACTCAGAGGCGCTTTGGCAGAACTTCGCAGAATTTGGGCTTCTCGGTATTCCCTTTGACGAGAAATTTGGCGGGTTTGGCGGTTCAGCCATCGATGTCATGATTGCCGAGATCGAGTTTGGCAAGCACTTGTCCATGGAACCTTATCTGGCCAGCGTCATTCTCGGCGGCGCTGCGGTGCGCCTTGCTGGCTCCGAAGATCAGAAACAAGCACTTATCGCGCCGATGATTGCCGGGGAGCTAAAACTCGCTTGTGCGTTCGGTGAGCCACAATCGCGGCATGACTTTTTCGATGTCGAAACACGCGCCAAGAAATACGGTGACAGCTACAAAATCACGGGCGCCAAAGCCGTGGTCATCGGCGGTGACTGTGCCGACAGCCTGATCGTATCGGCGCGCACGTCCGGCGGGACGGCCAACAAAGAAGGCCTCAGCCTCTTCATTGTCGATGCCAGCGCGGAAAGTGTCTCAAAACGGGCCTATCGCCTGACCGATGGCCGGGGAGCAGCGGAGGTCTGGCTCGATGACGTCAGCGTAAGCGCCGAGCATTTGCTCGGCGAGGAAGGCAATGCCTGGCCAGTGATCGACCATGTAACTGATTTGGGGACTGCCGCGCTCTGTGCCGAAGCCGTCGGCGCCATGCAAATTGTTAATGAAACAACCCTTGAATATCTTCGCACTCGCGAACAGTTCGGCCGCCCCATTGGCAAATTTCAGGTGCTGCAGCACCGCATGGTGGACATGATGATTGAAAAGGAACAATCCGAATCTCTCGCTCTTCTAGCCTCGATGGATGCAGACAAAACAGATACCGCTGTTCGCCACCGTGCGGTGTCTGCAGCCAAGGTCGAAGTTTGCAACGCCGCGCGCTTCATCTCCGAAGCTGGCATCCAGATGCATGGCGGCATCGGTGTTACTGAAGAATATCTACTGGGACAGTTCGTCAAACGGTTGAATGTAGTGCAGGCGACTTTCGGCGATGTTGACCACCATTTGCAGCGGTTCGGTGCGCTAACAGCGGCTGCCTAGAAGGACTTCATTGCACTTGGACCGACGGGATTAGGGCTGCAGCCTGGCCAGGCGCCGGGCGTCTTGCGGTCAATCGCTCGCGGATCACACGGAAAAGGTCCGTGGCGCGGGTCTCGCTGCCAATACCCGAAAGGGTCGAGGCCAACCGCCAGGTAAAGGCCGAGTGGGCATCGCCTGGAACCGCTCGCGTTGGTCGACCGAACCCTGACGCGATTACCGAAATAGGCGTTCGAGCCCGCCTGGCCAATCGGGTTTGGGTTGTGCCTACACGCAACGTGCGGCTCGAACGGCTGACACGGAAGCTGCCATCCGAAAGGATCATTGCACCACGCAATCCCATGTCTTGGAGCATGCGGTATACGGCGTCTGTCGAGACCCAGTTCGTGGCGGAATTTGTGCGCGCATCACTCGGAAGCAAGTAACCTCGCCCGGTACGGCGGTCGGTAAAACTGCGCCCCGAATAGTGCACCACCAGTTGGTCGTTGCGACTAAGCTCGCGGCCCAGTCGCCGGACAGACGCCAGAAATTTCGCCTGGCTGGCATTGGAAAGAACTCGGGATTCGAAGCCGAACCGCGTTTGCATGACGTTGCTTATAAAACCGGCATCTGCCGTCGCGGTGGCAAGGCTGCCGATCCCGGCACCATAACGGCTGTTGCCGATCATCAACGCCACTTTCTTCGGCGTACGCGGCAACGGGATCAAACCACCGGCCACTTGCGCCGGAGCCAGCCAAGTTTCTGCGTCCAGGCCGTTGGCGTAAAGCACCCGTACGGGCACCCGACCCGAGGCCGTACCAGCATTGTTCGGCAAGGTAAAAGTGATCCGTCCGCCGGCGCCAACGCTGTGAGAGCGCCCGGCGATCTCAATCCCGGCGATGCCCGTACCGTTCCCCAATATCGCCTCGGTTACGCTAAAACCGTCGGTGGTACGACTGACGTTTTTGACCAGCATCACGGCACGGTTGTTATTGACATTCATGTTGATGCGGCGGCCAGAGACGGCACCGTTCTTGTAGACCACCCGGATTGAAATGCGGGAGGTGCTGGTCACGTTAACACTTTCATGGCGGTAACTGAAGCCACCGTTGGTACTCATTGGAACCCGCCTCCCGTCTATGAAAAGCGCCGCCACATTGGCCACGTTTGCAAGACGTCCCTCGACCACGCCGGCACCGTCGGACGCTGCGTAGGTATCGAGGCCGGCAATCGGCGCGCGGCTATGGAGACGGATGGTCTGGGCCTGACGGGTGCCGTCCGTGTAAATGATCTGCAATTGAGAGGCCGCCACGGCGGTCTCTGATGCCGCCAAGCGGAATGTACCATCCGCGGCCACGGGAACGGGTTGCTCGGCGAAGCTCATTGATGCGATCCGCTCCGCGCCCGCCAAGCGGCCGGAGACAACGCGGTTACCACCCGCGCCGACGATCATATCAAGATTGCGAATAATACTATCGGCCCGGAGCGCCACCTGGCGCGATACGCGTGCGCCATCCCGATACACGATGGTGACATTTACCTGACGATCTATATTAATGCGCGACGCCGCCACCTCGAGACTAAATGATCCATCGTCGGTAAATTCGACCGCGCGGCCATCGACCAGCACCCTGCCCACCTGGTCGGGTTCGGCTACACGGCCAAGGGCCAAGGTTTGTCCGGCCGTGCCCAGCGCCGCTTCGAACGTGGTAAACATGTTGGACGGAGTAACACCGAGACGCTCGACTTTGCGAGTGCCATCGGCATAGACGATAGTCATTGAGAACGAGCGGCGGACATTTACATTGCGTTCCGCCATGTCGATGCGGAATGACCCGTCCTCGCCAACCGCCAACGGAGCACCATCTACCAGAACTTGCGACACTGTCCCGACATCATCTATGCGGCCTTCAATCACCGCACCTTGCCCAGTCGTCGCCAGTGTGGCTAATTCGCGCACGGCGCGGCGCTGACGGAGTTGCGTGCGCTGCTCCACGCGTGTGCCATCCTTGTAAATGATCGTCAGTGAAACGTTGTCCGTGACATTTAGCTGAGTTTTCGAAAGGCGCAATGCGACGGAGCCATCAGCAGCCATGGGCACCGGCCGGCCATCAACCCTGATCTCGGCAACACTTTCAGCGTCACGAATGGCCCACCGAGCCAGTGGTGTCCCATCAGGTGCATTGACCAGATCGGTGCCAGCCACCGGTGGCGTTTTCTTCAGCGCGATGCGGCGATCCGCCCGCGAACCATTCTTATAGAGGACGGTGATATTGACGGACTGATTGATGGTCGTTTCCGCACGGGCAAGCGCAACTTCAAAGCGCCCGGCTTCATCAACACTGACCGAGCGACCATCAATACGAAGCTCGGCGATATTCTCACCGTCCTCCAAAACCCCGGCCACGACCGGCCGGCCATCAGCACGCCTGGTAGTTTGCATGCGCTCGATCACTGTCTCTGACGCCACGGCCACGCGTTGGCTTCGGCGCGTACCATCCTCGAGCACAATGGTGATGGAGACAAAGCGGTTAATGTTGGTTTCGTTGCGGTTGAGGATGAGTTCGAAGTTGCCCGCGTCATCAACCTCAACAACTTCGCCGTCAATCAGAACGCTGGCCACATCCCCCAATTCTTCCAATTTGGCATCCAGCCTGAACGAACCGTCGGCAGCCACGACCGTATCGGCTTCGGCCAGAACAGGCGCCGCATCGATAGCAACCTTGCGCCCTGCTTGCCGGCCATCGGCATATAGAACTGTGATATTGATTTCTTCGTTTATGGTGGTCGTCATCTCGCTGGCACTGGCTGTTGCCTGCTGGCTCTCTCCACTCGCCTCACGCCGGAACTGGAACCAGCCTTCATCGTCAACAGACACCAGGCGGCCGTCGGCTAGAATGCCAGCGACGCCCTCGGTGTCTTCCAAGCGTCCTCTGATCTCGGGCACGCCATCCTCACCAACTACCGTAGCCAGATCGGGCTCCAATGGTGAGGTTGTCAGAGCCAGTTGTTCCTCGACGCGGGTGCCATCGGCATAGATGATGGTGATATCAACACTTTCATTGACGTTGATGACCGTTTCGTCGATTTCGAGAACAAAACTGCCGTCTTCAGATAGCTCTATTTTCTCACCTGCGATTTCCACTGCGGCAACGGTTTCCGGCGAAGCCAGTTTCCCGGCGGCTCGCACCTTGCCGTCCTCAACCGCCAGTGTTCCCAACTCGGTAAGTGCCGGGCGAAACTCGTCCATGATGGCGTGGCGGCCCGTTGCCACACGTTGCTGACTGACCGATCCGTCTTGGTGAACGATGGTGATAGAAATACTCCGGCTGACGGAAACATCTTGTTCACTGATTGCCAGAGAGAAGGTCCCGTCTTCACCAAGCGGTACGGTGCGGCCATCGATCCGTATCTCAGCCACATCTTCGGGGCTGCCGAGCTTGCCCGCCAATAACGGCTGGCCGGCCTCATCCGTCGAAACGTCAATTTCCGCCACTGGCGGCGTTTCGCGGAGCGCCAGAGCCTGATCCATGCGGCTACCGTCTTTGAAAATCAACGTCAGATCGAGGCTCTCCGCCGCGTCGAAAGTTGTCTCTTCGAGTGTCAGGGCGAAACGCCCATCATCGGCGACACTCAAACGCTCATCCCCGGCCCAAATCTGCGCCACCTCTTCGGCGTTGGCGATGCGGCCGGTAATCTTGCGGCCATCCTTGGTCCGGACCGGCAGAACGTCCGTAACAGCAGCCGCGGTGCGGCGGTTCCGCAATCTTTGCGTCTTGGTCGAGCCGTCTCGGTAAACGATGGTCAGGGAAAAGCTTTCGTTGATCTCAGTCGAAAACCGGTTGATGGAAAAACTACCGTCTTCGGTAAACAACACCGGGGTATCGCCGATTCGGAGTTCTGCAATGCCTTCCGGATCAGTCAATCGGCCTTCAATAGTTTCCGAGCCAGTCTCGTCGATATTGCTGTCAACGTCAGCGACAACCGGCACCGGTGTCGGCGCAATCTCTTCTGCAATCATGGTGCCGTCGTTAAACAGAACCGTCATCGGCACAAAACCTTTCTCGGTTTGCACCGACTCGGGTACGGGTGCCACGAACCCGCCATCGGCTTCGACGGGCACGATCTGGTTGCCAACCCGGAGTTCGGCAACCTCTTGGGTGTTCTCCAGCCTGCCCTCGACCATTTTCAATCCTCCTCCGGTCCGGAAAGTGTCGATCGATGCCAGGGGCACTGTACGGTCCAAAGCCAACTGCTGTTGAGCACGCGCGCCGTTATCGTAAATGATCGTGATATCGACACTGCGGTTGACGCTCAGAGACGATTGGTTGAGCGAGAAGTTGAAACTGCCATCTTCCTCCACAGCCACGGGCTCGCCATCGACCAGAACAATGGCGACTTGATCGGCGTCACCGGCTTTGGCACTACCAAGTAAATTACCGTCGGCATCGGGCGCCACGGCAGCATCAAGCAGCGGTGGCTCGTCAGTGATAGCAATACGGGTTATCTCCGCACCACCACGCGCCCGCGACACCACGACAGGCAGATATCCCTCGGCCACGACTTCTACCGGCAAATCGTCGAGAACCAACGTTCCGTCGGCTGCCATCTCCACGGGCTGGCCAGCAACTGCAACCTGACGCACCGAGCCGGGATCGTGCAACCGGGCGGTGCCCGTTGCGGTGCCATCGGGCTGACGGATCAGGGCAGCCTGGCCGGCGAATACCAGCGCACCGGGCTCGGGCTCCGTAAACAAGGGCCGTTCAGTCATGGAACCATCAGCATGGACGATGGCGATCAAAATATCCTCGTTGATCACTGTTCGGTTGGACACATTTACGCTAAACCGTCCGTCGGCATCGACCTCGGCAACTTGGCCGGCAACAATGACGTTGGCGACATCTTCGATATCATCCAAGACCCCGCTCAACACCGGTGCTGCCCCGGTGTTGATATCGACCTCGGCTGGCTGCGATACCGAAGATCTTACAAGACCACCTAGCCCGCCGTCCGATGAAGCATCGGCCAGTTCGATTTCCTGCGGCACTTTGGGCATCGTAGCCAGCGCATCGGCGAAGGTTTGCTCATCGAAGGCTTCGGCCATGCGCAGGTACATGGCAACATAAGTCTGGCTTTGTTCCGCCGAGACATTGTTGATTTTCATCCACGAATTAAATTCCGCTACCGTCGGCCCGGTCCCCTCGGCGACGGCGGCAAGCTGTCCGCGTACTTTTCGCGATGTCGGATCCGGATACGCCCCCATAGCATTGAGAATCGTTCGGATTTTAACACTGCTGAAAATGGCCCGCAGTTCCGAGAACGAATAACCGGCGCTACCCCTCAGCAAGCCCGCCACGCGATCAAAACTACCTTTGGTCAACCAATTGACGGCCAAGCCAACCTGCTCCGACTGCGAACCGGTGTTGGATACGGTACTATCCTGGCTCACCTGCACATCAAACGTTGGCAGCAACTCTTGGATTTCTTCACTCTGCAAGCTTACTTCTTGCGAACCGGTGGAAGGTGGCGGTTTACCGACGCGCCCAATGTACTGGTCTTGCGCTGTTGTGTTAGTCGTGGGGGTGGCGACAACAAACAGATCTGCGACCGAGAACCGCGTTACAAATGCATCGTAATTGCCCGCGTTGAAAGCCTGGTAGGTGCTGGCGGATGTGGTGAAATCGGAGGAGTTGGTTCCACCAGTGAGGGTTACCTCATCGTCAGTGCGGCTAACGTCGAAGGCGTTGTCGGTGCCGGATCCGCCCAGGTAAGTGGAAAACGTCCTTGAACCAGACGAGTTGTAGGCGCTGAGAAAAGCGTCGTTGCCGCCGCCGGAGGAGGCTTGCACCGGAAGTTTCAGTGGCAAATCACTCGAATCAGTGCCGCCAGCAATGAACACGAAGCCGGACGTATCGGCATGAATTCCATAACCAACGTCGGAGCCCGAACCTCCGAAGTAGGTCGAATACCCAATGCTGCCTGACGAATCGAACTTAGTAAGAAATGCGTCATTATTTGAACCGCCGCCAAATGAGGGTTGATCGGCATTGAGCGTCGTGAAGTCGGTCGATGAGGTCTCCCCCGTCACGTATACGTTGTCACTGTCGTCCACAGAGACCGCTTCCGCACGGTCGACACTGGTGCCACCAAGATAGGTGGAGAAAACTTTCGTCCCAGCGGTATTGTATTTAACGATAAAAGCATCACTCGAACCGCCAAATGATGCCTGTGCGGCATTTACGGTTGGAAAATCCGACGAAAGGGTCTCACCGACGACGGTATAACCGCCGGATCCATCGACCGCAATGTCGTAAGCGGTTTCCCCGGTACTTCCACCTAGATAGGTGGTTCGCGATACGGAACCTCCGGAGTTATATATGGCAACGAATGCATCTTTTGTGCCCTCGGGAGTAGTTTCATCGGCACCAACCAACGACAGGTCTGTCGAGTCTGTTTTCCCGGCCACGTAGGCATTCCCCGACCCATCCGCGTCAATTCCGTAACCCACCTCGTCACCAGAGCCGCCAAGATAGGTCGAATATGTCAATGCCGAACCGGCCGCGTTAAGTTTCGAAATGAAGGCATCCTCGGTGCCACCAAGTGTGTTGTCAGCCGCGCTCGCCATCGGGAAATCAGTGGATTTGGTTTGGCCGGTAATATAGGCGTTACCTGTGTCGTCAATCGCGATGTCGTACCCTACGTCGGTCAAGGCGCCGCCGAGAAAGGTCGAATAAACCAGACTGCCACTACTGTTCATCTTTGTGACGAAAGCATCCGTGCCGTCCAGCGTTCCGTCGATCGGGCTGGAAGTAGGGAACCCCGATGAAGTCGTTGTGCCGGCGAGATAAGTATTGCCCGTTGAATCTGTTACAACTCCTGCCCGCCGGTCATCGTCCACATCCGCCGACGCCCCCCCCAGATAACTTGAAAATCCGATGACTGGATCAACGACCAAGGCTTTTGAGCTATCGTAAGGATCAAACTTAATACCGACTTTTCCATCAGCATCGATCTCGTATTCGCCTGGTACCAGGACGCGCGCCTCGGCGTTTTGCTGATAGACCAATGGAGCCTTCTGGACGACCTGGCGCTGACCCGTATCGACTATCAAATCGCCATTCGCTGCCTTGGTTATGCTTTCCGCGCCTGAATAGTCGAGCCTGATTTGACTTGCGTCAGCACCAACAGAAACTTGCAGGTCATATTCGAGATTTCCGGCGCGGTTACCGTAATAAACCAAGTCGATACCGTCATAAACATCCGCGTAGCGAACCTGCTTGTAGGTTTCAACCCCGCTCACCCACTGGCTCTCATCGTTGCCAATAAAGTAGTTGACGGTAGCGGTCTGTTTGTCCTCGCCGCTAGCTGTGAGGTTTTCATTTGCGCCATCAAGTGAGAGGCGCGTCGCTTCCAAGCCTTCCGCCGTTTGCGCCGCCAGGACGGCGTCAGCAGCCGATAGGAACAGCGTCGTGTCATCGCCACCGCGCGCCAGAAAATCGACGCTTGCATCGGTCTGGCCCTTATTTTCCTCGAAATAGACCGTATTCACGCCCTCGCCAATGCGCCCGCTGCCATCCAAGTTGGGATTAGTAATGGTTCGCACGGCAGCCACATTGGCACCTTCATAGAGCCAGCCGTTCGCGCCGCTCGCTAATTTAGCCTTAACCGATATGCGCCCGGTAAGCTCGCGCTCGGCCCAGGCTGATACCGCAGCAAACCCACCATCGCCGCCTTCGCTACCACCTTCCGCTAGGATCTGCGAATTCGCGGTCGTCGTTAGCGCAGCGTTGGTCACCACCCGCACCTCGCCCCCGGTGGCGCGGCCGATACCAGAAGCATCTATGGTGCCAGCGACCATGATATTTCCGCTTCCGCCCTCCAGCACAACCTTGCCACTTGACGTCTCGAGGCTCTTTGCCTGGATATAACCGGTCATGTTGATGGCGCGGTCGATGGCGTCGCGGGCTTTGTCAGCCGTTACCAGTACACCGCCACCATCGGCAATGATATCGCCCGAGAGATCGATCAGCGCAGCAAGCGGGTTCGCCTCCGGGTCAAGCATCTGCTCGGCGACGTTCTCCGGCACCTCGAAAGTGATCAGGTCGTCACCATAAGGATCAATCGTCACGGCATTTCCGGCGGCCAAAGCGACACGGCCAAGGCGCGCGTAGATGACACCGGAGTTTTCGATGGAGGGTGCGACCAAGGCAACCAATCCACCTTCTTTCACCGAAATGTTGCCGGCATTTGCAATCCGGGCATCGGGATGCCCCGCCAGCGTGAAACGCAGCGTATCGGCCAGAAAATTCTGGTTCTTGATATCGTTTGTCGAGGTAATCAATGAGCCAACGTTGACCTCGGCACCGTTGCCGAAGATTACACCGCTGGAGTTGATCAGAAATACCTTGCCGTTGGCCGTCAACCGGCCGAGGATTTGCGATACTTGGCCCGATGTCACCCGGTTGAGCACAGCGGAAGCGGCTGACGGCTGAACGAACGTGGTGTGCTCACCAGCCTTGATAGAGAAGTTGCGCCAGTTGATGATCGCTTTGTTAGTGGTCTGATTGATAGTCAGGGTCTTCGGGTCGGTCTGGGTGATGGTCGCGGCACCGCCAACTACCTGTCCACCTTCCGGATTGGCAAGCGCCGGCGCCACCCACAGCAGCGCTGTGATCGCGCCCGCGAGCCGAAGCGCGGCCGGCCTAATAGAGGCCAGAAAACGTGAAGAAGAAGCGTGGATCATCGCCCTCTCCATCATCGGCCGAAGACACCGAGCGGGACAGTGGTTTTGCAACCTCCAGTCCGGCGGTGAAGTGGTCAGTTATGCCAAAACGCAGTCCAAGACCGGCGGACGAGCCTGTGCGCCTGGCCGGATCGTCGTCAGCGTCGATGTCTAAAGTGGCGCCGTAGTCCCAAAACGCGTAGGGCTGCAAGTATTTCACTTTGGACACTCCGGGTTTCATCGTGTACTGCAGTTCCAACGCAAGTGCCATGCCATGATCACCGGTAATTTCAGACGAATCGTAGGCCCTTCCGTAGGAAGACCCGCCAAAACTGAACTCTTCGGACGATAGCAATGGCGCCGACGCCCACTGCCCGGAAAATGTTGCCGAGAGCGTGAGATCCCTGGGCAATCTTTGCAGTCTTGAAGCACTTAGCGAGAACTTGGTGAAATTGGTCTGGCCGTTGTCGCGGGAACGAAATTCGTCATTCGATGCCTTGGCGCCGAGCCATTCGACCCCTTGCGTCATCTTCAGGCTAAGCGCGTTTTCTCCATCTAGCTTGTCGTTCAGGCTGTAGCTCATGCCACCGTTGACGGTCGTGATCTTGTCCTCATAGAGACGTGAAGACAGCGCATCCGATCCGGCATCCGTGTAAGTGAACCCGCCAAACACTTTAACGGTCTCATCGCGACGGCGGATCAGCGGATGGGTCAGGCCAGCAGAGAAACCGAGGCTCTCGCTGGTCAACTCTAGATCCTTTAAGGAACCACCGGGCGCCGACGTGCTGAGCGTGCCCGAAACCGTCACCGTCGTACCCTCGCCATTAAGCGGCATGTCCATCTGGGCGGCCAGGTATTTCTGCTGATCGGGATCGGCGGCCATGTTGTAGGTGATGCTTACTTTTTCACCCACACCCAACGCATTGTTGGTGGTAACGACGGCGGTCGCTTCATTCGGGCCCGTGCTCGGCGAAGCCCGGTTATCGACCGTCAGCTTAGCCTCGATATGTTTCTCCGTGACCTTGAGCACCAGATCGCTGGCACCGGGCACGCCTTCGGCAGCGCGCAGCACCGATTTCACTGTCTTGCCGGCGAGATCATTGGCAAGCAATGTATAGCGTTCGAGTACGGCCGCTGTTATCGGGCGTTCCGACTTGATGCGTTCAACCCAGTGGCGCCACAGGTCAGCCCGTCCGCCGACCTCACCTTCAACCACAACCTGGTTGATATAACCTTCGATTGCCTGCAAGCGCACACGACCTTGCGCAATTTCCTGTTGAGGCACGATCACCTTGTAGAGCACGTAGCCCTTGTTGCGCATGGCCGCCGTCATGTCATCAGCAATTCCGTTAAGGTCCTTAAGAGATACGGACTTGCCGATCCAATCACGGTAGAAGGGCTCAAACGTTCTGGATGTTACCGCCTTTGCGCCGTCGATATTGATGCCCTGCAATACCAAGCGTTTCTCTTCATCACCTGTGCCGGTGGCATCTGCCGGGCTAGACTGCAGCGGATCGATGGGCCTGGTCGCATCGCCGCCGTCGATGGCCAGTGGCTCAGGCGGCGCGAGTTTCGGCAATTCGGCAATGGACGTGACGGTCGGGGCCCGCGAAGAGGGTTCCGTAGACGCCATGGGCGGGGTTCCGTAAACCGCCAAAGGCTCCTCTCTCCGCGGACCCGCGGCCGCCGGTGGGGCACCTGGAGACTCGGCCAGGTCAAAGACCAGCCGGTGCCCCGATTCCCCTGATGGGGAAAGCGGGAAACTATTGATAATTTTTAGTGGTACGGCGCCGGTGAGTGTCAGCCGGCCTCCGCTGGCGCCGACAAGGGTGAATGCATAGGCTTCGATGATATCGTCACCGATCAATCGCTCCGTTGCCGGGTACCAATCAAGGTTGAAGAACTCGATCTCTACCGCGCCACCGCCACGGGCCAAGGAAATCTGATACGCGGCGCTATCGGTATTGAGATCGAGTACGAGGCGCGTACCGAAATCATGCGTACCAAGGCGCACCTTGGTCACGGCGGGCGTCTCGGCGCGCAGGCAATGCCAAGGAATGAGAGCAGTAAGGGAGAACCCAATCAGAAAGCACAAGCCGAACAAGCTAAAGCTGCCCGCGAGCAAGCTCCGCGGGCGCCGCACACGTCCGTGCAGCACGCTTCCCCTCCCGCCATGCGGCAGGGGCTCGGCGTCACGCCCTGAAGGCGTGCCGATCTGGGCCGAACCATCCCCGGAACAGGGATCTTGCCGACCCGGGCCGAAATTCGAAACGCGAACCGCACGGAACCAATCGATCCTTGCGTTCTTCACTCGGCCGAATCTCCAATATCGAGTGTTGCAGCAAAGGTCTCAAAAAACCGTTAATCCATTGATTAACGGCGTAATTTTATGAATCCATACTTGTGAAACCGAACCTACTTCCGCTGATTTCGCGCAACTTATTCAACTTCACGAACAAAACCAAAATCGGTGCCATCGCTTTGGCGAGAGGGAAAATTCTGCCATTTGTTCGCCGAGCACATCTCCTTCGGTGCAAAGCTCCAGGCGCCACCACTGATGACACGCTTGCCGCAATTGGAACAATTGGCTCGCCCGCGACACGAAACCTGATCATGTATTCACCGTTCCTGACGATGAGAAGACCAGTGAAGATGTACTGCACCGCTTCTCACATTTAGGGCTCGGTTGATCTTCCTTGATCACTACTTAGCCTCTCGCGCTTGGCGGGGAGGGCTTTCTTGTTAATTGTGACCCGGCCTTAACAGATGAAATGTTTGATTTGTTCGCCCATTTAAAGGATCAAGAAATAATCGCCCTTAACGTCGTAATGAACGAAGAGCGTTCCCCGCCTTTCAGGCGATTTAATGGAGGACAACAATGCAACTAACCGGAGAATACACCATTCCGGCGCCCCGCGAGAAAGCCTGGGCCGCGTTGAACGATGCCGAAGTCTTGAAGGCCTGCATTTCCGGATGTGAGAAATTGGAAAAGACCTCTGACACCGAGTTCACAGCAAAGGTGACCGTGAAGGTCGGCGCGGTCAAAGCGCGTTTCAAGGGCAGCGTAACGCTTTCGGATATTGACGCACCCAATAGTTACACCATTAGCGGCCAGGGCCAGGGCGGCGTTGCCGGCTTCGCCAAGGGCTCATCGAAGGTGTTTTTGGAGGATGCTTCGGATGGCAGCACCATCCTTCGCTACGATGCCAAGGCCGAGATTGGCGGCAAACTCGCCGCCGTTGGCAGCCGTGTCATCCAAGGTGTCGCTAAGAAATCGGCAGATGATTTTTTCGGCAAATTTGCGGCCCAATTTGAAGGATCAACACCCGCTGATACTGGGACAGAGGTAGGTTCTCAACTCAGTGAAACCGCTCCAACTTCCACAACCAAAACACCCGCCACTGCTCAAACCAGCGGCTCTGGAATCACCAGGCGCGATCTCTTGTGGCTGGCCATTGGTGTAGCAGTAGGCGCTTTTGCGGCTATGGCTTTCGCCAATTGATTAGCTATTCTCACGACACAGATCTTTGCTCATTTCGAGCGATTCGCCGTTTGCATCGCTCGGCCGCGCGGGCTTAACTTTCTCTCTGATGCATCCGAAGGGGGGTCGCCAGCCGCATGAAAGCCGCGCCGTTTGATTATGTTTCGCCAACCAGCGTCGAACAAGTCACGCGATTTCTGTCCAAAGGCGATGGCGATGCCATCGTACTAGCCGGCGGCCAGTCCTTAATGCCCATGTTGGCTATGCGTATGGCACGGCCGGAGATGGTCATCGATATCAACAATGTATCTGAGCTTGCCGGCATCGAAGAAACTAATGGCGAGATCGTTATCAAGACCTGCACCCGCCAAGCCGACGCGCTGGCCTCACCCGTCATCCAACAACACTTGCCGCTTCTGGCTAGCGCTCTTGCCTTCGTTGGACACACGCAAACCCGCAACCGGGGCACCATCGGCGGCAGTTTGGCTCACGCCGATCCAGCCTCTGAGATTCCGTTGGTGGCACTTACCATGGACGCAGAAGTTACCTTACAAAGCACCTCCGCCAGCCGCCGGGTGGCAATATCGAAGTTTTTTACTGGCCCCATGATGACTATCCGAGAACCGGAAGAACTTTTGGTCAGCCTGCATTTCACGCTGCCACAACTCGGCGCGCAGGTCGGTACCGGGTTCCATGAAATGAGCGAACGTCACGGAGATTTCGCCATGGTTGCCGTGGCGGCACGGATCGAACTCGACGACCACGGCGCCTGCAAGGCTGCGGCATTAAGTTTCGGTGGCGTCGATGCCTTACCGGTTAGAATTGCTGCACTTGAAGACATTTTGCTATCCAACGTCATCGACGATGCTGTTGTGGAGGCAGCATTAGCGGAAATCCCAAGTGGCATCGATCCAGCCACCGACCAGCACGCGACGGCCGATTACCGTCATCGGGTTGCCAAGACTTTGGCGAAGCGAGCTATTGCCGATGCGATGCTAGCGGCCAAAAGAGGCGCAGCATGAGCTGTCACGATATCAGCGTGACGGTGAACGGAAAAGCCTACGCCGCAAGTGTCGATGCGCGGATAACGCTGTTGGACTTCCTGCGCACTCAACTCGCGCTGACCGGCACTCACGTGGGTTGCGAGCATGGCGTTTGCGGCGCCTGCTCGATCCTTTATGAAGGCACGCCCATGAGGGCTTGCTCGCTTTTGGCAGTGCAAGCCAATGGCAAGAAAATTACCACCGTCGAGGGGCTTTGCAACGAAGATGGGACACCCGGCATTCTGCAGGACGCCTTTCGCGACGGACACGCCATGCAGTGCGGTTATTGCATCCCCGGCATGCTCGTCTCAGCACATGCCTTGTTGGAGAAGACGCCCGATCCTAGTCTAGATGAGATTAAGGAGGCCATCGGCGGCAATCTCTGCCGATGTACTGGTTACGTGCAGATCATCGAGGCGATCAAGCTCGCCGCAGAACGCATGCGGGAGGTTTCTCGATGAGCGACAGCCAGACTACCAACCTCCGCTACGTCTCACGAAAACGCCGTGTCGTCGAAGACAAGCGTTTCGTTTGTGGCACCGGCAAATTCGTTCAGGACATCCAGTTGCCGAACATCAAACATGTCGCCCTAGTGCAGAGCCCCTATCCCCGCGCGCGGATCGTCTCCATCGATGCCTCTGCGGCTCTTGCCATGGAGGGCGTACACGCTGTTCTCACTGGCGAGGAACTAGCCAAAAACTCCAATTCGATCGTCTTCGGCCTCAACCTACCGGAGGTGAAATGGTATCCGCTGGCAGTAGGCATGACACGCTACGCCGGAGAGTGGGTGGCCGCCGTCGTCGCCGACGATCCGTACCTTGCCGAAGACGCCGCTGAACTGGTCGAGGTCGAACACGAACCCCTGAAACCGATCATCGATCCGGAAGACGCCTATAAGGAAACCAAGCGTCTGGTGCATCCCGAAAACGGCTCCAACGTTCTCTATGAAGGACATTTTAATTGGGGTCCGGTGGACGAAGATTTCGAAGCTGCGGATGAGGCACTGAGCTTCCGGGTGCGCTGGGGGCGTTCCTCCACTGTGCCAATCGAGACCTTCGGCGCACTGGCGCGCTGGGAGGAAGGAACGGATATCATCGATATTTGGGCCTCTATCCAGATGCCTAACTTCGTCGAGCTCTTGTCATCGACGCTCCGCATTCCGTTGAACAGCGTGCGGCTTCACCAGGATGTGGACGTTGGCGGCAGCTACGGCGTCAAACGTGGCATCAAACACAGCGTCATCGTCAGTTACCTCGCCCGACAACTCCGCAAGCCCGTCCGCCTGATCGAGGACCGGCTGGTCAACATGGCAAGCGGCGACGCTCATGGGCCGGACCGTATCTTCGACACGCAAGTGGCCTTCAATAAGGACGGCGAAATTAGGTCTTTGAAAATTCGAGCCCTGGACGACGCCGGTGCTTATCCCGGCCGCGCGCCATTCCAACTGGCCAAACCGATCAGCGCCATTGTTGGGCCCTACCGTATCAATTCCGTCCGGTACGACGCCATTTCCGTCACCACCAACAAGGCCGGCCAGGTGCCGGTACGCGGTTTTGGGCAATCGCCCACCAACTACATGATCGAAGCCGCCGTTGATAAAGTGGCAAGGCATCTCGGCATGGACCGCATCGAGATCCGGCGTCGCAACCTGATCAACCACGATGAATTCCCGTATGAAATTCCTTCGGGCTCCAAGTATGACAGCGGAGACTACCACACCGTGCTGCAGAAGTCGCTCGACAAGGCCAACTATGACAATCTGCTGAAGCGCCGGGATCAAGCCCGCGCTGAAGGACGGCTTGCCGGCATTGGCATCGTCACCTGCCTGGAGCCAGGTGGCGGCAACAATATTTTCGAATACCTTATGAACCCGTCCGCCGAAATCACCACCTTCACCGAAGGCTGCGAAATCAAGGTCGATCCCGACGGCTTGATCACCGGTATTATGGGCACCATCACGTCAGGCCAAGGCCACGAAACCTTGGTCGCCACCATTATCGGTGAGGAGTTGGAGTTCGACCCGGACCTGATCCGCGTCACTCATGCAAACTCGCTAAATGCTCCTACGACCCGAAGTCCTGTCGCCAGCCGCATGGCCATCATGCTGGGCTCGGCAGCCGCCGGCGCCGCTCAGAAAATAAAGGAAAAAGCACTCACCATCGCTGCACACAATCTCACCTGCGCTGTAGAAGATCTGGAATATTTGGAGGGCAGTGTCTTCGCTCGCAATGATCCGTCGAACAAACTTTCCTGGACGGAAATCTGTTTCATCGCACATAAAGCCCACCACAAACTGCCCGATGGTATGGATCCTGGCATGCGCGCACATCATGTCTTCCAGGTGCCGGGAGGCGGGCAATTACCAGATGAATATCAGCGTGTCCAGATATACCCCTGTTTCTCCTTTCAGGCGCACATTCCCTACGTAGAGATAGATCCCGGCACCGGGAAAGTCTCGGTGCTCGATTACGTCGTCGGCCACGACTGCGGCACCCAGATCAATCCGGACATCGTGCGCGGCATGGTGATCGGCGGCTTGGCCCATGGCATCGGCGCCGCACTTTACGAGAAATTCCAGTACACTCCGGACGGTCAGTTCCTGAGCGCCACCTTTGCTGATTACCTGATACCATCGGTCTACGAAATTCCGATGGTTAAGGACGTCGAACACTGCACACCATCACCGCTCACCTCTCACGGCCAGAAGGGGTCGGGCGAAGGCGGCTATTTGGGCGCCCCAGCGGCCATCGCAGGCGCCGTCAACGATGCGTTGGAGCCACTCGGCCTTTGTATCGACGAACTGCCTATGCGCAGTCACCTGATCGAAACCCTAATAAACGCCGGAGCTGATAAACAATGATCATCGACACCCACGCCCATTTTACCTCGCAGATCATGCTGGCCGAGCTCAAGTCCAAAGGCGGGACTTTTCCCAATGTCGAATTGACAGAAGAAGAAGGCAAGTTCCGCCTAGCTTTCATGGGCGGTGTACCAACCCGCCCTTTGTCACCGAAACTCTACGACGCGGACATGCGCCTTCAGTGGATGGCGGAGCAATCCCTGGACGCCCAGGTGGTCGGCGGCTGGCTCGACAGTTTCGGATACGAACTGCCAGCTGAGGAAGGCGAGGCTTGGAGCCGCTTCATGAACGAGTTCCAGATCACTGGCACAGAAGATATCGACCGCCTGCATCCCTTGGCCACCGTTCCCTTGCAAGACGGCAAGCGCGCCGCCAAGGTTCTGAATGAAGCCATGGGCAACGGGTTCCACGGCGTAATGATCGGCACCCAACCGCACGGATCATCGGGCAACCTAGATGATCCGGACCTGGACCCGTTCTGGGAAGCAGCAGTGAGCCTCGGCGCAACTGTCTATATACACCCCATGTTCGGCTGCGGTGATGAACGCCTCAACGACTACGGCATGATGAACGCCGTTGGACGCGGCACTGACACGACAACAGCGGTCTCCAGGCTGCTGTTCGCGGGTCACTTCCTCAAGTACGAAGGGCTTAAATGCGTCGTCTCGCACGGCGGAGGTGCTTTGCCGTTCATGCTCGGAAGGCTGGCGCGCAACAACCATATCCACCCTGGCGAATACGCCGACCCTGTGGCCAGTTTCAACAAACTCTATTTCGACAGCGTCCTGTTTGAGCCCGATGCCTTGAACTTCCTCTGTTCGTGCTGCGGCCATGATCATGTCGTTCTGGGCTCCGACTACCCGTTTCCCATTGGCGACATGGAGCCCTTAAAGATCATCGAGAACGCCAACCTGGACGAGAATCAGAAAAAGATGATCTTGGGCGAAACGGCAAAGGAATTATTTGGCATCGGCTGAGCCCCTAATTTCGCTCGACCATCCATTTCCCGACTTCCTGCCGCTCTTGTAAGATCTCGTAACTAATTCGTCAAAAATTGAGAGCCTGGCGAGCCGGTCCGAACTGGTGGAAATCAAGCAGGCTAAGACGGGTGAAAACCATCGCGATTGACCTCTATCAAAGGGCGAATTATAAATGGCATTTAGAACATTTAGTGAACATTAGGCTGTGCCGTGGATCATGACATCTCTCGACTGAAAATCACCCAAGCACTGACACGCGGTGTATGCCGATATTTGACGCATCAGGGGGTCACGCCGTTACGCGAGTTCAGGCTGGCGTCGAAACGCCGTGCCGATGTCGCGGGGCTCGAAAAACAGGGCCACTTCACTATCGTAGAGGTTAAATCGACACTGGCCGACTTCCAGGCAGATAATAAATGGTCCGACTACCTGCCGCATGCCGATTTTTTCTACTTCGCTGTCGGTGCCGAATTTCCGCTAGATGCCTTACCGATCAAACATGGCATCATCATCGCTGACGAATTCGGTGCCGTCCTGCACCGAGCCGCCGAAGAGCAACCCATTAACGCCACCCGCCGCCGTCATCAACTTCTTCGCTTCGCGCGACAAGCGGCACGCCAGTTGGACGGCGCCATCGACCAGCACATCTAAACAATGGTCGAACGGCCTGCTTTTGGCCGATACCCTCATGTCCGAGACGATTCTCTATTGCCTTCGCCGCTCTTGTAATTCAAAACGACGTATCGTCCGCGCACAAACCCCGGCGCGAATAGCCTCGACGGAGATATCATGACATCCATCCTGGTCCTTGGCTTTTTGATTGGCGTCCGCCATGCCTTTGAGCCCGACCACGTGGCCGCCGTGGCTGCGCTGGCAACTCGCGCGACATCGCTCAAACATGCCGTGCACCAAGGCGCCGTGTGGGGTTTCGGACATACGATCACTCTGTTCGTTATCTGTGGCGTCGTGCTGGCACTCAACACCACAATCTCAGACGACATCGCGCATGCACTGGAAGCGGCGGTTGGCGTCATGCTCGTGATCTTAGGCGTCGATGTGATGCGCCGCGTCTACCGCGACCGGGTCCACTTCCACGCCCATGACCATGCGGGCGGTGTTACCCACTTCCATGCTCACTCGCACAAGGGAGAGGTGCCCATCACCCATGACCCGGCTCGCCATGATCATGAGCACGCCATTACTTTCCCCTACCGATCATTGGTCGTCGGCCTGATGCACGGCATGGCCGGCTCGGCGGCGCTGATAGTACTTGCCATGCAGACTGTGCAATCGGTATGGCAAGGCCTGGTGTACATAGCCCTGTTCGGAGTTGGATCGATTGCTGGCATGGCGCTATTATCCGTCATCATC